>JABCNW020000025.1 GCA_013333945.2 Propionibacterium sp.
ATCAGTAGTCAAATCTCCTGTCTCAGCTCACCGCGCGGGTCAGCGTGCCTTCTTCTTGCCGGCCACGGCCTTCTTCTTGCCCTTGCGGGTGCGCGCATTGGTGCGGGTGCGCTGACCACGGACCGGGAGGCCACTGCGGTGACGACGGCCCTGGTAGTTACCGATCTCGACCTTGCGGCGGATATCGGCGGCAACGGTACGACGGAGGTCACCCTCGATCTCGTAGTTGCCTTCGATGTGGTCACGCAGCGCGACGAGCTGCTCGTCGGTGAGCTGGTGGACACGGAGATCGCCGCTGACACCGGTGGCGGCGAGGGTCTCGGCGGCGCGGGTGCGACCGATCCCGAAGATGTAGGTGAGGGCGACCTCCAGGCGCTTGTCGCGCGGCAGGTCGACACCAACGAGGCGTGCCATGTTCTACCTTTCAGTGTTTCCGGTCCCTGTGGGCTTCCGCCCGATCAGGTCGGGGACCGCGAAGGTGTGTGGCGTGTCGCGTCCCCTCCTGGCGCGCGGCGGTTCTGTCGCCGCAAAGGGGCCTTGGCCTTCGTCCAAGGGTCGGGAGTCACCGTTTCCGGCGGCCCTTGCGATCACGTTGTGTTCACTTGTCAGGCGGGCTGGGCGACCTGCCCCGTTCCGCGATGTTCTGCGATCCCTCGTCGGGTTGTCAGCCCTGACGCTGCTTGTGGCGCGGGTTGTCGCAGATCACCATCACACGACCGTGCCGGCGAATAACCTTGCACTTGTCGCAGATCTTCTTGACGCTCGGCTGAACCTTCATTCGAGCAACCTTTTCAATCGGCGACTGGACAGTCTCCTGCCCAATCTGTGGTGGATGAGCCGGTCGCCGGAATTCCGGGCCATCGCAGGCACACGACAGCATCCGGGCATGGACGACCGACGACAAAGCCTACGTCACATCGCCGTTTTTGCCAACCCGCCGCGGTAAAACAGACGCCCGGCCATGGCCGGGCGTTGAGAATTCACCCGTGTTCAGGACCTGGCTGGGCACTTGTGCCGGTACACGATACGACCGCGGGTGAGGTCGTAGGGGGAAAGCTCGACGACCACTCGGTCAGCGGGCAGGATGCGGATGTAATGCTGGCGCATTTTTCCGCTGATGGTGGTCAGAACCTTGTGCCCGTTGGGCAACTCAACGCGAAACATTGCGTTGGGCAACGCCTCGACCACGGTCCCCTCGAGTTCGAGGGCTCCTTCTTTCTTCGCCATGTGCTCTCAATCGTCGATGGAAACCGGTTTCCGGGCGTGGTGGGAAACCGCAATACCTGAGGCAGTTTACGCGGCACGTGGCGACGCCCCAAATCCACCCCGGAAGGGTTACCACTGCCGCGGCGCCGTACCGTTGACCTATGCAGTATTTTGCCGTTCATTACACCTACGTCAACGACACCGAGCTCATCGCCCGTCACCGCCCCGATCACCGGGCCTTCCTGTCAAGCCTGACCGACAAGGGACTCATCGCGGGTGGGGCTTACCCCGAGGCCGCACCCCCATCGGCCCTCCTCGTGGTCAAGGCCGAGAACGCCGAGGCCGTCTCCGATCTGCTCGCTGACGATCCGTTCCGGATCAACAATGTGCTGGCCGATGTCCGTATAGTCCACTGGACCCCGGTGATCGGAGTCTTCGCGGAGTAGTTTCTGCCCTCTATTGTTCAGCCACCGATGCTATGTTCGCTGCCAACGGATCGGCTTCTCCGGAGCTGATGAGTACCGGCAGCTCAGCACGGATATGGGCCACGTTGTCCGGCTTTCCTGCCCGGCGTGTGTCTTCCATCAGGTTCACGAACAACTCTGCACTCGGCGTGAACCCACAACGCGGATCCGCCAGGTAGGCATCCACCCAGGTCTCATCGCGGGTCAGCCAGGCCGTGCGCCAGCACAAGCACCCCCCCCGGTTCCTCACCAGGCAACCAGCTACGGCTGTACAGGGGTGATTATCGAAGGCTGGGATCGCACGCACAGCGGGTTCGTTCGTGACTAGAGACACTCACCCCGGACCGCTTCACACGGCTGGTTTCCTGCTCAAACCAGCCACAGCAGCAGGATGGCCACAATGGCCAGCAGGGTCGCAGCACCCGCGATTGCTCCGAAGGCAACCCAGCCGACACGCGCCGGGGTGCGAATCTCGCCGACCTGCCCCGCGGGTAGGTTTCCTTCACCGACGATCGCAGGAGTGTTGACCGCAGCCGCCGGGAGCTGTTCCACCACCGGGACCAGTTCGCCCAGGGTCTTGGCCGCGTAGATCACATCCATGGACTGCCGATAGGCATCCGCGTCCAGCCGACCATCTGCGAAGGCATCCGAAACCCGCTTCGTCAACGATTCCCGCTCCGCATCATCAACCGCTTCGCCAGCGCGTTGAAGATACCGGGAAGATGGTGGCAAGTTGCTCATGCGATCCATGGTAAAAGCCGTGGACATCACTCGCCGAGCGGCCCGAAAGGGATACCGCGGGCGGTCAGTTCCGCTTCTCCCCCATCGGGTTCTGTGAGCACCCAAAGTCCGCGCTCCGTAATGGCCACAGTGTTCTCCCAGTGGGCTCCGCGCTCCCCGTCGCGGCTTCGCACCGTCCATTCATCGGCAGCGACCACCGTCTGATGCAGCCCCAGGGTCAGCATTGGTTCCACCGCGATGGCCATCCCTACGCCGAGACGTGGGTTGGGGCGGAACCTGAACTGATTCGGAACGTCCGGCTCCATGTGCATGTGGGAGCCAATCCCGTGTCCCGTGTAGTCGCGCAGCGATCCATACCGACGCGGCTGGCACTTGACGCACTGTTCGATGGCCCGCGACACGTCTCCGACGCGACCGCCGTCACGGACAGCGGCGATGCCGGCCCACATGGCCTGCCGGGTGGCCTCCAGCATCTCGAGATCCTCCGCCCGGGCCTCACCGACTACGAAGCTCCGGGCCGCATCACCATGCCATCCCTCCACCACGGCGCCGAAATCGATGGAAACGAGATCGCCGTCGCGGATCACGCGATCACCGGGGACACCGTGAACCAGTTCGTCGTTCACGGAGATGCAGGCGACACCGGAAAACGGTACGCCATACTCGGCGCCGTATCCCAGGAAATTCGAGGTCGCGCCCCGCTCCGCGAGCACTGCCCGGCCCACCGCATCGATCTCGGCGGTCGTGACGCCCACTGCGGTAGCCTCCTGCATCCGGCGCAGCCCCTCGGCCACAACCAGCCCCGCGGCGCGCATTTTCAGCAGCTGTTCGGGCGTCTTGATCTCGATCGACATCTCAGGCCTTGTGCGCCGCCACTGCCTCAAGCATGCGCTGCCGCACTTCCTCGACGGTTCCGGTTCCCTCCACCTCTACCAGCAGCCCCTGTCGCTCGTAGTGGAAGAGCAACGGTGCGGTCTGGCCGGCATAGACCTCCATGCGGCGCCTGATGGTGTCTTCATTGTCGTCCGTACGCCCTTCCTTCTGGGCGCGGTCCAGCAGGCGCGCGACCAGCACGTCAGGTTCCACCACCAACGAGACCACGACATTGAGGCGCTGCCGCTGATGGGAAAGGTTGTGGTCCAGGAAGTGCACTTGGTGCATGGTGCGTGGGAAACCGTCGAGGAGAAACCCGGAGGAGCAGTCATCCTCGGCCAGACGATCGGCAACGATGGCCTCCGTGACGTCGTCGGGCACATATTCTCCGGCGTCGATCAAGGCCTTGACCTTGACGCCCAGCTCGGTGCCGTTGCGGATGTTGTCCCGGAAGATGTCGCCGGTCGATATGGCTGGTATCGCATATGCGTCGGCCAGCGCTGTGGCCTGGGTGCCCTTGCCTGCTCCGGGGGCACCCATGATGAGCATTCTCACCTCAGGAATCCTTCGTAGTTGCGTTGTTGCAGCTGACTCTCGATGCGCTTGACCGTGTCAAGAGCCACACCGACGATGATGAGGATGGAGGTCCCACCGAACGGGAAATTCTGGTTCGCGCCGACCGCGATGAACGCGAGGGTCGGAATCATCGAGATGACCGCCAAATACAACGACCCCGGCGCGGTCAGACGGTTCAGCACGTAGGTCAGGTAACGCTCCGTAGGCTTGCCCGCACGGATACCGGGAATAGAACCGCCGTACTTCTTCATGTTGTCCGACACCTCCTCAGAGTTGAAGGTGATCGCGACGTAGAAATAGCAGAAACCGACGATGAGCAGGAACTGCAGGGTGCTGTAGACCCAACTATTCGTGTGGAAATTGGCAGCTATCCACTGGCCGGTTTCCGACTCGGGCCGGAAGGTGGCATAAAGAATCGGTAGATAGAGGATTGAGCTGGCGAAAATCACGGGAATGACACCAGACTGATTGACCTTCAGCGGGATGTAGGTGGTCGATCCCCCCACGAGCCTGCGTCCGACCATGCGCTTGGCGTACTGCACGGGAACGCGCCGCTGTCCCTGCTCCATGAACAAGATGCCGAGCATCACGAGCAGACCGATGGCGATGATGGCCAAGAAGAGAAACCAACCGGTGGCCCCTGGGTGGCTTTCCTTGTTGGACCACAGGCCGGTCGGGAACTGAGCGGCGATCTGGGTGAAGATCAGCACGGACATGCCGTTGCCGACGCCACGATCGGTGATCAGCTCGCCCAGCCACATGATCACGACGGTCCCGGCGGTCATGGTGAGCACCATCGTGATCAGCGGGAAGAGCTCCTGTACGTAGAGGATGGGCCGGCTGCACTGCAACAGCTGGCCCGTGCGCGCCATGGTGACGAATGCCGTCGCCTGGAGCAGTGCCAGGACGAGGGTGAGATACCGCGTGTATTGCGTGATCTTGGCCTGCCCGGCGGCGCCCTCCTTGCGGAGGGCCTCCAGACGCGGAATCACCACAGCCAGGAGCTGCAGGATGATCGAGGACGTGATGTAGGGCATCACACCCAGGGCGAAGATCGTCAGGTGAAGCAGGGCACCACCCGAGAACAGATTGATCAGGGAGTAGAGCCCGGCCTGCGAACCTGTCGTTGCATCTGCCACGCATGCGTTCAACGCCTGCATGTTCACGTTCGGGGCAGGGATGGTGGAACCGAGGCGGAACACCAGAAGAATCCCAAGCGTGAAGAAGATCTTCTTGCGCAGCTCAGGTGTTTTGAACGCGCTAGCGAAGGCGGAGAGCATCCGGCCCCTCTTTCAGTTGCTCAGCAAATTACCCGTCGCCCATCTCAGGCAACCTAGGCAGCGTACCAAGGGGCAAGCGCATTCCCCAATGCCGCGCCACGGATGAGACCTCATGGGAGTGTCAGGCTACCGCCCAGGCGCGCGCCCGCACCTCTCCGATGCGCAACTCGTCCCGAGGGTATTGCATACTTCCGGCCAGCTCTCCTATGCTTCCCGCATGATTTCGCGACGTGACTATCGTCGTTGGTTGGGGGGACATCATGAAAAAAGTAATGACCGTGTACGGGACCCGTCCCGAAGGCATCAAGATGGCACCTGTCATCCGACGCCTGGAGGAGGACCCGCGTTTCGAGTCGATCTCGGTGGTCACGGGACAGCACCGCGAGATGCTGGATCAGGTGAGTGAGGTTCTGGGAATCACCCCGACGCACGACCTCAACGTTTTCACACCAGGCCAGACCCTCAATGAGATCATGGCCCACATCATCACACTGCTCGATCCCATTCTCGAGATGCGGCGCCCAGATGCCGTCGTGGTCCAGGGCGACACTGCCACCGTCGCCGCAGCGGCCCTGACCAGTTTCAACCGCCACATTCCCGTCGTCCATCTGGAGGCAGGACTTCGCCGCGGCGACATCGCCGCCCCTTTCCCGGAGGAGGCTAACCGCAGCATCGCGACACGGATCAGTTCCCTCCATCTGGCACCAACCCGGCAGTGCCGGTACAACCTGGAGCGGGAAGGCATCCGCGGTGAAAGCATCGTTGTTACCGGCAACACCGTCATCGACGCCCTGATGCGCGCGGTAGATGCCGGGATCCCCATCCGGGACGAAAAAATCCGCCACGCGGTCACCTCGGGAGCACCGATCCTGCTGGTCACAGCTCATCGCCGGGAAAACTGGGGTCAACCCATGGAACGGATCGGCCACGCCGTCGCCCGTTTGGCGCGTCGTCATCCCGAGCTTCGCGTCATCCTGCCAGCCCATCTAAATCCCATCGTCCGGCACTGCCTGTTACCTCCCCTGGTCGGCCTGGACAACGTCATCGCCTGCGATCCTCTCCCCTACGGCGAGTTCATCCAGGTCCTGAAAGCCTCGAGCATCGTACTGACGGATTCTGGGGGGTTGCAGGAGGAGGCGCCGGCACTTGGCAAACCCGTCCTGGTACTGCGCGAGAGAACGGATCGCCCTGAGGCGATCGAGGTCGGAGCGGCTCGCCTGGTCGGCACTGACGAGGAGATCATCCTTGCGGAAGCCACCAGTCTGCTTGAAGGACTTGCCCGACGAGCACCGGTTCCTGAGCCGGTCAATCCATACGGCGATGGCGCGGCCGCCGTACGTGCAGTCGCCGGCATCGCTGCATTCCTCGGCGTCGGCGACCGCCTCCCTGACTTCGTCAGTCACACCCCGGCGCGGACCTGGCCGTTGATCAAATCCGCCTGAGACACGACGGGGGCCGGGTGGCCGATCCTTATAAAGATCAGCCACCCGGCCCCTGTGTCATGCTGTTGCCGTTCAGGCCTCCACCGCAGACCCACCAGCAGCTGCCAGCTTCTCCTTCGCGGAATTCGAAAACGCGTCAGCCGTTACGTTGAGAGCAACATTGATGTCACCGCCGCCCAGCACCTTGACGAGCGTGCCGCCACGCACGGCACCGGCCTCGACAAGATCCTCCACCGTGACTGCTCCCCCCTTGGGGAACAGCTCGGCGAGACGACCGACATTGACAACCTGGTACTCCACGCGGAACGGGTTCGTGAACCCCTTGAGCTTCGGGATCCGCATGTGCATCGGCATCTGACCGCCCTCGAAGTTCGCCGGGACGTTCTTGCGAGCACCCGTACCCTTCGTGCCACGACCAGCGGTCTTGCCCTTGGACGCCTCGCCACGACCCACGCGGGTCTTGGCGGTGTTGGCACCCGGTGCAGGGCGCAGGTGATGAATCTTGAGAGCCATTAGTTGACCTCTTCCACTTTCACGAGGTGGGCGACGGTACGGAGCATGCCGAGCACCTCGGGGCGATCCTCGCGCACCACGGTCTGACCGATGCGCTTCAGCCCCAGGGTACGCAGCGTGGCCCGCTGGTAGTCCTTGCCGCCAACCTTCGACTTGATCTGGGTGATCCTCGGTTCAGCCATCAGCCGGCCACCTCCTCCTTGCGTGCCCGGAGCAGTGCCGCCGGGGCGACGTCCTCGACCGGTAGGCCACGACGTTTCGCGACGGCTTCCGGTTCCTCGAGCTGCTGCAGGGCATCCACCGTCGCGTGAACGACGTTGATGGCATTGGCCGAGCCGAGCGACTTGGCCAGCACGTCGTGCACACCCGCGCATTCGAGCACTGCACGGGCCGATCCACCGGCAATGACACCGGTACCCGGCGAGGCGGGGCGCAGAAGCACCACGCCAGCTGCCTTCTCACCCTGCACGGGATGCGGGATGGTGCGCTGGATCAACGGCACGCGGAAGAAGTGTTTCTTGGCCTCCTCCACGCCCTTGGCGATGGCGGCGGGCACTTCCTTCGCCTTGCCGTAGCCGACGCCGACCATGCCCTCGCCGTCACCGACGACCACCAGGGCGGTGAAGCTGAAACGACGCCCACCCTGGACGACCTTGGCGACGCGGTTGATGGCGACCACGCGCTCGAGATACTGATTCTTCTCTTCCCTGGAAGCCTGGCCACGACGATCGTCACGGCCACGACGCTCCCCACCGCGGCGATCACCGCGCTGCTGGGTTTCACTCATCGTGTTCCCTATCCTCTCGTCGTTCTTAGAATCCGAGACCGGCCTCGCGCGCCGCATCGGCGAGCGCGGCGATCCGGCCGTGGTACTTGTTCCCTGCGCGGTCGAAGACGACATTCTCGACACCGGCTTTCTTCGCACGCTGGGCGATGATCTCCCCCACCTTGCGAGCCTTGGCGGACTTGTCGCCCTCCACCGCCCTCAGATCGGCTTCCATGGTGGAAGCGGATGCCAAGGTGTGGCCGATGGTGTCGTCGATCACCTGCACGTACAAGTGACGCGCGGAACGGGTGCCCACCATGCGAGGCCGCTCGGCGGTGCCATTGATCTTCTTGCGGCCGCGCAGCTGACGGCGGGCGCGCGCAGCGGTCTTCGCCGCCAGGCCCTTGCGCTTGCCAAGCGAGATAGCCATTACTTACCAGCCTTTCCGGCCTTGCGGCGGACGTGCTCGCCCGCGTAGCGAACACCCTTACCCTTGTAGGGTTCGGGCTTGCGGATCTTGCGGATGTTCGCGGCGGTCTCACCGACAAGCTGCTTGTCGATGCCGTGCACCGTGAACTTGGTCTGGGTCTCAACGGTGAAGGTGATGCCCTCCGGGGCGTTGACCACCACCGGATGCGAGAACCCGAGGGCGAATTCGAGCTGGGTCGGACCCTTCGCGATGACGCGGTAGCCGACACCCACGATCTCGAGCTTCTTCTCATATCCCTGGGTAACCCCGGTGACCATGTTCGACACGAGAGTGCGGGTCAGGCCGTGCAGGGAACGGGACAGCCGCTCGTCGTTCGGGCGTGACACCTCCAGCTCTCCCTGCTCGTTCTTCGCGACGGTGATGGGCTCGCGTACGGTGAATTTCAACTCACCCTTGGGACCCTTGACGGCCAGGTTCTGACCGTCGATCTTGACCTCGACGTTGGACGGGACCGCGACCGGGAGCTTGCCAATTCGTGACATTATCTATCTCCTTTTCAGTCTCGTCGGGTCACCAGACGTAGGCGAGCACTTCGCCACCCACGGACTTGGCGTTTGCTTGCTTGTCGGTCAGCAGGCCCTGGGATGTGGAGATGATGGCGATACCGAGACCGCCGAGCACCTTCGGGAGGGCCTTGGCCTTCGCGTAGACACGCAGACCGGGCTTGCTGATACGACGGAGTCCTGCGATGGAGCGCTCCCGCGAGTCACCGTACTTGAGGGTGACCTTGAGCACTTTGCCCACCTGTCCTTCGACCTCGGTCAGTTCGAAGTTCGAGATGTAACCCTCGGCCTTCAGAATCTCCGCGATGCCGACCTTGATCTTCGACGACGGCATGGTCGTCGATTCCTGGTACGCCTGATTGGCGTTACGCAGACGCGTGAGCATGTCTGCGATGGGATCAGTCATTGTCATGGCTGTTTGGCTTCTTTCTCGCCCCGGTTTCCCTCATGTGTGGGGACCTTTGGCAAATCGAAAATTGGAAGTTCTTCTCGTGGCGCTCTGGGTCACCAGGACGACTTGGTCACGCCGGGAAGCTGACCTGAGTGGGCGAGCTCACGCAGGCAGATACGGCACAGACCGAACTTGCGGTACACCGACTTGGGACGACCGCAGCGCTTGCAGCGGGTGTAGGCGCGCACACCGAACTTCGGCTTGCGGGACTGCTTGACCTTGAGTGCTGTCTTAGCCATGGTTCACGCTCACTTCTTCTTCTTGGGCTGGAACGCGGGGCCGCGACCGCCCTTGACCGGCTTCGGATCGTCGACTGCCTTGAAGGGGAAGCCGAGGTGCTTCAGCAACGCACGACCCTCCTGGTCATTGGTGGCCGAGGTCACGAACGTGATGTCCATGCCACGGACGCGGTCGATCTTGTCTTGGTCAATCTCCAGGAACATGACCTGCTCGTTCAACCCGAAGGTGTAGTTGCCCTTGCCATCGAACTGGCGACCATTGAGGCCGCGGAAGTCGCGGATACGGGGCAGAGCCAGGGTCAACAGCCGGTCAGCGAACTCCCACATGCGGTTCCCACGCAGGGTGACGTGACAGCCGATGGGCATGCCCTCACGCAGCTTGAACTGAGCAATGGACTTGCGGGCCCTGGTGATGGTTGGCTTCTGACCGGTGATGACGGTCAGATCACGGACGGCACCGTCGATGATCTTGGAGTCACGCGCAGCCTAGCCGACGCCCATGTTGACCACGATCTTGGTCAGACCGGGAATCTGCATGACGTTGGCGTACTTGAACTCCTCCTGCAGGGCAGGGATGATCTGCTCGCGGTATTTCTTCTTCTGGCGCGGGATCTCAACGTCGCTGCTCATCAGATCTCCTTCCCGGTCTTCTGGGCGATGCGAACGCTGCGCTGGGCCGGGTACTCGGACCCGTCGGAGCGCTTCTTGGTGACATCGACGCGCTTGTAGCCAACCCGGGTCACGACCTCCTTGCCGTCAACTTTGGTGACGAGCTGGACGTTCGAGTCGTGAATGGGGGCCTCAGAGCTGATGATGCCGCCCTCGATGCGCCGACCATCAGCACCCTGGGATTCGCGCTTGTGTCGTTTGATGACGTTGACGCCCTCGACGGTCACCTTCTGGGAGCGGGGATCGACGGCGATGATCTCACCGGTCTTACCCTTGTCTTTGCCCGCGATGACCTTGACCCGGTCACCCTTCTTGACGTGGAGCGAGTTCATCCTCAGATCACCTCCGGGGCGAGCGAGACGATGCGCATGAACTTCTTTTCACGCAGTTCCCGCGCCACCGGGCCAAAGATACGGGTGCCGCGGGGCTCCCCGTCACTCTTCAGTATGACAGCGGCGTTCTCATCGAATTTGATGTACGAGCCGTCGCCGCGGCGACGCTCCTTGACTGTACGCACTACAACGGCCCTCACGACTTCGCCCTTCTTGACGTTGCCGCCGGGGATCGCGTCCTTGACCGTGGCGACGATGGTGTCACCGAGGTAGGCGTAACGACGCTTCGAGCCACCGAGAACGCGGATGCACAAGAGTTCCTTGGCACCAGTGTTGTCGGCGACCTTGAGTCGCGACTCCTGCTGGATCATTTGTTCTCCTCCGTCCGACCGGTTCCCGGGCCCGGGCCTGGTCGGAACTCGCATGATGAACCCCCTGGATTTTGCCAGGAGGCGCCCCGGGCCTCGGGCACGGGGATTTCGTCACCCGAGAGAGGTCCCCAACCGGAAACCCGGAGGGCACAGACTCAAGGCAACTTGCCAAGAGTACCCCACGGGACCTCGCCAGGCGAAACCGATACTCAAAAGATGCGGGGTCGTCACACACATAAACGCGCGACAACCCCACACCAACTCTCAGCTCACCCCCGGCCCGGAGTCGGACCCGGCGGGTTTCTTCGGCTCACCGGGGTCATCCGGCTGTCCGGGGTCGCCGGCTTTTTCAGGTTCTGCCGATTCCTCAGGCCAGTCGGATTCCCTGGGCTCCTCGGATCCACCCGACCCATCCACCTTCCCTGGCGTGTCCTGCGCTTCGGATTCCTCGGTTCCCCCGAATCCGGACCTCGACTTCTTCTTGCTCTTGCCGTTCTTGGATTCCGGTTTCCCGTAAAGGAGGTTCCGACGTTTCCGAACGGCCAGCCAGGTTCCCAGCGAGGTGGCGATCAAGACCAGGCCCGCCAGGAGAACCCAGTAGGGAACACCGGAATCGACCTGGAGCGGCACCCGTTTGCCCACCAGGTTGTATTCGGTGTCGTACCCCTCGAAGACGAGCTGGTGCCCTCCTGTTGACAGTTCCGGCAGCGTCACCGTGGCCTCCACGGTGCCATCCTCCGCCACCGTGAAGTTGCCGAGCATCTGCGGCTCCGACTCGACGGTGACCCGCACCTTGGTTCCCGGGAGGAGTCCTTCGATGCGGATGTTGACCTTTCCGTCCTGGGTGACCCGGTACTCGGTGTCGTGAGCGGGATATTCGCCATCCTCACCCATGGGACCCAAAGTGACTTTCATCTCCGCTCCCCCGGGAATGATCGACCGTTGCCCGAACCTGACGATCGCGTCGATGACCCCACCACCCTGCATGCTCGGAGGTTTCGCGTCCTCATCGATGTTGACGCGTTGGGACCACGTAATCAGCCTGGTAGCCCAGGCGCGGTGCCCTTTCTTGTTCGGGTGGAAGAGCTCCTGCAGCTTTTCCATCTTGACCACTTCGGCAGCACCCCGCCACGCCGCGTTCTCCAGGGTGAGCCTCACGAAGTAGGAGTCCTCTTCGCAGATGGTGTGGCTCACCGCGAAGTCCTCCACCGAGTCCGCGAAATACACCGGCCAGCCCTTGCCCGCAGCCTCCTTGACGCTTGCCTCCACCTTGCCGTTGAGGGCCGCTAGTATTTTCTCGCTCACCTCGATCTCGGCCGGACTGAACCCGATGTAGCGGGTACCGAGATTCTTCCACGACGGCGGCCAGAGCGCCTGCACGGCATTGATTGCCCCATCCGCCCCCGGGTTGCCGTTGCATTGGCCGCGCTTCTTGGGCCACAAAGGATTGGGGTAGGGTGAGGCGATCACGGGGGCCATGACTCCCCCTCTCGCCTTGATCATCTGTTCACTGTTGACGGCCCGTGCAATCTTTTCATACGTGTCGGCGAACCCGGGATGCCTCTCAATTCTTTCGAGGTAGCGTTGCCGACCTTTCTCGTCGGCGCAATTTCCGAAGAAGCAGTGTTTCACTATGTCCGAGAAGCCGATGTCGTTACCGCCTATTGTGAGGAACACGATCTCCGGTGCTTCCACCTTCTTGAGAAGATTCATCTGATCGGGTTGTTTGTCGGTCTGGAGAAGGCCGAGCAGGTCGGGGCTGGTGGCCCCGGAGCAGGCGATGACCACGGCGTCGGGTTCCACATTGACGCCATAGGCGTTCCTGGAGCGGTGGCAGGTGTAGTCCTCGCCGTCCTCCTCGTAGTCCCCCGCTCCTTCACCGGAGGAGTAGGAGTCCCCCAGTACGACGGTTCTTCCTCCGTGATGCTTGAGGAGGACACCTCCGTCCCCCCGCTTCAGGTCTCCGTCGATCAGGTTCACCGTCCCCCTTCTCGACACCGCGCCGAGCGCTTGGGAGCCGGCGAGCACAACCCAGTCCACCTTTCCCGTGTGTCCGGAACGAGTGCCTACGGTCCACACCTGCTCCACCGTGCCGCCCGGCGGAATCGCAGCCAGGCGCTTGCTGGGCGCGGGCACGAAGGGAACCGCCTTGCGATCGCTGAAGGAGATCAAAAGGCTGGCATCCGTAACGGGATTCCTGCTCGGGTTGTGGACCGTGACCCGGAAGTGCATGAGCTCACCTGCCCGCACCGTTTCGGGATCCGCCACTGAGAGTTCGAGAGCCGCCGGTTTTAGCTTTTCCAGTTCTTTGAGGCTTATTCACAGACAGCGTGGCGGCCAGTAAAACCCCTAGTCAGGGTGCACTCGAGGAAGGCTGTGAATAAGCCTCTTTGATCAGCTCGCCCGAATCTTTTGCATCAGAAAAAGTGCCGCCCGTGACATTGGCTACGCATTCCAGCTCACCGCCGCCGTCCTCGATGTCAAAGGCTACGGCCGCCACGGTCAGGTCAAACCCTGAGTCGACGATGCTCTTCGCGACTTCGCAGGGCGAGGGACCGCAGTTTGATTTTCCATCGGAAACCAGAACTATGGTAGCTGTTCCATATCTCGCAGCCCTGAGGGAATCAGCAGCCGCCTTCAGGGCAGGCCCCGTAGGGGTATCACCGTTGGCGGTCAGCATCTGAATCTCTGCAGTGACGTCTGTGACATCGCTGTTGTCACTGGGAGACAACCCCCTCACCCAACCACCTGCTTGACAATTGTCGACCTGATTCCCCTCCCCGGGGTAGGTCCAGAGCCCGACCCGTTGTCCACGACGGGACTGGACAAGGTCCTTCATGGCGGCCTTGGCTGTGGCCAGTTTGACGGTACCGGATGAGTCGTTCTCGTTCATGGAACCGGATACGTCAAATACGATGGCCAGGGGCGCATCCTCCGCGAAGACATCAGGTGTGGCATGGACGAAGGTGGCGAGCAGAGCCAGCAGGGTCAGGGCTGACAGAATCTTGCTTTCCATCGGTTCGTCTCCAATGTTGCGATCTGATCAGGGATGCCCTTCAGAATCATGTCGCCAAGAATGGCGTTACTGTTCTTCTCAGATGTCACAGTAATTTCCAGACGCAAAACCTTCTCCACGGAAACGTTCACTTCCGCGGGCTTGGCGTAAGTCGCCGTGACATTTGCCAGCTCAACACCGTCACCCGTGATTACCACCTGCACGGCACCATCCGAATCGCCGCGATCATCAACACCGACGAGCCCGCTGAGTCTGTACGCCTTCCGATCGATGAGCCACACCGCCTTGCTCGGGCTGCTCGCTCTTCCCGAGCTGCACTTGACGGAATTGGTGTAAGCGGTTCCATTGATCTTGGCGTCGAACGCAGAGCATCCGTATCCTTCCACCTTCACCTTCGACAGATACACTGCCATCCCTGGTTGCGCCACAATCACCTTGACTGCGCTCGGCAGCGGTTCACCCGTGGCAACACTTGCTTCCAGCACCGTTCCCGTGCGCGAAACAAGGTCAAAACGCTCCTCTACCTCAACTTCGACGCCCAGCCTCTTCAGGGCTTCCACGGCTTCGGTTTGGGAGAGTCCAACGACGTTGGGCATGACCGCTGGTTTGCTCACTCGAAGTTTGATCGCAGATGCAACCGCCTCCCCACCAACGGGTTCCTGGGCCACCACGAATCCCGCATCGCCGCCCCATTCCACCTCGGAGATCTCAATTGAGGACAGAGCGACTCCCGAATCAGCCAATACCTGTTTCGCATCGACGAGACCCATTCCCCTCAAATCCGGCATGGCGAGTCCAGGAACCTGCTGCGCCGCAGGGATCTCAATGACCGAGGGTCCCGCCTCGGAGCGTCCCGCCTGGATCCGCTCATTCAGGAACCACCCACCGACCAGCCCGACCAGCAGGCAGGAGACGCTCCACAGGACGAATGCAGTCAACCCCAGTTTCCGGAGCTGGTTCCGGGTTTTCTTCGCCTGGTCGGGAGTTCTCTCCTTCTTCTTCCTGCCTCGCCGTTTCCCGGCCTCCCCGGCACCATCCTGAGATGTCTCCGTGCCCACGGGTCCGGGCGGAGCAGCAGGCCCCGGGGTTCCCACGGGCACCCGCACAGGAGGCTGGCTGGCGGGTGATTCACCACCGTTCGCGTTGGCTGCTGCTGTGCAGCGGGCGGTGGCCCCACCGGCCGGGGTGGTTGCGGTGGGCGAGGCGGCCGTGGCCCACTCACCGGGGAAGGAGCCGATCCAGTCGAGGAGCGGGGATCACCGCCCGGTGGTCGGGGTGCTCCGACCGGTTGTGCCGCCTGCATCTGTTGAGGCGGACCGCCCGGCGGAGGGCCGGGGTTCGCTGTTTCGGACTTCCCCCCACCGGTAGAAGGACTTGATGGCTTCGCGGGAGGCTCAGGTTTTCCGGGCATCGACCCGCCATCTTTCGCTTCCTCAACCACGGAAACTTCTTCCCTGCCGTCTGCTGCAGTCTCATTCACAGATTCCCCGGGTGCCCGCGGCTGATCATCGCCGGTCAGCCCCTGTTCATGAGTCATTAGTTTTCCCTCCACCCAACTTCTTCGTCACACGTCTCCGAAGAAATTCCTTCACCTTTGAAATGAGCCGAGTCATCGTCGATCACACAACCTCGAGGCCATCCATGTAGCACACGAAACCGGCATCGTGATGTTTCCTCACGGCAGGTAGTGATCCCTCATACGGACTCCTCATTGACCCAGTGACCCAATTCTTGCGTACACACCCCCATCTTGGGAAGGTTTTTGGAAACCAATCCCGGTTGCACGCCGCCCGGGTCACACACGGCTTCATGGCAGTCAACGTCATCCTGTCGTTGCGTCGCACTTCGGACCCCAGGTCCTGTGCTTGTCATGATATTTCCATCGATTGTGTGAAACACCCACCTGGCGGCCCTTTACTTGACCCAACCCCGTAACGGTCTCTCCCTGTGATCCTTACCGACCTCCACGGCCCGAGACGCACCGGGCTCTCCACTCGTCCCAGTGGACCGGTTTTCGCGTCACCGCAGCACAGCGAACTTATCCTCGCTACGCAGGATCAGGTATTGATCGTCCTGCTCGATGTAGGTGTAGTCATCGAAAGTCTGTGTCCACAGTTTCTCCGCTTGTCCAGCTCTGATCGCGACCAGCTCCACCCCTTTCCCCCTGTCATCGGATGCCACGATACTGCCGCCCGCCGTTCTGAACACCACTCGCCCGGACGCAACCGAATGTTTCTCCAGCCCGATCTCCCCCGTTTCCATATTGGCAATTCCCACGTTCAAGGTCTGCGCCTCCGCGAACAACACCACCGGCTGTCCTTCATGATCAAAGATGATCGGATATCCATTGCCCCAGTTTTGTCTCCACCACACATCCCCGGTGCGGGGATCGAGACGTTCGATCATCTCGCCCCGCCGCGAACCTATGAGCAGGACATCCTTGAAAACATGGAGCGGCCCCCCGGAGTCCGCCTTCTGCCAGAGCTGGTTTCCCGTCGAATCGTAAGCGCTCAGGCGACCTTTTTCCTGTTCGGATGTGACGATGACTCCACTGACACGCACGAAAGTCGTTGAGTCGTCCTTCCACGGGGGCGGACTGCCGTCGTCAAGGGACAGAGACTTGAAACAGCTGATCTCGGCCCCAAACTCGTTGATCCAACAGAAATCGGCAAATCCGTCGCGTTCCTTCACCGTGTACGCCCCCTCCTGCGGCACAATTTCCACCTCGGTACTCCACGCGATGGCATCGGAATTCGCGATGTCCGGTATGCGACTGATCTTCACGGTGCCAATACGTTCCTCATCCGGCTCGTAGCGGTACACCGCCTTCGTGTCACCGCCGATGAGCGACCCATGGCCCAGGTCTAGTTCCCGCACGAATTCCCCGTTCGATGCCCTGTGAACCAGGAACCGATTCTTTCCGACCGCATCCGTGACAACCAGTCCGAAGAGTCCATCGGGTAATTTCGTGTGGATTTGGACGCTCACCGCACCGCTGACCCTGTCGCTGACGTCAACCGCCCATCGCTCCGAGCCGTCAGCCCATGCGAGCATTCTGAGCCGGGCACCTCCCTCGGTGACATCGGGAATCACCAGCAAGCCCTCCGCCGTCCCTCCCACGGCGCCACCCCGATGTTCGCTCTCCCATGCAATCTGCGGGGCTTGGTCGAGTCCCGTCACGGGCTTGATGCTCTCCCCATCGCTCCCACCCCGCAGGAGGAACCACCAGCCCCCGAAGCCTGCGACAGCCACCAGAACAGCAGCCAGCATGATGTACAGAATTGTTCGGCCCCTGCTCGGCGCAGACAACGACTGCGGCAAAGCCGGCTGAGGGGTCACCGGCTCCACCGGACCCTGCGAAGACGTGCCGGAAAGCCCCGGAGAGGACGCAACGGGCCCTGACGGTGGTGGAATCATGTTCGGGCCAGGTCCACGATGCATGTCGGGTGGGGTGTTGTGCTCGCTCATACAATCCTCACTGATCCAGTGAACCCATTCTTACGCATCGGGACCCGCGCGGGGAGGGATCGCGCGAACTGCTCCCTGGCCCCACTGCATGGCTCTGTCGTTGTCGTCGTTTTGGCCATCTAGCGAATTCCGATAGCCGAACCTAACTGAGGCAACGGTTTCCGGGGAAAGAACAGCTAGTCTCTTCAGCATGGAACTTACTGGAAAGCTTAAGGAAGCCTTCAACGCCCAGGTCACCATGGAACTGACCGCCGCTGCCGTGTACCGGCAGCTCTCCATCGATATGGAAGCCCTCGATCTGCCGGGCATCGCGGGTTGGTTCAAGGCCCAGTCCGCTGAGGAAGAAGTACACGCTGAGAAATTCATCGCCCACATGTTGGATCGCGACGCCACGCCGCTGCTGGGGACCATCAAGGCCCAGACCAAGCACGTCGCCACGGTCCTCGAGGCCTTCGAGGCTTCTCTCGCCCATGAGAAGAAGGTGTCTGGGGCGATCCGCGATCTCTACCGTCTCGCCAGTTCAACCGACGACATCGACGCCCTTCCGCTGCTCAGCTGGTTCATTGACGAGCAGATCGAGGAAGAATCCACCGTCTCCGCCATCATCAGCCGCATCAAGCTGATCGGCAATGACGGCAACGGTATCCTCCGCCTCGACGAGGAACTTGGCGGTCGCTCAACGCAGGCCTGATCCCATAGCCATCACACAGGCGCGGGGTGGCCTGATTCCTTCCTGGGAGTCAGGCCACCCCGCGCCTCGTCAGATGGTGACATCATCTAGGTCAAGCATTCCGCCGTTTCAGCGTCATTCGTGCCGAATCCACCAGCAGCACCAGGCCAGCTCCCATCTGGATGCAGTCCTTGAGCACCAGACGTCCCCGACCCGACAAGAAAGGCAGCCCCAGATCCGCGTCTGCCAGCCCTTGAGCCGGAGCGGTCACCCAGACCTGCGGCGTGGTGATCAGGAAGGACAGGGTGACGCACGTGAACCCGATCAGCGCCAACGCACCCAGCATGCCCAGTTCAGGACGCACCCAGTGCAGGGCTATGAACACAGCGATCAGGATGATGCACACCCCCACGAAGATCGCCATCGAATACGTACCGTTGGCCTCGTGCCAGGCCCGGTTTGCTTCATTTAGCACACCTTCGGCATTGACATGGGCCTTGTAGTTCTCGGGATCCTTGATCATCCACCTCATGAGCGGAGACGTGGCGACAAAGGGGACAATACCGTCGGCCTCGTACTTGAACCATTTGAGTCCCCCGATCCACAGCAGAACGATCAAGACCCCAATCCGCAACACCGTCATCGCGACCCGGTCGAGACCCGAGAGCCACCTGCTCACCCTGAGCACAAATCCCGTCAAGCCGCTTTTATCAGCTTCGGTCACAGTTTTTCCTTTCCCAATGAGGACACACGTGACCCGTTACGGGTAGAACACCCGCATCACAGCACAAGGTCTTACCTGCAGACCGCTCTCATCGCACGCGTCACGTGAGCCAGATCAATTCTAAAACGAAGCATGATATATGAATCAAGGAGAAGATTCGGAGAAATCTGACCACGCGAGCGGCGCGCCCACACCTTGCAAGGGAAAATTAAATTTTTTACTACACGCGCGAAACGCCACGGTCTCACTACGACAACGGCCCGGCCTCCAGGAGGCCGGGCCGTTCATGTGATTCAGATCACTTGGCGCGTTCGATGATCTCGACCAGACGCCAACGCTTCTGCGCCGACAGCGGTCGGGTCTCCATGACACGGACGCGGTCACCACCACCAGCGGTGTTGTCCTCGTCATGGACCTTGATGCGCGACGACTTGGTCATGACCTTGCCGTAGAGCGGGTGCTTCACGCGGTCCTCGACCAAGACGACAATGGTTTTGTCCATCTTGTCCGAGACGACGACGCCCTGCATCACCTTGCGGCGACCGCGCTGTTGGGTGGTGGTTTCAGACATGCTCACTTCTCCTGGATCGCGGGCTCATCGACGATACCGAGGTTGCGTTCCTGCAACACGGTGTAGACGCGGGCGATGTCCTTACGGACCTCGCGAAGCCGCCCGTGGGACTCCAGCTGACCCGTGGCGGCGGCGAACCGGAGGCCGAACAGCTCCTCCTTCAGCTCCACCACCTTGGCGTTGAGCTGCTCGCGGGACAGGCCACGCAGCTCGTTGGCAGTCAGGGCCTTGCTCATCAGATCTCACCTGCTTCGCGTTTGATGAAACGGGCCTTGAAGGGCAGCTTGTGGATTGCGAGGCGCATCGCCTCACGGGCCACGTCCTCAGCCACACCGGAGAGCTCGAAGAGCACCCGACCGGGTTTGACGTTGGCCACCCACCACTCGGGCGAGCCCTTGCCGGAACCCATTCGGGTCTCAGCCGGTTTCTTGGTCAGGGGACGGTCCGGGTAGACGTTGATCCAGACCTTGCCGCCACGCTTGATGTGACGGGTCATGGCGATACGAGCTGCCTCGATCTGACGGTTCGTCAGGTAGGAGGACTCGAGCGCCTGGATGCCGTACTCACCGAAGGCGAGTTTCGTGGCGCCCTTGGCAACACCATCCCGCTTCGGGTGGTGCTGTTTGCGGAACTTGACGCGACGAGGAATCAGCATGGCTCACGCTCCTGCGTTCGAGGTTTCGGGCGCAGCCTCGGCCGGGGCCTGGGCTGCTTCGGCGCGACGGCGTCCGCCGCGCTCGGGACGATCCCCACGACCCTCGCCGCGTCCCGGGCGGCGGCCCGAACGCTGACGACCGGTGGGGGCGGAGTTGCGGGCGGCCTTCTGGGCAGCACGTTCGGCGCGGGTGCCGGTGACGTCGCCCTTGTAGATCCACACCTTGACGCCGATCCGCCCGAAGGTGGTGCGGGCCTCGTAGAAACCGTAGTCGATGTCGGCGCGAAGGGTGTGCAGCGGCACCTGGCCGTCACGGTACCCCTCGGAACGCGACATCTCGGCCCCGCCGAGACGCCCGGAGCACTTGATGCGGATGCCCTTAGCACCGGAACGCATGGCCGTCTGCTGGGCCTTGCGCATCGCGCGGCGGAAAGCCACACGGGCCCCCAGCTGCTCGGCGACGCCCTGCGCCACGAGCTGGGCGTCGATCTCGGGGTTCTTGACCTCGAGGATGTTCAGCTGCACCTGCTTGCCGGTCAGCTTCTCCAGCTCGGCCCGCACCCGCTCCGCCTCGGCGCCGTTGCGCCCGATGACGATCCCGGGACGCGCTGCGTGAAGGAAGATGGTGACCCGCTTGGAACGGCGCTCGATCTCGATAGAGGAAATCCCGGCGCGTTCCAGCGACTTGGTCAGGTAGTTGCGGATCTTCACGTCCTCAGCCACGTAATCCGCGTAGTTCTTCGTCGCGTACCAGCGGGTGATGTGATCCGTGGTGATGCCGAGACGGAAGCCGTTCGGGTTGATCTTCTGCCCCATGCTCAGGCCTCCTTTGACTCTCGGGGTTCAACGACCACAGTGATGTGGGAACCGCGTTTCAGGATCCGCGAGGCGGAACCCTTGGCGCGGGGACGGATGCGACGCAGGGTCACACCCTCGTCGACGAATGCCTTCGACACGTAGAGGTCCCGGGGGTCCAGGTCCTCGGCGTTCTCAGCGTTGGCGACGGCCGAGGCCACCACCTTGTACACGGGCTCCGAAGCCGCCTGGGGGGCGAACCTCAGGGCGGTAAGGGCCTCGGTGACATCCATGCCGCGGATCAGATCCACCACACGACGCACCTTCATCGGGCTCATCCGGACGTGACGCGCGATGGCGTAGGAGCCGGGACGATCACCGAGCAGGGCCTCGCGACGGGCGCTGTTGCCGTTTTCGTTGCTCATCGTTTCGTTAGTCCTATCCTCGCGCCTCAGCGGCGACGGGCCTTCTTGTCTTCCTTCACGTGCCCCCGGAAGGTGCGCGTGGGGGCGAATTCGCCCAGCTTGTGACCAATCATGGCCTCGGTGATGAACACCGGGACATGCTTGCGACCGTCGTGCACGGCGATGGTGTGGCCCAGCATGTCCGGGACGATCATCGAACGGCGCGACCAGGTCTTGATGACATTCTTGGTGCCCTTTTCGTTCTGAACGTCCACCTTCTTCATCAGGTGGTCGTCGACGAAGGGGCCTTTCTTCAGGCTGCGTGGCATATTTCCTCAGGCTCCCTATCAGCGCTTCTTGCCGGTCTTGCGGCGACGCACGATGAGACGGCTGCTCGCCTTGTTCTTGTCGCGGGTACGGCCCTCAGGCTTGCCCCACGGGGACACCGGGTGACGACCACCCGAGGTACGACCCTCGCCACCACCGTGCGGGTGATCGACGGGGTTCATCACGACGCCACGAACGGTCGGGCGGATACCCTTCCAGCGGTTACGTCCTGCCTTGCCCCAGTTGATGTTCGACTGTTCGGCGTTGGCGACCGTGCCGATGGTGGCGCGGCACCGGACGTCGACCATGCGCATCTCCCCCGAGGGCATGCGCAAGGTGGCGTACTTGCCCTCACGGGCCACGAGTTGAATGGCCGCGCCAGCGGAACGACCCAGCTTGGCGCCGCCTCCGGGACGCAACTCAACGGCATGAACCGTGGTGCCGACGGGGATCTGCCGCAGCTCCAGGTTGTTGCCGGGCTTGATGTCGGACCCCGGACCGGAAACCACGATGGTTCCCTGGGTCAGGCCGTTGGGGGCGATGATGTAGCGCTTCTCGCCGTCGCGATAGTGCAGCAGCGCGATGCGGGCAGTGCGGTTGGGGTCATACTCGATGTGAGCGACTTTCGCAGGCACACCATCCTTGTCATAGCGCTTGAAATCAATGATGCGATAGGCCTGCTTGTGACCACCACCGATGTGGCGCGTGGTGATACGACCCGAGTTGTTACGGCCACCGGTCTTCGACTTCGGGGCGAGCAGCGACTTCTCCGGAGTCGAACGGGTCAGTTCGACGAAATCGGAGACGCTGGCGCCGCGGCGACCCGGCGTCGTCGGCTTGTACTTGCGGATACCCATGACGAATCAGTCCTTCTTCACTCGCCCTGGCCGGCGAAGATGTCGATGCGGTCACCCTCGGCGACGGTCACGATGGCACGTTTGACATCGACTCTCTTGCCGATGCCGAAGCGAGTGCGACGACGCTTGCCCTGACGGTTCTGGGTGTTGACGGCTATGACGCGAACATCAAAGATCTTCTCGATCGCGATCTTGATCTCGGTCTTGTTCGCGCGGGGGGCCACGACGAACGTGTACTTGTTCTCGTCGAGGAGGTTGTAGCTCTTCTCGCTGACGACGGGACGCCAGATGATGTCGCGGTGATCGCGGATCTTCAGCTCGCTCACTTCTCCTCCTTGCCTTCCATCACGTTCACGAAGCCGGCGGCCTCAGCTGCCTCGGCGGTCTTGAACCAAACCTCGGCGATAGTGCGGGAATACCACGGCGACTCAGGGGTGTGGAATTTCATGGAATCCTCGTTGCCCTTGATCTCGAACCCAGCAGGCGGCTTGTCACCGCGGTAGGAGTTCTTGCCGTAGTCCTTCTTGGCCTTCACCTCGGTCGTGGCCTCGGCCTCAGATTCGGTGGCGATCGCCTCGGCACCCCGGTTGGTGAACGCGGCCAGCGCCGCGGAGGTGAACACGACGGTGTCGGCCACCAGCACGTCGTAGGCATTGAGTTGGTCGACGGCCAGGACGTGGATGGTCGGGACGTTGCGCAGGCTCAGCCAGGAGACCTCCTCGAAACGGTCGAGGACCACGAGCACCTTCTTCAGTTCACCCAGCTGCGCGAGCGTTTCAAGAGCAGTGCGGGTGGAGGGAACCTCGCCGGGAACCAGCTCGGAGACCACGAAGACCTGGCCGTCGCGGGCACGATCGGACAGGGAGCCACGCAGGGCCGCGGCGATCATCTTCTTGGGGGTGCGCTGGGAGTAATCGCGAGGCTTGGGACCGTGAACGGTACCGCCGCCGGTCCAAATCGGGGAACGACGTGAACCGTGACGGGCACGACCGGTTCCCTTCTGTCGCCACGGCTTGCTGCCGCCGCCGCGAACCTCACAGCGGGTCTTGGTGGAGTGCGTGCCCTGGCGGGCAGCGGCAAGCTGGGCCACCACGACCTGATGGATCAGAGGAATGTTGGTTTGGACGTCGAAGATCTCGCCGGGCAGCTCGGCGGTGCCGGCTTTCTTACCCTTGGGAGCGTGGACGTCAACGGTGATGGAGCTCATGCCTGCTCACCCTTCTTTGCTGCGCTGCGCACGACGACGAGCGAGCCGTTGTTGCCGGGGACCGCGCCGCGAACCAGCAGCAGGCCTCGTTCGGCATCGACGGCGTGGATCTTGAGGTTCTGGACGGTCACCTTGGCGTTACACATGCGGCCCGCCATGCGGAGGCCCTTGAACACGCGACCGGGGGTGGAGCAGCCACCGATGGAACCAGGTGCGCGGTGCTTGCGGTGCACGCCATGTGAACTTTTGAGGCCACCGAAGCCGTGGCGCTTCATGACGCCCGCAGTGCCCTTGCCCTTGGGGGTCCCGGTCACGTCGACGAACTCACCACCGGCGAAGAGCTCGGCGGTCAGCTCCTGGCCAAGAGTGAACTCGGATGCGTTGGCCGTGCGCAGTTCGAGCAGGTGCCTGCGAGGAGTGACCCCGGCCTTGTCGAAGTGTCCCTGGGCAGGTTTCGTAACCTTCCTGGAAGCGATGGCTCCGAAGCCGAGCTGGACGGCGTTGTACCCGTCCTTCTCGGGGGTGCGGACCTGGGTGACGACACAAGGCCCGGCCTGGATGACGGTGACGGGGACGACCTTGTTGTTCTCGTCCCAGAGCTGGGTCATGCCGAGCTTGGTGCCCAGGATGCCCTTGACGATTCGTTCGCTGTTGCTCATCTCGGACCTCACGGAAGCTTGATTTCGATGTCGACACCGGCCGGAAGGTCGAGGCGCATCAGCAGATCGACAGTCTTCGGCGTGGGGTCGAGGATGTCGATCAACCGCTTGTGGGTGCGCATCTCGAAATGCTCGCGGCTGTCCTTGTACTTATGGGGCGAACGGATCACACAGAACACGTTCTTCTCGGTCGGCAACGGCACGGGGCCTGCCACCTTGGCACCGGTGCGAGTCACGGTGTCGACGATCTTGCGCGCCGAGCTGTCGATGACCTCGTGGTCATACGCCCGCAACCGGATGCGGATCTTTTGTCCCGCCACAGTTCATTCCTTCTACTTGTCCCTGATGGAGTTCTCATGAACTTTTTGGGGCCTGGACCCCTCCGCCGCTCCGACCCCCGAGGTCGGGAGTGTCGGGCCCGAAGCCACAAGGAAAGACCTGCCTCCAGCTTTCCGGAGGTCACATCTTGCGCTTGGGCGACCTGCTCGCCCTCGACAAGGAGGGCATTCGTCGCACACACGACAGACGCCACCCCTTGCGGAGCAACCTGCACATTCTTGCATGCCCTCGCCGACCTGCCAAATCGCCGCCGTGTTCAGGGGGTGCTGCGGTTCAGGAAAGCGAGGATGGCGCGCACCCGGCGGTTCTCGTCTCCGGGCTCGAAACCGAGTTTGGAAAAGATGTTGGAAACGTGTTTCGCCACAGCAGCCCCGGACAGGAAAAGCCGCCCTGCGATCTGGTTGTTGGAGAGTCCCTGGGCCATGAGTTCCAGCACCTCGAGTTCTCGCGGGGTGAGTTCTCCCAGTCCAGAACGGGAGGCCTGCATCATGGCGCGTGCGACCTCCGGATCGATCACCACTCCCCCGCCGACCACCATCCGCAACACACCGATGAAGTCCGCGACCTGCGCCACCCGGTCCTTGAGAAGGTATCCGGCCCCACCCGCACCTGGCGGGGCCGGGAGAGCGAACAACTCCTGGGCGTGCAGCGGGGAGACATACTGGCTGAGCACTAGAACCGCCACCCGGGGATGTTCCTCCTTGATCCGGATAGCGGCCTGAAGGCCGTCGTTGGTCATGGTGGGCGGCATCCGAACGTCGGTGATCACCACGTCGGGAAGCGCGTCCCGGCCGGCCAGTTCGGCGATGGTGGTCAGGAGCGCATCAGCGCGGTGTTCCTGCCCGACGATCTCGTAGCCCTGACGTTCCAGGAGTCCGACAAGCCCTTCACGAAGCAGAGCGGAGTCGTCGGCCATCAACACTGTGGTCATGAGATCACCACCGCGGGTTCGCCTCGATTCAGTAGGAGAGGAATGGTAACGGCCAGCTGCGTGGGTCCTCCGGGTGGTGAGGAGATCGTGAGTTCACCACCCGCGGCCGCCACGCGTTCCTTCATGCCCGCTAGCCCGTGTCCGGGAACGATTCTCGCGCCGCCCGGCCCCTGGTCGACGACGGAGACCCGGAGGTTCTGGCCAGCGGCCAGCAGCACGGTCACATCCGCACGGGGCGCGTACTTGGCGGCGTTTCCGATGGCCTCGCAGGCGAAGAAGTAGCCGACGGCTAGCACTCCTTCGGGGAGTTCGGGCAGCGGTTGTGGCGCGACGATGCGCACCCGGTTGGCCGCGGTGGCCGCCACCTCCTCGAGTGCCGCAGGCAAACCCTGCTGCCTGCGCAGCTGCGGGTGAATGCCGCGAATCGTCCGGCGAAGCGCCCCCAGGCCCTCCTGGATGGCGGTGTTGGCCTCAGCCAGGAGCTGCGCGGTGACGGGGTCGTTCTCGACCGCTGGGGAGAGCTGCGCCTCCCCCACCTTCATGGCGGCGGCCACGAGGTACTGCTGGGCGCCGTCGTGGAGGTCGCGTTCGATACGGCGACGTTCCACCTCGTAGGCCTCGACGATGACTCGCCGCGAAGCAGTGAGTTCGGCGATCCGCTGGGCGGCTTCCTGCTCATGGCTGACCTGCCGTTTCCTTCCCCAGCGCATGACAGAAAATCTATCGTGTGCCCCGCGTATCCCACGACCACGGGGTGAGCCGATACAGAAGTGCCCTCTCCCGTCCGGAGCCGACTGAGTCACAATCACCCCACACCCGAACAACACACCCAATCCTTGGGTCCCCAGATGCCCTCGCCATGGTTTTCGACACGACCCACTCGCAGAGCTCGCAGGCCGCTTCGCACGGCTTCGAGGACATGGGGTGTAGGAGAATGGGTAGTGCTGGCACCACCCCGAATGTGGAGTGCACCCTGTGTTGCGCGACCGATCCCGGCGATGGAATTGAGACATGTTCGATGACACCTACTCAGCAGCCCTGCTGGCCACCCACGACATCACCAAGAGTTTCGGCGCGGTCAAGGCCCTAGCCGGGGTCTCCCTCACCATCGCGTCCGGGGAGTCCGTCGCCATCATGGGGCCCTCCGGTTCCGGCAAGTCCACCCTCCTGCACTGTCTGTCGGGTGTGCTGACCCCCGACAACGGACCGGTCCTGTTCGCCGGCAAGGATCTCACCCGGATGTCCGACGCGCAGCGCTCCCATCTACGGTTGCACAACTTCGGTTTCGTCTTTCAGGACGGCCAGCTGATCCCGGAGCTCCCAGCCCGCGAGAACGTGGCGCTGCCGCTGCTGCTCACCGGCACCCGGCGTCGCGCCGCGCTGATGAAGGCCGATGAGGTCCTGGCGAAGATTGGCATTCCCGATCTGGCCGGTCGTCGTCCCTCCGAGATGTCGGGCGGACAGGCACAGCGGGTCGCGATAGCCCGCGCGCTGGTGGCAAACCCCCGGGTGGTGTTCGCCGACGAGCCCAGCGGCGCACTCGACCAGGCAACGGGTCACGAGGTGATGCAGTTGTTGACCGCAACCGTTGCGCGGGCAGGGGCGTCGCTGGTGATGGTCACCCACGACTCGGCGGTCGCCCGTTGGTGCTCACGTCTGGTGGAGATCCGTGACGGCCTGGTCCATGCCGACCGCCGCCTCGACGCGGGGGTCGCGCGATGAGCGCCGCCACCGGTTTGACCGGCCTCACGTTCCAGCTCACCCGCGCGCGCTTCGCGGTTCGTCAAGGTGAAGCCCTACTGTTTTTCGCAGCTGTGCTGGCCAATACCATCTCCGCCGCCCTGGCCTTCACCGTGGCGGGCGGAACGATGATGTTCTACACCCGCTGGGAACAGCCCACCGGACTACTGGCGGCCCTGAAGGCGGACGATCCCACCTTCGACCTGATCCTGGGTTTCTACGTGGTGCTTGCCTTGATTGCCACGGCTCTGTTGGTACCCGCGATGACCTCCCTGTCGGCATCAGCAGCCGTGCTGGGGGCGCAGGGTCGTGAGCAGCGGCTGGCAGCTCTTCGACTGCTCGGACTGAGCTCCGGTGATGTGACCCGCATGTCGTTGATCGACTCGGCCATCCAGGCAAGCATCGGCACTCTCCTCGGCGGTCTGCTCTACCTGGTGACCGCTCCCTTCTGGGGGGCGCTCGAATTCCAGGGGGAACCAACGGCCCTGATCCTGCCCTGGTGGCTGGCACTGACCGTCACCGCTTTGAACATCGTCATCGCACTGATCGCCACCTGGTGGGGGCTGCGACAGGTCCGGATCTCCCCACTCGGTGTCGCCCGCCGTGGCGCGAAACCCCGAATGACCTGGAAACGGGTTGCGGCTTTCCTCACAATTCTGGTCGTGACCTTCGTCGTAATGCCTGGTCTCCTGTCCGGAGGTGAAGCCATGGCCTATGTGGTACTGGCTGCACTGATCAGTAGCGTGATCTTCGGCTACAACCTCTTCGGACCATGGATGCTCCAGATCTTCGCCCGTCTCTACCGTCTGATTCCCGGCCCCGCAGCGCTGATGGCCGGACGCCGGATCATGGCCGATCCCCGCAGCAGCTGGCGCCGCATCGGCGGGCTGGGAATCCTGGCGCTCATAGCGGGCTATCTAGGGTCGATGCCCTTCGAGATGAACAGCGACATCAATGCTCTCATGCGAACTTTTGCGGACAAAGCCAGGTGGGACCTCGCCAAGGGAGTGGTCATCACCTTGACGGTTGCTCTGCTGCTGACTGCCACCGCCATCCTCATCAGCCAGGCCTCGTCCATATTCGAAAGGGCCGGTCTCACGGTCGCGCTGCACCGTCTCGGCACACCCAGTTCCTTCCACACGAAGGCACGGTGGCTGGAG
>JABCNW020000026.1 GCA_013333945.2 Propionibacterium sp.
CCTCCACCACCTGGCGACTCAGCATCGGATCCGAGGATTGAAGCCTGGAGAGCTCGATGATCTGGTTGACGAGTTCGGCCAGACGAGCCGATTCGCGGTGGAGACGCCTGGCGAAGTGGATCACCTGCTCGGGATCCCCGGAGGCAGCCTCGATGGTCTCTGCGAGAATTCCGATGGCCCCGATCGGGGTTTTCAGCTCGTGGGAGACATTTGCCACGAAGTCTCTCCTGACAGCGTCCACGCGGCGAGTGGCGGCCTCATCCTCAGCCATGACCAGGACGCGCCCTCCGCGAAGCGGAATCACCCGTGCGCGCAGCCCGATGTTCTCCATTCCTGGCGGACGATCCTGGATGACGGTTCCCAGGTACTCGGTTTCCGTTCTGCGCACATGCCGCACCCGGTCCAGCAGGCCGGGAAATCCAACCCGTGTTCCTCGTGCCAGCCCCATGGCTATTCCGAGATCGTTCACCTTCATCACTTCGTCATGAGGACCGATCAGAACGCTTCCCAGGGGAAGCACCTCGACGAGATCAATCAGGTCGTCCCGCGACCGTTCTGGAGCCTGCGGGGCGGGTCGCGATTCCTCCGAGGAGAAACGACGACCGATGGTTCCTGCACTCCATACCATCGCGAGCGCGAGCACCGCACCTGCCAGGGCGGCAAGAACGAGGTCCATAGTCAGAATCCTATTGTCAGAACTTCTGCCCATGGGGTAGGTGACGGCCACTACACTGCCGTTTCTACAGTTGTCATCCCGAAGGGCGGAGACGAAATGCGCGCCAACTATCACGAAGAACTCAACGGCCTGCTCGACAGCCTGCAGCACATGGCTGTTCTGGTCGAGGTGGCCGTGCGCGAGGCTTCTTCCTCCCTACTGGAGCCCGATCTAGCCCGCGCGGAGGCGGTCATCTCCAACGATTCCCAGCTCGACGCCATGCACGAGGAGCTCGAGTATCGCTGCTTGTCCCTCCTGGCCCTCCAGGCGCCGGTGGCAGGTGAGTTGCGCACCATCGTCTCCGCGATCCGGGTGGTCTTCGAGTTGGCTCGCATGGGTGACCTGGCAGCACATGTCGCCAAGATCGCCCGGTTGCGCTTCCCGGACTCGGCGGTGCCCGATTCACTACGGGAGAACTTCTCACGCATGTCAGAGGTGTGCCTGGCGATGATCCGCCTGGCCAACCAGTCGCTGAAGGACCGCGACGCTGTCTCCGCCATGCGCATGGCGGAGATCGATCACGAGATAGATCACCTGCGCCGCGACCACTTCGGAGTGTTGTTGGACGAGGGCTGGTCGGGATCGGTGGAGCAGGCCATCGACGTCGCCCTGCTGGGTCGCTATTTCGAACGCTTCGCGGACCACGCCGTCGCAGTGGCGCGCCGTGTCATCTACATCATCACGGGGCAGTTCCCAGAGGGCGAGGAGTGGCCAAACGCCTGAGGGTGATCGAAGGTTCAATGCCGGAAGGTTTACACTTTTTCAGTAGTTGGATTTTGTCTCGATGAGGGGATTTCAATGATGCCGTTTAATCGCCGCAGCCTGTTGACGGGCACCATGGCAGCCATGGCCGTCGGGCTGGGAGCCTGTGGTTCCTCCCCGCAGGCCACGCAGTCAACATCTGCACCGGCACCGTCAGAAAACTCCCAGGAACCCGCCCCCGCGACAAGTCCCACGACTGAGTCCTCCCCGTCTGCCTCTCCTGAACCTTCCGCGTCGCCTTCCCCGAGCGGATCTTCTGATTCCTTGATGCCGAAGACCAGCCACAACCGCGCTGCAGCCGAGTACGCCTACCCCTCGGAGAAGGTCCAGGCGTGGATGAAGGATCCCAGTTCGGCCCCCGAGAAAATCGTCTTCCTCACCTTCGACGACGGCCCGAATCACAGCAATTCAGTGCAGATCCTGGACGCCTTGAAGGCGGGCGGGGTGCACGGCACGTTCTTCGTGATCGGAAAGCTCGTGAGCAGCGCACCCGAGACCCTCAAACGTGAGATCACGGAGGGACACTCGGTGGCGATGCACAGCTACACCCACAACTACGACAAGCTCTACCCCGGTCGCGCCGGAAGCCTGGAAGCCATCAAGGGCGAGTACGAGAAAACCAAGGAAGCCCTTAAGGAGGTCCTGGGCTCCGAGTTCAAGACCAACACCTGGCGTTACCCCGGCGGCCACATGAGCTGGAAGATGTTGGAGGCCGCCGACGAGGCTCTGGCCGCCGAGGGTGTGCACTGGATCGACTGGAACTGCCTCACCGGTGATGCCGAGCCGAAGAACCGCCAGCCCAAGGACGTCGCAGGCATGGTGAAGATGGCGACCTCTGCGATCAGCGAAGGCCTGAAGGTCTCGGTGATGCTCGCCCACGACGCGGAGGGCAAGGACATGACGGTCAAGGCGATGCCCCAGATCATCAGCGCCTACAAGGAGGCGGGCTACAAATTTGGAGTGATCGCCTGAGCCCTGACGGTTTTCTGTGCGGCGAGCCGTATGCAGGGGGTCGCCTGCCTTGTAGGCTGACGCCATGACCGGAAAGCTGATCCTGCTCCGCCACGGCGAGAGCGAATGGAACGCGAAGAATCTGTTCACCGGGTGGGTGGACGTCGACATCAACGAGAAGGGCGAGGCCGAGGCCCGGAAAGCAGCAGAGCTGCTGGCCTCGGAGGGGCTGTTGCCGACGGTGCTCCACACCTCTTTGCTGCGCCGCGCCATCCACACCGCCTATCTTGCCCTCGACGGTTGCGATCGCCACTGGATTCCAGTGCGCCGCAGCTGGCGTTTGAACGAGCGCCACTACGGTGCGCTGCAAGGATTGGACAAGACCGCCACCCGCGACAAGTACGGTGACGAACAGTTCATGCTGTGGCGTCGCAGCTACGACACCCCGCCGCCGGTGCAAGACACCGACGCGGAGTACTCACAGTTCAACGATCCTCGCTACGCCGACATTCCCGCAAACGAGCGTCCCCGCACCGAGTGCCTCAAGGACGTCGTGGCACGCATGCTGCCGTACTGGGAGGAATCCATCGTCCCGGACCTGGCCGCCGGTCACACCGTCCTGGTCACCGCACACGGCAACTCTCTGCGCGCGCTGGTCAAGCACCTGGACAACATCTCCGACGAGGACATCGCGGGCCTAAACATCCCCACCGGGATCCCCCTGCTCTATGAACTCGACGAGAATCACAGGCCCCTCGTCAAGGGCGGTCGTTACCTCGACCCGGAGGCGGCTGCCGCGTCCATCGAGGCCGTCAAGAATCAGGGAAAGAAGTAGGCGGACTCTCTCACATCGCTTTCTCAACGGGTCCTGTCGTGAGAGCGACGGGACCCGTTTCTTCATCGTCGGTGTTCTCGCAGCGTTCCTTTCCACGGTTACGCCACCAGGACGCGGTCGCCGTGGCCCCCGCGATCGCCAGGGCCGTTGGCACCAGGACCGTCGCGCCGGAATGTGTCAGCTCCAGCACCAGTGCGAATCCGGTCAGAGGGGCCTTGATGGATGCACCGAGGAATGCCGCGGCCCCGATGAAAACGCAGGCGACGAAGTTGGATCCCGGCCAGATCAGCGCCCACACGAGCCCCGTCAGTCCCCCGAGGGCTGCGCCCAACGCGATACCGGGATTCAGGGTGCCTCCCCAGGCGCCCACCCTAACCGTGATCAGCGTGGTGACCGCCTTGGCGAGCAGCAGCACAGTGATCAGCCCCAGGGCCTGCGGTCCGACCTCCGCCACCTGGTTCGTGACGGTCTGTGTGACCGGATGACCGTTGCCCAATACCCACGGCACCCAGATGGAGACCGCCCCGACCACGGCGAACCCGAGAGGCATGACCCACAGCAACCGAGTGGTGGTCGGGCGTTTCCGTTCGGCGCGTGCAACCGCCTCACCGAAGAGCGCCCCGCCCAGACCGATCACCGGACCGCACAGCACGGCCCACGCCACCAGTGCGGGCGAGGAAACCAGTTCCGGCATCCTGTAGTAGACCTCTGGTCTAGCCCAGCCGGTTGAGACGAACACGGCGATGCCGGAAACGGCGAGCGCCGAGGCCAGGGAGCGTTTCGAGAAGGTGACGAGGAGAGCCTCCAAAGCGAAGAAGATGCCGGACAGGGGAATGCCGTAGACAGCGGCCAGGCCCGCCCCAGCCCCGCAGGCCACCAGAATTCTCCGATCCTCCTCGTCCAGCCCGAAGCGGTCACTGATCCATCCGGACAGGGCAGCACCGGCCTCCCGCGGCGCGACCTCACGACCGAGCGAGGCACCCATGGCGATGATGACAATCTGCGTGGCGGAATGCCAGATGGTGCGCAGCACCGGCATGCGCCTGCCCGCCACGGCCTGTTCCGTCGACACCGGCCCGGGACCTGTGCGGTGCAACAACACCCACGACACCGCGCCGATCACACCGGCAGCCACGAGTGTAAGGAGTCGACGCCACCACGGAACGGTTTCCAGGGCAGTGACCAGGTGCCCCTCAGAAATGCTCCAGACGAAGTGCTCCACGGTGTGCAGCAGGTGAGCGCAGGCCCATCCGGTGGCACCCGCAGTGATACCCGCCAGAACAACGGCGGCAGCGAAACGCCGAAGCCCCGGGGCTCCGGCGTTGGTGTGTGATGTGGTGTGCAATGGGGACGGATCGGAACTCACGTCCTCCTACTCTAGAACTCCTTCTCTGGCAGGTCTCACTCACCCGACGTCCGGGGTCCCGGAGGGGTGGAGCACGCCGTGCCGATCGCCCGACGATACCGAGGAGCCCCATGCCGATTCCCCATCCCGCTGACTCCCATGACCTGATCCGGGTCCGCGGCGCCCGGGAGAACAACCTGCAGGGCGTAAACATCGATCTTCCGAAACGCCGTCTCACGGTGTTCACCGGGGTTTCCGGTTCCGGGAAGTCGTCGCTGGTTCTCGACACCATCGCGGCCGAATCGCAGCGGATGATCAACGAAACCCACTCGGCTTTCGTGCAGGGTTTCCTGCCCACCCTCGACAGACCGGACGTTGATGTTCTCGACGGCCTGACCACCGCGATCATCGTCGACCAGGAAAGGCTGGGCACAAACCCCCGTTCCACGCTCGGAACCGCCACCGATGTGAACACCCAGCTCCGCATTCTTTTCAGCCGTCTCGGGAAACCCCACATCGGTGGCCCGAAAGCGTTCTCGTTCAATGTCGCATCCATCTCCGGGGCCGGAGCGATCACCGTCGCCAAGGGCGAGAGGAAGGTCAAGGAGCGACGCGAATTCGAGGTGGTCGGCGGCATGTGTCCGCGTTGTGAAGGACTCGGAAGGGTTTCCGATTTCGACCTGACCGCCCTCTTCGACGCAGAGAAATCGCTGAACGAGGGCGCGTTGCTGGTTCCCGGTTATTCCGTAGATGGCTGGTACGGACGTATCTACCGCAATTCAGGTTTCCTGGATCCGGACAAGCTCCTAGGCCACTACTCGGAGCGTGAACTTGATGTTCTGCTGCACAAGGAAGCCACCCGGACACAGGTGGATGGTGTCAACGTCATCTTCGAGGGATTGATTCCGAGGATCCGGAAATCCTTCCTGAGCAAGGACGTCGAGGCCATGCAGCCCCACATCCGATCCTTCGTGGAGCACGCCGTCACCTTCGGGGTCTGTCCCGGATGCGAGGGCACCAGGCTGACCACCGAGGCCCGCGAATCCAGAATCGATGGCATCTCCATCGCGGATGCCTGCGCGATGCAGGTCAGCGACCTGGCAGTGTGGCTTCAAAGAATCGAGGAGCCGTCCATGGCCCCGTTGCTGACCTCCCTGCGGAAAACCCTCGATGCCTTCGTGCGCATCGGACTCGGTTATCTGTCGTTGGACCGTCCCAGCGGAACCTTGTCGGGTGGTGAGGCGCAACGCACCCGGATGGTCCGGTACCTGGGTTCCTCGCTGACGGACATCACCTACGTCTTCGACGAGCCCTCCAGCGGGTTGCATCCCCACGACGTGCAGCGCATGGGTGAGCTGCTGCTGGAACTACGTGACAAGGGAAACACGGTGCTGGTGGTGGAGCACGAACCAGAACTGATCGCCATCGCCGACCATGTCGTCGATCTCGGTCCCGGCGCCGGGCGCAATGGGGGGCGGGTCTGTTACGAGGGCACCGTCGATGGGCTGCGCGCCAGCGGCACCCTCACGGGCCGCCACCTCGACGACCGGGCACATCTGAAAGACCGGGTACGCGAGCCCAAGGGTTTCCTGGAGGTCCGGGCAGCGAACACCAACAACCTGCGCGGGGTGAACGTCGACATCCCGCTGGGGTGTCTGGTGGTCGTCACGGGGGTGGCAGGGTCCGGCAAGTCGTCGCTGATCCACGGCTCGGTGGCCGGGCGCGACGGGGTCGCGGTGATCGACCAGTCGGTGATCAAGGGGTCACGCCGCAGTAGCCCGGCGACCTACACGGGTCTGCTGGACCCGATTCGCAAGGCCTTTGCGCGGGCGAACGGGGTGAAACCGTCCCTGTTCTCCCCCAATTCGGAGGGAGCCTGTCAGGTCTGTAGCGGAGCCGGGGTGATCTACACGGATCTGGCAATGATGGCGGGAGTGGCGACCACCTGCGACGAGTGCGGGGGACGTCGTTTCCGGGGTGAGGTACTGGAGTACCGCCTCGGCGGCCACGACATCTCCGAGGTGCTGGCCATGCCGATTGCCGACGCGGTCGATTTCTTCGGGGACGGGGAGACACGGGTTCCCGCGGCGCACCGGATGCTGAATCGTCTGGTGGACGTCGGGCTGGGTTATCTCGCTCTCGGGCAGCCCTTGACTGCCCTGTCCGGCGGCGAACGCCAACGCCTGAAACTGGCGTCGGAACTCGATGCCAGCAGCACCATCCAGGTGCTGGATGAACCCACGACGGGCCTGCACCCCGCGGATGTGCAGCAGCTTCTGGCGCTGCTGGACCGGATCGTCGACTCCGGGAAATCAGTGATCGTGATCGAACACCACCAGGCGGTCATGGCCCACGCCGACTGGATCATCGACCTGGGTCCGGGCGCCGGGAACGCCGGTGGGCTGCTGACCTTCGAAGGAACCCCTACCAAGATGGTCGAGCAACGAACCACGATTACCGGTCGGCACCTCGCCGCTTACATGACCGGGATAGGAAGCACCGAGTAACGACACCGATCGCTTCAGCCCCGGTATCAGGGGGTAACGCCCCTGCCGGCGCTCGAAGGAACGCAGGCAAGGCCATAAAATCTTTGTCGAAAAACCTACCCATTGAAGCATGGACGGTTTAGGCTGGGTGCCAGGTCATGTGGGCAGTTCCACATCAACAGGAGTGAGCAATGGTCGCCAATGTCATGTTGATCGTCGAGCGAAAGTTTGATTACCCTCAGAAACGTGTTTTCAAGGCGTGGACGGCACCTGAGGAGATGATGCTCTGGCGTGGCAGCCCTGGCTGGCACGTCGAGCAGGAGACGGTTTCCTCGGAATTGAAGCTCGGCGGTAAACACCACCACGTGAAGATCCGCGACAACGACCCGACGGTCAGGGTCACCACGGATGCGGTCTTCACCGAGTACTTCGATCCGGACGTCTTCGTCGCCCGCCAGCGCATCACCGGCGACCCCGGCATTGATCCCGACATTCCCATGGAACTGCGCGTCGAGTTCACCAAGTACGGCCGCGACGGCGGCGGAACCCTCGTGCGCATCGTGCAGGGACCCTACGAACCCTCCCGCGCCGAGTACCACGCCACCGGTTGGGAGCGGGAGCTGAACCGCCTCGAGGATTTCCTGGCCGCCAACCCTGAGGGAGTTTCCCGATGAGCGCGACGGTTGTGCGGCAGAAGCCGCTCATGACGATGCCGCAGATCCTGCTGATGAACCTGGGATTCTTCGGTGTCCAGTACTCCTTCGGCATGCAGCAGACGGCCATCAACCCCATCTACCAGTTCCTCGGCGCAGACCCCGAGGAGATGCCGCTGCTGAACCTGGCCGGGCCGATCACCGGCCTGCTGATCCAGCCCATGATCGGCGCCATTTCGGACAAGACATGGGTTCCCAAGTGGGGCCGCAGGCGTCCCTTCCTGCTGGCCGGCGCCATCGGCTGCTCCGTGTGCCTGTTCCTGTTCCCCTTCGCCTCCGCGGTGTGGATGGCCGTGCTGCTGCTGTGGCTGCTC
>JABCNW020000027.1 GCA_013333945.2 Propionibacterium sp.
AGCATGACCGGAAACGTGGACAAAGGCATTGCCCTTGTGCACCACCTGCGCCCCCAGTTTCGTCAACCCGTTAATGACCCGGTAGACGGAATTCTCATTGCCTGGAATCAAAGAGCTCGCCAACAAGACAATGTCACCGGGACCCAGCTCAATGACGGGATGTTCCCGGTTCGCGATCCGACTCAGCGCGGCGAGCGGCTCGCCTTGGGAACCAGTGGAGATGATCACCACCTCGTCATCGCGGTATCTCTCGATGTCCTTCATCTCAATCAGGACGTTCGCTGGGACGTGCAGGTATCCGAGATCCCGAGCGGTCGCCATGTTGCGCACCATGGAACGCCCCACATAGGCCACCTTGCGACCATGCTTGACGGCCAGGTTAAGCACCTGCTGCACCCTGTGCACGTGGGAAGCAAAACACGCGACGATCAGTTTCCTGTCCGCCTGATCGAACACACGGGCAATGGAGGGTTCGATATCCTTCTCCAAGGGTGTGAATCCTGGGGTCTCAGCGTTGGTGGAGTCAGGCATGAACAGATCCACCCCCTCATCCGCGAGACGCGCGAAACCACGCAAATCAGTGATACGCCCATCGAGGGGAAGTTGATCCATCTTAAAATCCCCAGTGTGCAGGACTGTGCCCGCTGCGGTGCGCAAGGCAACCGCCAAACCGTCGGGAATGGAGTGATTGACCGCGAAGAACTCAAGCTCAAAGTTCCCTACTCGGCACCGTTCGCCTTCCTTCACCTCGATCAACCGGTAGCCACGGATGCGATGTTCTTTCAGCTTGCTCGCCACCAGCGCGAGGGTCAGCTTCGAACCGTAAACAGGAATGTCGGCCCGCTGCTTGAGCAGATAGGGCACGGCACCAATGTGGTCCTCGTGGCCGTGGGTGAGCACCAAGGCACGGATGTCGTTGAGACGATCCGACAGCAGGTCCAAGGCGGGAAGGATGAGGTCGACGCCAGGGTGGCGGTCCTCAGGAAAGAGCACGCCACAGTCAACCAGGACCATGTCACCATCGATCTCGAAGGAAGCGCTGTTCCGACCCACATCGCCGAGTCCTCCCAAGGGTGTGACACGAAGGGTTCCGGGCTTCAAGGGCGGAGGCGTACGCAGTTCACTCACCCGCAAAAGGCTAGTGCAAACAGTCGTCATCACTACACTGACAGGCATGCCCGTTCCCGACTCTGTGCGCCTCGCCATGCCCGTGGAGGCCGTCGACATCGCCAGGCTCCAGCGGAAAGCCTGGTCCCGGCAACCCGGCACCGCGGCGGCACTCGCGGCAATCCCCGCAGATCAGGCGGTGCGCACCTGGCACGAGGCCATCGTCAAGCCTCCACTCGCCCATTGCCGGGTGCTGGTGGCCCTGTCCCAAGGGCAGGTGGCAGGTTTCGTGGTGACCGGACCGAGCAACGATCCGGATGCCGAGGCCACCGACGGCATGGTCGCCGAGTTCATCACCGAGTCGGACGCGCTCGACGACCACGCCTCACGCTTGGTGAACGCCGCGGTGGACACGCTGCGCGCCGACGGCTACGAGACCGCCACCTGGTGGGTCCGCAGCGACGACGACGCCCTGCGTGGTTTCCTGATCGAGTGCGGCTGGGCTGCGGACGGCGCCCACCGAAGCCTCGGGACCGAGGACGGGACGGAGGCCGTCAAACAGGTCAGGTTGATGACCCGGATCGCAGATCGGGGCCCCGCCCCAAACGCCGGCTGATCCGCGGGCGCCGTTCAGAGACCGATGATTGTTTCAATGCCCTCGGTCAGACCTGGGTGATCGACCACCCACCGCACTCCTGCCAACACCCCCGGCATGAAACTGGCGCGGTCGAAACTGTCATGCCGGATGGTGAGTGTTTCGCCGTGGGCTCCGAGCAGCACTTCCTGGTGGGCGACGAGCCCCTGCAGCCGCACCCCGTGGATGTGTATGCCCTCAACCACTGCACCACGGGCCCCAGCGTCATGCACCGTCGCGTCCGGGACCGGCCCCATGCCAGAAGCCGCGCGTGCGGCAGCGATCTTCCCGGCAGTGGTAGCGGAGGTTCCCGACGGGGCATCCGCCTTGTTCGGGTGGTGTAGTTCGACGATCTCAACACTCGGATAGAACGGAGCCGCCTTGGCGGCGAACTGCATCATGAGAACAGCCCCAATGGAGAAGTTCGAGGCAATCAACACCCCTACTCCCGGATTGGCAGCGCACAATTCTCGGACCCGCGCAAGCCTTTCCTCGTTGAACCCGGTGGTGCCGATCACCATGTTGATTCCCCGCGGAACCGACCATTCAATGTTATCCATCACCGCGTCGGGATGGGTGAAATCCACTGCCACGAGCGCACCCTCGATTCGCTCTCGTGGCTCACCGAGATCCACTCCCCCGGTGACCTCCATGTCGTCGGCAGCCGTCACCGCGCGGCTCACCTCACTGCCCATCTTCCCGCCGATACCGAAGATACCAACCCCGAGAGTGCTCATTCTCAACTCCTTTTCGTCTTTGTTCATCAGTTCTACCCAACCGGTGAAACCCGAAAGGGGTCGACCCACAGAACGGATCGACCCCTTACCTGCTTCATGACTCAGGCTTCGTCGGTTTCGGCCTCTTCCTCGAGCACGGGAATCAGGCTCAGCTTGCCGCGGTCGGCGATCTCGGAGATCTCCACCTGGAGCTTCTGCCCCACGGAAACCACGTCTTCGACGTCCTCGACGCGTTTGCCGCCGGCCAGCGCCCGCAGCTTGCTGATGTGCAGCAGCCCGTCCTTACCGGGCAGCAGGGAGACGAAGGCACCGAAGGTGGTGATCTTTACCACGGTGCCGATGAACCGTTCGCCCTTCTCCGGCATGTGTGGATTGGCGATGGCGTTGATGGCGGAAACCGCTGCCTCCGAGGCCTCCCCGGTCTCGGCTCCCACGTAAATGGTGCCGTCGTCCTCGATGGTGATGTTGGCCCCGGTGTCGTCCTGAATCTGGTTGATGACCTTCCCCTTGGGACCGATGACCTCACCGATCTTGTCGACGGGGTTGCGCAGCGTGACGATCCGAGGAGCATACGGACTCATCTCATCTGGCACGTCGATAGCCTCTCCCATCACCTCGAGCAGGGTGTGCCGAGCTTCACGGGCTTGCAGCAGCGCCTTCTGCAGCTCCACGGCGGGGATACCGTTCAACTTGGTGTCGAGCTGGAGGGCCGTGGCGAAATCACGGGTGCCGGCCACTTTGAAGTCCATGTCACCGAGTGCGTCCTCGGCTCCCAGGATATCGGTGAGTGCCACATAGCGGGTCTCACCGTCAATCTCCTCGCTCATCAACCCCATCGCAATGCCGGCGACAGGGGCTTTCAGCGGCACACCCGCGTTCAACAGGGCCAGGGTGGATGCGCACACCGACCCCATCGAGGTGGAACCATTCGAACCGATGGCCTCGGAGACCTGACGGATCGCGTAGGGGAACTCCTCCCGGGTGGGCAGCACAGGGACGATGGCGCGTTCCGCAAGCGCACCGTGGCCAATCTCGCGGCGTTTCGGGGAACCGACGCGCCCAGTCTCACCGGTGGAGAACGGCGGGAAATTGTAGTTATGCATGTACCGCTTGGTCGACTCCGGGGAGAGGGTGTCGATCTTCTGTTCCATGTCCAGCATATTCAGAGTGGAGACGCCCAAGATCTGGGTCTCGCCCCGCTGAAACAGCGCCGAACCGTGGACACGCGGGATCACTGCGACTTCGGCGGACAGGGTGCGGATGTCGCGCGTACCTCGACCGTCGATGCGCACGCCTTCAGTCAGGGTGCGATGACGGACAATCTTCTTGGTCAGCGACTTCAAGGCGGCCGCGATCTCGTTTGCGCGTCCCTCGAAACGCTCAGAGAGGGCTTCAGTGACGTCCTGGCGAATGGTGTGAGTGGCGTCGTCGCGGTCCTGTTTGCCCGGAATCCGCATCGCTTCGGAGATCCGACCGGAAGCCAGTTCCTCGACGGCAACGTAGACGTCGTCCTCGTAGTCGCGGAAGACAGGGAAGTCAAAGGTTTCCTTGGGCAGTTTCGCCTTCAGCTCGGACTGGGCGTCGCACAGGGTCTTGATGAAGGGTTTCGCAGCCTCCAGCCCTTGCCCAACGACTTCCTCGGTGGGAGCGGTCTTGCCGGAACGCACGTTCTCCCACGTGGACTCGGTGCCGCCGGCCTCGACCATCATGATCGCGACATCGCCATCAGGCAGGACACGCCCAGCGACGACCATCTGGAAAGAGGACTTGGCGACCTGTTCGACGGTCGGGAAACACACCCAGGTCTCGTCGATCAGGGCGACACGAACACCGCCGATGGGACCGGAGAAGGGCAACCCGGCCAAGGTCGTGGCCATGGATGCGGCATTGATCGCGACCACGTCGTAGTAGTGGGTCGGGTTGAGGGAGAGAACGTCGACGATCACCTGCACCTCGTTGCGCAGCCCCTTCACGAAGGCCGGACGCAGCGGGCGATCGATCAGCCTGGCGGCAAGGATGGCGCCCTCCCCGGGGCGTCCCTCACGGCGGAAGAAAGACCCGGGGATGCGTCCCGCAGCGTACATCCGCTCCTCGATGTCAACGGTGAGCGGGAAGAAATCGATGGCGTCCCGCGGAGTCTTCGCCGCGGTGGTGGCAGCCAACAGCATGGTGTCGACGTCAAGATAGACCGCGGCCGAGCCGTCCGCCTGTTGAGCGAGGATGCCGGATTCGAAACGGATGGTGTGTCGACCGTACTTGCCGTTGTCGATGACGGCTTCGGAGAATTCGAGACCAGGTCCTTCCATGGACAAAGCTGGCTCCTTTCACTGGGTTGGCTGCCCGCAGGGCGCGGCACGCCGCCAGTACCACCGGTCTTCGATCGAGACCCGCGGGGCTGCAACTACCCGAAGGTCACTACCGAGGACCAGGTGAGACCCCCTGGCAGGCAGAAAATACGTTGTGGTGATTGAGTTTTGCGCCAATCCTACCGGCTGGGGTCCGGACAGGCGCGGAGGACAGCCCCGCGTGTGCGGGGCTGTCCTCCTATCAGATCGTGTGAATGACGACGCCGGTCAGCGACGCAGGCCGAGCCTCGCAATGAGTTCGCGGTAGTGCTCGATGTCCTGACGGGCAACGTAGTTGAGCAGACGGCGGCGCTGTCCGACCATCAGCATCAGGCCGCGACGGCTATGGTGATCCCCCTTGTGAACCTTGAGGTGCTCGGTCAGGTGAGCGATCCGCTTGGTCAGCAGAGCGATCTGCACATCCGGCGAACCGGTGTCGCCCGGCTTCGTGGCGTACTCTTCGATGATCTTTGTCTTCTCGGCAGCATCCATGTCTGGACTCCTTCCGGTTCGCTGCACGGCGCCCCGGTGGCGGGTGCGGTTGGGGCTCTTGTTGATCCGTGGCCGATCGACGGCAACTGTCGGACCTTACCATCGGTTCGACCGGGAAACCAAACCCACCGGTTCTGGAATCAGCTCCGCCGGGTGAGGATGCGGCGGCAGTTCTCGATGTCCTGGTCCATCTGAGCGATCAGGCCCTCGACACCCTCGAAACGCACCTGCCCGCGCAGCCTCTCCACGAAATCAACGTCGATATGAACCCCGTACAACTCCAGGTCGTTGCGGTCCAACACATGGGTTTCAACCCGCCGGCCCACACCTTCGAAAGTCGGGTTGGAACCCACGGAGATGGCTGCAGGCATCGCTTCCTCCCCGATCGGTGTCAGCCACCCGGCATACACCCCGTCCGCGGGGACAGCCAGTTCCGTGGGAACGACCAGGTTCGCGGTTGGGAACCCGAGTTCACGTCCCCGCTGGTCCCCCACAACCACGACACCACTGAACCTGAAGTCGCGCCCCAGGTGCTGTGAAGCCAATCGCACGTCACCACAGTCCAACGCCTCACGAATGAGGGTGGAACATGTGGTCCGGGCGTCGACTCCCGACAGTTCAAGCGTCCGCACGTCGAAACGCCCCGCGGCCAGCTCCCTGAGGGTTCCGACGTCACCCGATGCGCGATGCCCGAAACGGAAGTTCTCCCCCACCACGACTGTCCGCGGAGCGAGTGGCACAACAAAACGTTCGATGAACTCAGCGGGGCTCATGGCCGCCACCTTCCTGTCGAAACGCACCACCCTCACCTCGTGAGCCCCTGCTTGTTTGAGCAGGTCGATCCGGGTGGGCAGGTCACTCAACAGGCGTGGGGCATGTTCCGGTGCCAGCACCGACAATGGATGGGGCCAGAAGGTGATGACCGCGAGTTCGCCATCGCCCCGCTCGGCCTGCAGCACGCGTTGATGCCCGAGATGCACTCCGTCGAAGTTGCCGATGGCCACTACCCTGGTTCCGCTGTTCACGACGGACAAGGTTAGCGAGGGGCAGCGCAGCACGCATCCGTGGATGAGAAACCGCCCGGTACCGACCCATGGCGGGTTCGATACCGGGCGGTCGTGTTCCTGGTCGTCAGTTCTCTTCGAGGATCACGAACAGCTTCCGGGGGCCGTGCACTCCCTCCACTCGGGACAGCTCGATGTCGCTGGTTGCTGAGCCACCGCTGATCCAGGTGATGGGCCGTCCGGCCTGCACCGAGTCCTTGAGCCGGTGCACCGCCTCTGGCACGTCGGAGACGACACTATCGGCGGTGACCACGCACACGTGACGGTCCGGCACCAAGGTCAGGGCGCGCCGTCCCTGGTCCTCTGCATGGTCCAGGCAGATGGTTCCCGTCTCGGCCATGGACACCCGCGATCCTGTGAGGACCGCGTCGATGGAGTTCAACTGCTGGTGGCTGAGGTTCTCGTCACGAATCACCTCGAGGCCGCCGGCGGTCACGGCGTTCACCCAGGCGGTAGGAACCCCGTCGGGCACAACCACGGTCTGCGCGCCGAGTTCCTTCAGGGCGGCGACGATCGCTTCACCGGTCCCGGTCGCCGGGGAACGCACGATCTTGGCCTTGTAGTCGAGGATGTTCTCCACGAAGGTTTCGAGCACGTCATCCAGCGGGGTTGGCTGGTTGTATGCCCACGTGATGGGCACGTCCTTGACCGGATCCTTCTCCTGGATGTCCTCGGTAGCGGCCCGGACACGGGCCAGAATGTCATCGCGAGCGCTGCTCACTTGGAGGCCTCCTCTTTCTCTCGCTTGGCCCACCACTTCCGGAATGATTCCTTCGGCGGCACCGGCAGGTCACGGGACCGACTCCAAGCGGATGCCGGGAACGGCATGGGACCGAAATGGCTGCGTTTCTTGAAGATCCGGCCCGCCAGGCGGGAGAAGAACTGCACGAACGCGAGGTTGCGGCCGCGGGCCATGACCCAACCCACCACCTTGAAGATGACGGACTCGATGGTAGGACGGTGCGCGGTCTTCTTCTGCACCACCTTGTTGCGCATGTGCACCAGAATGTCCGAGATCGGAATCTTGACAGGACACACGTCGTTGCAGGCCCCGCAGAGGCTGGAAGCGTAGGGCAGCGACTTGTCGACCTTCGATGCGACGCCCCGCAGCTGGGGGGGCAGGATGGCACCGATCGGCCCGGGGTAGACGGAGCCGTAGGTGTGGCCGCCGACCCGCTCATAGACGGGGCACACGTTCATGCAGGCGGAGCAGCGGATGCAGCGCAGCGCTTCGCGACCGACCGGGTCGGACAACACCTTGGAGCGCCCGTTGTCCAACAGGACGACGTGCAGGTCCTGAGGCCCGTCACCGGGGGTGACACCAGTCCAGATGGAGGTGTAGGGGTTCATCCGCTCCCCCGTGGAGCTGCGGGGCAGCAACCGCAGGAAGACCTCGAGATCCTCCCAGGTGGGCACCAGTTTCTCGATGCCGACCACGGAGATGAGAGTCTCGGGCAGGGTCAGGCACATGCGTCCATACCCTCGGACTCGACGATCACGAGAGAACCGGTTTCCGCGACAATGAAGTTACCTCCAGAGACCGCCACCTTGGAGCGCAAGAACTTCTCACGCAGGTGGACACGAGCAGCGCCAGCGAGTTCCGGCGGGTTGTCGCTGATGCCATCAGGTGCGGGGGCTCCCCACAGTCCCATCTCCTCCTTGAAGATCTCCCGGACCTCCGAACGGTTCCGGTGGATGGCGGGGACGAGGATGTGTGAGGGCCGGTCGTGACCAAGCTGGACGATGAGCTCAGCGAGGTCGGTCTCCCACGCCGCGATCCCGGCGTCCTCGAGGGCCTCGTTGAGGTCGATCTCCTGGGTGGCCATCGACTTGATCTTCACGACCTCCTTGGTGCCCTTGGAACGGGCGATGTCGATGACGATCTTGTTGGCTTCCTCAGCATTCCGGGCCCAGTGGACGGTGATCCCGGCCGCAGTCATGGCCTGCTCGGCCTGGATGAGGTACTGGTCCAAGTGCCGCCCAAGGCGGTTCTTGATCTGCTCGCCGGCGACCCGCAGTTCCTCCCAGTTCTTCACCTCGGAGGCCCGGATGGCCCGCTTACCGCGGATCACAGTGGTGGCGTGACGCAGGTTGCGACGCAACTGCTGGTTCTGCAGGGCTCCCTTGGCCGCCTTGGGGAAGGCGGGCATCCCGAGGTAGGTACCAGTGGGGGGAGCCGGGGTCAGGCGTTCGCGGGTGGCGGTCATGCTGTGGCCTCCTCGGTGTGGGCCAGGATCTCGGCCAGATGGATGGTTTTCACGCCCATGTTCATTCGGTGCATGATTCCGCCGATATGCATCAAACAGGCGTTGTCACCGGTGACGAGGTACTCGGCCCCGGTTGACATCACGTTGCGCGCCTTGTCGGCGCCCATCGCCACGGACACATCGGAGTTCTTCACGCAGAAAGTTCCGCCGAACCCACAGCACTGATCGGCGTCGGGAAGCGGAACCAGGTCGATACCCCGGACGGCCTGCAACAGCTTGTAGGGTCGGTCACCCACGTGCGCAACACGCACGGAGTGGCAGGTGGGGTGATAGGTGACGCGATGCGGGAAGTAGGCCCCGACATCCGTCAGCCCCAGCACGTCAACGAGGAACTCGGTGAAGTCGTAGGTTCGCTTCACCAACTCCTCGGAGGCTGCCTTGAGGCTTTTGTCGCCGACATGCTCGGCCAGCATCGGGTGCTGGTGCCGGACCGCCCCGATACAGGAACCGGAGGGACCGACGATGTAGTCGTAGTCCTCGAAGGCCCGCACGTAGCTCTTGACGGTCGGCACGGCCTCCTTGAAGTATCCGGTGTTGGTCAGCATCTGGCCGCAGCAGGTCTGTTCCTTGGGGAACACCACCTTGCAACCCAGCCGCTCCAGCACCTTGACCACCGCAATGGGTGTGCCGGGGAACATGGTGTCATTTATGCAGGTGGCGAACAACGCCACCGTCTTACCCGTTCCGGGTGCCATATCTCTCTCCTTCAAACAGATGAGGCAGTCCTTGTGGTTGGCCGACCCTGCCACCGGGTCGGCCAACCGTGAGATTCAATTATCGGTTCTCAGCCCAGCATCGGCGGAATCAGCCAGCTCAGCACCGGGGTGGACATCAGGCCTGCGAGCAGGCAGCGCAGGAACAGCAGGACGAAGCTCCAGGCGATGATCCGCCGCAGAATGGCCGATTCGCTTCCCGCCAGACCGATGGCGCTCGAGGCAATGGCCAAGGACTGGGGCGAGATCATCTTGCCCACGACGCCACCTGCGGCATTAGATCCGACCAGCAGCTGCCGCATGCCGTCCACACCGAGAGCGGAGGCACTTCCGATTTCCTGGCCGACGTGCGACTGGAGCCCGGAGAAGAGAATGTTGGCGGAGGTGTCCGAACCGGTCACGTAGGTGCCGATCCACCCGAGCACCGGGGCCAAGAATGGATAGATGGCGCCAGCTCCAGCGATGAACGTGCCGAGCGCGAGGGTCTGACCGGAGTCGCCCATGACGTAGGCCAGAGCGACCACGGCCCCAATGGTGAGCATGGCGAACTTCATCTTCTTGACATTGACCCACAGCTCCTTGAAAGCGTCCTTCATGGACACCTTGTAGACGAGGGCGGTCAGGATGGCGACCAGCGCCAGCAGGATGCCAGGGGTGGATGCCCAGGGGAAGGCGAAAGTCCGGTGGGAGGCGGGAGCACCAGATGCGCTCAGCATCTCGGACAGCCCGGGCCACTGGAACCTGGCCCAACCGGTCTTGCCACTGCCGTCGAGGGAGACAAAGAAATCCTTTACTGCTGGTATGGCGGCGATCCCAAAGACCACGATGACCATCAGATAAGGCACAAGAGCCATGAAGATTTTGTTACCGGTGAGGTTGGATGTGTCGGCGGCCTCCGTCTTGGCCGTCTCGGTCTCGAGCGCGGGGTCAACAGGGCGACCGATACGAGACACGACCTCCGAGTCACCTCCCGGCTTCCAGACCCGGGTGAAGGCGATCGCCACGGCGACACTGACCAGGGCGGCGACGAGCTCGGTCAGGGTGTATAGCGGGGTGGCGGAGACGATCCACTTGACGACACCAAAGGTCACGCCCACCACGAGGCCGAAGGGCCAACACTCCTTGATCCCCTTCTTGCCATCCATGACCGCGAGGAGCAGGAAGGGCACCACGAGGCACAGCATGGCAGTCAGCCTCCCCGTGGTCGGAGAGATGGAGAGCACGTTCTCAAATCCGCCCACTGCTGCCGCCTGGATAACGGGCAGACCGACCGCGCCGAAGGCCACAGGAACCGTGTTGGCGAGCAGGGCGATGAGTGCAGCGCGGATCGGCGAGAAGCCGACGGCTACCAGCATGGCGGCAGCAATGGCGACCGGGGCACCGAAGCCAGCGAGGGCCTCAAGAAGGCCACCGAAGCAAAAGGCGATCAGCAGGCCGAGCACGCGCGGGTCGTCGCTGATCAGGAAGAAGGTGTTGCGCAGGTCCTCGAATCGGCCCGAGATCACGGTCACCTGGTACATCCAGATGGCCATCAACAGAATCCACACGATCGGGAACAGACCGTAGATGAATCCTTGGAAGCTTGATGAAACGGCCATCATGACGGGCATCTTGAACGCCAGAATGGCCACGACGAAGGCCAAGGCCCAGGACACGGCCCCGGCGATATGTGCCTTCCAGCGCAGCGCTCCGAGGGTGACGAGCATGCACACGATGGGGATGACGGCCACGAGGGCCGAGAGCCACTGCGACCCGAGTGGATCAGCAGAAGGCTGAAATACCTCTAGGAGGGATGACATGTCGAGAACTCCATCGTCCAGTTTTCTGGGCCCGGTCGGGCCCGTGGTTGGTCCGACCATAGCACATTGTCGCGACGGGGTGTCCAGTTATTTTCGTCGCGCGTTCAGGGGGTAAATGCCCTCCGCGAAGCAGCGATCCGGGCGGCCGTCAGGGCAGCCGCGCGAACACCACCACGTCGTCGAACCAGCGGAAGATGTGGGTGGTTTCGACGAACCCCGCGGCCCGGAGCGCACTCAGATGGAACTCCAGGCTGACCTTCACGATAGGAGATTTGTCGGACCAGCGTTCCTCCCACTGCCTCGCCTCGGCCTCCCAACCCGGCATGGAGCGCGCTGCCTCCCACCAGGCATCCCACGTCATGGCCCCAGCTTCGAGAGCAGCCAGGCGAAACCTCTCCCGTTGAGTCTCCGCAACCCCTTTCAGGAAAGGCTCGGTGGCCCCGTCAAAGTAGAGATGATCGGCGTTCAGGAATACCGCTCCCGGGTTCAGCACCTGCGGAAGAGCCACATAGAGACCCGCAAGTTTGTCGGGGCTCAGCCAGTGCAGGGCTGTCGCGCTGACCACCGCGTCGAAACGTTCCTGTCCCACCTTGCTGATCCAGCCTGGATCAGCAAGATCGATGTCAAGAAGTCTCATCCGCTCGCCGTGTCTGTTGGTTTCTCGTCCCAGACGCAGCAGGATCGGATCACGGTCGACGCCAACCACCTCGGCCTCTGGAAAACGATCAGCAACGGCGTCGCAGAGAGAACCGGGGCCGCATCCCAGATCCAGGACCCGCAGGGACCGGTCCCCGGGGTGGACGGCAGCCAGCATCTCCAACATTGCTCTGACACGCTGGTCACGGAATTCTATGAAAGCGGTCTGCTGAACATGCCAGGCGGCGAGCAGTTCCTCCGGGTTCATTCGTTCTCCTTCGACTCGGTTTCGGGGCTGAAAATCAGGTGGGTAAGGTTCTCGTGCGCGATGCGGCGCACTCGCAGGTGATAGATGGGTTCGAGGATGTCGGGAGTCAACACTTCATCCGGGGTACCACTGGCCACGACCTCCCCGCCGTTGATCACAAGCAGCTGGGTGCAGAATCGTGCCGCCAGGTTCAGGTCGTGCAGTACCATCACAACCGCGCAGCCGAGTTCCGTGACCAGTCTCAGCAGAGAGAACTGGTGGTGTAAGTCGAGATGGTTGGTCGGCTCATCCAGGAGCAAGTGACTGGCCCGCTGGGCGATGGCCCTAGCCACCAGCACCCTTTGGCGTTCGCCCCCGGAGAGCTGAGTGATGAGCCGGTCCGCCAGGTGGCTGGCCTCCACCCGTTCGAGGGCGTCGTTGATGATCACCCTGTCGGAGGCGTCTCCGTACGCCACGAGGGTGCGTCGTGCTAGCCGACCGAGACCGACAGCGTCACGGACCTTCAGCGGCAGGGCCGTCTCGGTGTCCTGGGCAACCACGGCTATTCGGCGCGCGATTTCCCTACGTGGGAGCCGGGAGAGGTCGTCCCCGTCGATAACGACGGTGCCCCCGCTGGCGCGGAGGGCTCGGTTCAGGGCAAGAAGGAGAGTAGTCTTCCCAGAACCGTTCGGGCCCACCACCCCGACGACCTCGCCCGGCTCAGCGGTGAGGTGGGCCCCCGCGAGCACCACCCGACCGCCACGGGCCACGCTGAGCTGATCGGCTTGAATCACTTGTTCGCCGTCTTCTCCGCCAGCGTGGCAGCGCCCTCGACAGAGAGAACATTCGGTGGATCCGTCAGCACGAACGGGATCACGACGAGATGGTCATTGACCACCGCCCTGAGTTGCTCCGCTCCACTGAAGGATTTGAAAGTCTGGATCGTCTCCTCATCGCTGGCACCCGACGAGAGCAGCACAATCCAGTCGGGGTTGCGGGCCAGGAGATCTTCCATGGAGCCATCGAAGACCCTGGTGGTGTTGTCACCGTAGACATTGGTGATGCCGTTCGCATCGAGGATGGGCTGGCTCATCGACGAGCTTCCATAGGCACTGAACCGGGTGGATCCCGCGGTGATGTAGAGCGCCGCTCCCGTTCCCCGACCCGAGGGCGCATCGGCCTTCAGCTTGGCGGTCTTCGCATGGATTTCCGCGATGACGGCGTTCGCCTTGTCCTCGACCCCGAAAATCTTGGCCAAGTTGTTGATCTCGCTGTCGATCAGCTCCCAGGACGCCTTCTCGACGGAGTACTTGGGGCAGTACGCCTCGGGAGAGTAGAGCTGAACCCCGGCCTTGGCCACCTGCTCTCGTTCGACTCCCTTGTCATAGCCGATCACCAGGTCCACGTGCGAGTTCAAGATCGTCTCGGTCGCGATTTTCACCCCACCGGTATCGGTTTTGCCCGCTTCCACCGATTCGATGGCGTCGTGCTTGGCCTGGAGTTCCGGAGCAGCTGATCCGAAATGAGCGTCTCCAGCCCGCAGATTGATCTTGTCCATCAGCCCCAGGGCATCCATGTTCGACACACTGGTATCCCCGAGCACCAGCACCCTGGACGGCGGCGCATCGAAGTGGAGTGTCTGCCCGCAGCTGACGATGTCGACGGGATATGCGCCGCCTCCAGACGCGGTAGCACTGCTGCTGGCGCTCTGGGCGGCGCGTTCGGCTGCCGAGGTTCCACAGGCGGTCAACAGGAGGGCTGCGGCACTCGCAAGAGCGATGATTCGTCTCATGACTTCCCTTTCAATGCTGTGCATTCGGTTGTGTGCCCCCATGTTGTGGCCGGATGCCCCGCCCATCCGGCCACAACGATTTACCGCCGACCCCGGATCAGCTCCCCGCGATCTCCTGGGACAGCTGGCTGGCTCCCTCAACGGACAGGGTTGTTGGCGGATCGGTCAGCGAGAAGGGCAGCACCACCACCTGGTTGTTGGTCACCGCCTTGAGCCGGTCGGCGCCGTTGAAGCCCTTGAACGCCTCCAAGGTCTGCTCTTTCGTCGCCTCGAGGGAGAGCAGCACGACCCAGTCGGGATTTCGTTTCAGGATGTCCTCCATGGACCCGTCGAAGACGCGGGTCGTGGTGTCTTCGTACGAGTTCTTCAACCCGTTGGCCTCGAAGATCGGCTGGACCATCGAGGAGGTTCCGTAGGCGTAGAAATTGCTCTGCCCAGGGGTGATGTAGAGCGCAATCCCGGTGGCGCCGGCGGCCTTGCCCTTCGCGTCGAGGGCATCAACATTCGCCTTGCGTTTCTCGATCACGGATGCGGCCTTGTCCTGGACGCCGAAAATCGAAGCGAGGTTGTTGACCTCGGTGTCGATGAGATCCCAGGTGGCGTGTTTGACCGAGTAGTTGGGGCAGAAGGCCGCCGGGGAGTACAGCTGCACTCCGGCCTTCTTCAATGCCTCCCGGTCAACGCCCTCCTCGTAGCCGATCACCAGGTCGACCTTGTTCTCCAGGACCACCTCGGTGGAGACCCTGACACCACCGGTTTCGATCTCGCTGGAGGCGACCGCCTGAATTGCGTTGTACTTGGCCTGCAGTTCTTCCTGACCGGTGCCAAAGTTCTTGTCCCCGGCCCGCAGGGACAGTTTGTTCACCACCTCGAGGGCATCGAGATCCGGCAGGCCGGTGCCGTTGAGGATCAAGACTTTCTTCGGCGCGGCGTCGAAATGAAGTTTCTCCCCACAGCTGTCAACCTCGGCAGGGAAACCACTCTGCTGGTCGATACCCGGTGACGCCGTAGCGGAGGCGCTGGCGCTCTGGGAGGCCCGCTCGGCTGCGGAGGTGCCGCAGGCGGTCAGGGCGAGAGCCATCGCGGCAATTGGGCCAAGAAGCTTTCTCATGAATTTCCTGTTCTTTCCGGATTCACAGGCTGTGGCCCTGACGGCGGACCAACAGCACGAGCCCCGGGGCCCCGATGAGCCCGGTAACCACACCAATCGGCACCTCTGCCGGAGCGAACGCAAGACGCGCGAACGCATCTGCCCAGACGAGGAATAGACCTGCAGCCAGCGCAGAACCGAGCACTAGGAAGCGATGGGCGGGACCTATAAAGGATCTGATGAGGTGGGGAACCACGAGGCCGACGCCACCGATTCCGCCCGCAGTGGCGACGGCCAGTGCGACGGCTGCAGATACCGGGATCAGCAGCAGGATGCGGGCTCGGGCCGGCTCAACGCCCACCGCCTGGGCGGTGCGGTCACCGCTGGCCAAGGCATCGAGGATAGGACCGCACAGCATCATCAGCACCGTGAGCAGCAACGCCGCGAGCATGACGACGGGTACCGAATCCCAGCTAGCCCGGGCCAACGACCCCAGGGTCCAGAACATGACCGAGCGGGCGGTCTCTGGCGAGTCAGAGGAGAAGATGATGAGATTGGTCAGGGCTTGAAAGCCAAACCCGACGCCCAATCCTCCGAGGATCAACTGCAGCGGCGACTGGGTGCGTCCCGCGATGGCCAAGACCAACAGAGTAGCCAGCAATGCCCCCGCGAAAGCCATCATCCCAACGGCCATGGCACCAGAAGCGCCGACGATGATGATGGCGAAAGCGGCACCGGAGGATGCACCCGCGCTGACCCCCAGCACGTAGGGCTCGGCCAGGGCGTTACGGACCACAGCCTGCAACACCACACCTGCTACCCCGAGGATCGCGGCAACCGCCACTCCGGCGATTATCCGGGGCAGACGCGTGTCCCAGACGATCGCGTCGGTAGAGCGGTCCCAGGTGATCTGAACGTCGATTCCCGGTATGTGGCTCACCAGGACACCAACAACCTCGTCCAGGGGCACAGCCGCCGCTCCGATGACAACTGTGAAGACTGGTGTGAGCAACAACGCCAGCGCCAGCACAACGAGACGCAGCTCAATCCCGATACGGGACCGGAAGCGGACGGTGCGAGGCATTGATTGGCTTTCCGTTAAGGGCCGTTGCGCGCGGCCGGGTCGCTCGCCTCAGTCAGCATTCGGACTCGGGATTTTCCCCTCACCGTTGCGCGTCAGTCCCGGATTCCCACCGGCGTTCCCTGACTGAGACGGCTTGATCGTAACAGAAACTGTGAATGACCAACGCACCGGGGGCCTCGATCAGGCCTGTTGTCCGGCTCGATCGCCACTCCGGTGAGACAATGACTCTATGTTGCAGGGAGACGACCGCAAGGCGCATCGGATAGCGCTGGATCACATCGAGGCGTCGCTGCTCAGCGGAAAGTACGAGGTGGGGGCGAAGCTGCCTCCGGAACGCGATCTTGCCAAGGAACTGGGAGTGAGCCGAGGTGCGGTCAGGGAGGCCATCAGGGTGCTTCAAGCCCAGGGAATCCTGGAATCCCACCCAGGACCGGGACGAGGCACCCGTATCATCGCCGGGCACACGGAGGCACTGGGTCGCCTTTTCCGATTGCACTTGGCGTTGTCCTCCACATCTGCCACCGACCTCACTGACGCCCGGGTGGCCCTGGAGCGCTCAACAGTCACTCTGGCGGCTCGTCACTGGGATGACGAGGCTCTCAACCGCATGGGCGAGCTAGTGGATCGGATGGATCAGGACACAGCCCTCGACTCCTTCAATGCGCTCGACACCGAGTTCCACGTCGAGATCGCCATCACTGCACGGAACCCATTCATCGGCGACCTAACCTCTGCCATCCGGGAGGCCCTGCGTGCCCCTATCCGGAACGCATCCATGGCCATCGACGACTGGCAGGCATTACGCGACAACCTGTGCACCCAGCATCGCGGCATCTTCGATGCGATCGAAAAGCGCAACGGAGACCTGGCCGCCACCTTGATGGAAGAGCACATCCGAACGGCCTACCGGGCCCTCAAACTGGGAATCTGAGGAAACTCACACCAACACGGCAACGGGTCTTGCCCCAGAACCGTCAGGGCGATAGAGGGCGAGCAACTCGCCTGTTGGGGAAAGAATCCCCGTCACGTCAGCGGGTACCGCTATGTCAAGGCGGCGTCCATAACCGACGTCTGTGGCCATCCTCGAATCCACCGTGACGCAGGGGAAGCTGCGTTTGGCAGCATCGGCCATGGACATCATCGCTGGGGGAAACTCCCCCAGCTCGACGGCCACGGACAGGTCGTAATCACCGATCCGGGTACGTCGGAGGGCAGTCAGATGCCCTCCGACCCCGAGGATTTTCCCCATATCCCGGGCAATGGCACGCACGTAGGTCCCGGACGAGCACTCGACATCGATCTCCACATCGAGAACCCCCTCCCCCGGGCGAAAGGCCAGAGCGTCCAGGCGGGTCACTTCCACTTCTCGCGCCTTCAGTTCCACCTGCACCCCGCGCCTTGCCAGGTCGTAGGCACGTTTGCCATTCACCTTGATCGCAGAAATCGCCGACGGCACTTGCTGGATCCTGCCGCGCAGCGCGGCGAACGCTGGTTCCAGGTCACTCGGAGTGATTCCAGATGCGTCAGCCACCGCAGCCACCTCACCGTCGGCGTCATCGGTGGTGGTTGCCTGCCCAAGACGGACGGTGGCTAGGTAGCATTTGTCGTGCAGAGCAAGATGTCCCAGCAGCCTCGTGGCCCGATTCACTCCAAGAATCAGCACTCCTGTAGCCATGGGGTCGAGGGTCCCGGCGTGCCCGATCCTCCGGGTGCCAAGCAGCCGGCGGAGGCGCCCCACCACGTGGTGGGAGGTCACCCCCGCCGGTTTGTCGACCACGACGACACCGGATTCGGCGCTCACTCGTCCTCGTCGTCCGTGCGTGGTTTCCTGTAAGGATCAGCATCGCCGGCGAAGGACTTCCCCACCGCCTCGGCTGCGGCCTCGGCATCCCGGGCCTGTGCTTTGGCAAGCAAATCCTCGATGCTGCGGGCCGCCTCCGGAGTGGCATCCAGCACGAAGGTGAGTGTCGGAGTATGCCGCATCTGGAGCTGCGACCCCACGGCCGTGCGCAACATGCCCGTGGCCGAAGTCAGAGCGGCAGCTGTCCCGGCCCTGGCTGATTCATCACCCATCACCGTGTAGAACACGGTGGCTTCACGGTTGTCGCCGGTGAGGCGCACGTCCGTGATGGTCACGAACCCCAGTCTGGGGTCCTTGACCCGTCTCTCCAAGGTGGACGCGAGAATCACCTTGATCTGATCCGCCAGCTTGGCGTTCCTGGGATGTGGCATCTGTCAACTCCTGTTAGGACCGCTCACGCTCGACCATCTCAAAGGTCTCGATGATGTCGCCGATGCGGATGTCGTTGTAATTGCTCAGCGTCATACCGCACTCGAAGCCCTCACGGACCTCCGTCACGTCGTCCTTCTCGCGACGCAGCGACGCGATGGACGTCTCCGCCACCACGACTCCGTCACGCAGCAACCGGGCCTTCTGATTCCGTTTGATAGAGCCACTGGCGATCATGCAGCCCGCGATGTTGCCGAACTTGGAAGAACGGAAGATTTCGCGGATCTCGGCCTGCCCACGGATCTCCTCGGCGAAGATCGGCTTGAGCATGCCCTTGAGAGCGGATTCGATCTCATCGATGGCGGAGTAGATGACCGAGTGGTAACGGATGTCCACGTTTTCACGGTCGGCAAGCTGCGCGGCGTGAGCCGGGGCGCGAACGTTGAAGCCGATGATGACGGCCTTTGACGCCGCTGCCAGCGACACGTTGGTCTCGGTGATGGCGCCAACACCTCGGTCGATGACCCGCAGGCTGACCTCGTCGCCAACGTCGATCTGCGAGAGTGCATCCTCCAAGGCCTCGACGGATCCTGCCCCATCACCCTTGAGGATGAGAAGCAACTCCTGGGTCTCGCCCTTCTGCAGCTCATCGAACAGCTGGTCGAGAGTCTTGCGCCGACTCGTCTTCGCCTGCTGTGCGGCACGCATACGCGCCTCACGCTTGTCGGCGATCCGCCGAGCCATCCGGTCATCCTCGACGACCAGGAAATTGTCACCGGCACCGGGCACCGAGGTCAGTCCCAACACCTGTACGGGCATCGATGGCCGCGCCTCAGTGACGTTTCCACCCTGGTCGTTGATGAGGGCACGCACGCGACCGTGTGCTGAACCGGCGACGATAGAATCCCCGATCCGGAGTGTCCCGCGATGCACCAGCACGGTGGCGACCGGCCCCCGGCCCTTGTCGAGGTGAGCCTCGATGGCCACGCCCTGAGCGGGCATGTCTGGGTTGGCACGCAGATCGAGGGCCGCATCAGCGGTCAGGACAATGGCCTCGAGCAGACTGTCCAAGCCTTCATGGGTGACAGCAGAGACATCGACGAACTGTGTCTCACCGCCGTACTCCTCAGGGATCAGGCCGAACTCGGAGAGCTGGCCGCGAACCCGAACCGGATCAGCCGCGGGCTTGTCGATCTTGTTGACCGCGACCACTATGGGCACGTCGGCTGCCTTGGCGTGATTGAGGGCCTCGATGGTCTGCGGCATCACACCGTCGTCGGCCGCGATGACCAGCACCGCGATATCCGTTGACTTGGCTCCACGGGCACGCATGGCGGTGAACGCTTCGTGACCGGGGGTGTCGATGAAGGTGATGGCACGTTCCTCACCGTCGACCTCGGTCTCGACCTGGTAGGCGCCGATGGCCTGCGTAATTCCCCCGGCCTCCCCCGCGACCACGTTGGTGTGACGCAGCGCGTCGAGGAGCTTCGTCTTGCCGTGGTCGACGTTACCCATGACCGTGACGACCGGCGGGCGGGACCTCAAGTCCGCCTCATCCCCGATGTTCTCCCCGAACTCCAGGTCAAAGGACTCGAGCAGCTCACGATCCTCATCCTCAGGCGAGACCACCTCGATGTTGTAGTCCAGCTCGGCGCCCAGCACCTCGAGGGTGTCGTCGGCCACCGATTGGGTAGCAGTGACCATCTCACCCAGGTGGAACAGCACCTGTACCAGAGCAGCAGGCTCGACCCCGATTTTCTCCGCGAGATCGGTCAGAGATGCGCCGCGTCGCAGCCGCACAGTCTGGCCATCACCCTTTCGGAGCCGCACGCCACCGATGGTGGGGGCCTCCATCTGGTCGAATTCTTGCCTGCGCTGTTTCTTGGACTTGCGTCCGCGCCTACCACCAGCACCGCCACGACCGAAGGCTCCCTGTGTGCCGCCGCCACGACCACGACCGCCGCCACGACCTGCGCCACCGGCCGGACCGCCCATTGGCGGGCCACCGAACCCACCGCTGCCCGGACGTCCCTGAGAACCAGGGCGGCCACGCCCTGATCCACCGGAGCGACCCGAGCCACGGACAGCCGCCTGGCCGAGAGTGGAGTTCTGGGTCTTGGGCATCATCGCGGGGTTGGGGCGGGGCAGGCCGCCAGTGCCACCGGGACGCGGCATTCGCTGGTCACCACCCTGCCGGGGGCCCTGGTCACGTCGCTGCGTTCCGGAACGCCCAACGCCCATCCCTTGGGAAACCGCGAACGGATTGTTGCCGGGACGCGGGGTGCCGGGACGGCGCGCATGTGAACCGGGGGTGGGTGCGGAGCCACCGGGACGGGGCCCTGGACGGGCACCAGGACGGGGTCCGGGACCGTCTTTGGGTGCGGGCTTGTTGCCTCCTGGACGAGGGGTCGCTCCGGGACGGGGAGCCGCCTGTTTAGGTGCGGCCGCGCCCGTGCGAGACGCCCCGGGTTTGGGGCTCGGACGACCCGGGGAAGGTTTGGGAACCGGACGTGCGGACTCTGCCGGACTGGGCGGGGCAGTCGGGGTTGGAGCTCCGGGGGTCGCCACTGGCTTCGACGCGACCGGCTCCGATGGGGTCTTGTCCTTCCCGCCCGCGGGGCGCGGCGTAGGTTTCGTCGGGGAAGGTTTGGGTGCTGCCGGTTTGGCGACTGTGGTTTCGGCTTTCGGTGCGTATGCTTCGCGCACCCTGCGCACCACCGGCGCCTCCAGGGTGGATGAAGCACTGGAAACGTACTCGCCCATTTCGGTGAGCTTCTTCAAAAGCTCCTTGCTTGTGATCCCGATCTCTTTTGCGATCTCGTGGACGCGGGGCTTGGCCACTACTCTCCTTCGTAAGGGCCATGAACGCACGCGCACGCCACTGGCCCACTAGCTGGTTTGCTGGGTCATCTCATGTACTCATCGAGTGGTCATGAGCGTTAACTCACTTTCTGAGGGGACGCGACCTGAGGTCGCGCGTCAGGAACAGCCCCGTGAATGCACGAAGGCCACCGAGGATGTTACCGCGACCGTTGCGTCAGATGCCAACTGACAGGTTCTGCGACAATCGGGTGCGCAAAGATCCTGCCAGCAGAGCACCGGGCCCGAATGCGCGACGCAGCGCCTGACGTTTCTCCGCCACCCCGAGACATCCCACGTGCAGATAGGCACCGCGCCCAGGAAGGCGGGGTTTGGTCGCATCCACGATTTCATCGCCACTGCGCACCAGACGAATCATGCGGGACTGGAGATCACGGTTTCGACAGCCGATGCAAGTACGTTCCGGTTCCACACCCCCAGCTTGTCATACCATCTCCCATGGTACCCGCAGGTTCACCACAGTCTCCTGACAGCCGGCCTCCAGACCATTGATCGATGTGGCCGGAGGAGCCGGCCAAGAAAGGGAACCGACGATGAAGAAGTTTGTCATCGGAGGCGCTGCCGTCCTCACCACCGCGGGGATCGGCTTGGGTCTGACGCAGCTGGCTAACGCGGATCCGAGCTCCCCGAAACCGACCGAGAGCTCCAGTGTCTCCGTGGCATCGGAACAGGCGAGCACCCAACAGGGCGGCCCCACGGATGGGCAACACGGCGGCCCGGGCGGCGGCATGATGAGGCTGCGGGGCGTCGATACCGCGGCGCTGGCCCAGAAACTCGGCGTCGAGGAGTCCAAGTTGAGAGAAGCTCTCCAGAGCATCCATCAGTCTCAGGAGTCCAGGGGGATGCCCAGCCAGGGCCAGTCGTCCGGCAACGGCTCCGAGCAGGCGACCGAGGGCGGCCAAGGTCAGCCCACTGTTGCCCCGCCCGGCGAACCGGGCTCGGGGGACAGGGATACGGAGATAGCGAAGGCCTTGGCCCAGGCGCTGGGCCTTGATGAATCGATGGTGACCACCGCCCTTCAGGAGGTCAGGACCGAGGCGAACAAGAAGGTCCTCGACCAAGCCGTCTCCGAGGGGAAGCTCACCCAGGCGGAGGCCGATGCGGTCGCGAAAGCCGCCGCCGTGGGAATCGTCGAGGTCCGCGGCGCGGGCGGTGATGGCCCGCGATGATCCTCGCGATCAGGATCCGGCGGATTCGACGTCGGGCTGGATGTCGATGCGCCAGCCCGTGAGTCGCGCGGCCAGCCGCGCGTTCTGCCCCTCGCGCCCGATTGCCAGCGAGAGCAGGTAGTCGGGCACGACGGCGCGGCACGCGTGGGCAGCTTCGTTGGTCACCGTAACGGACAGCACTTTGGCCGGCGAGAGCGCTGCTGCAACAAAATGCCGGGGATCCTCCGACCAATCAACGATGTCGATCTTCTCGTCGTTGAGTTCATTCGTGACAGCCCTGACCCGCTGCCCCATGGGCCCTATGCAGGCTCCCTTGGCAGAGACGTCGGGATTCTTGCTGGCCACCGCGATCTTGGACCGATGCCCGGCCTCGCGCGCCACCTCCTTGATCTCCACCACGCCTTGTGAGATCTCTGGCACTTCCAGGGCGAAAAGCTTGCGCACCAGGTTCGGGTGCGTACGCGATACGACCACCTGCGGGCCTCGCAGTTCGCGCCTAACAGAGACCACGTAGACCTTGATGCGCTTTCCGTGTAGGTATTCCTCCCCCGGCACCTGCTCCGCCTGCGGCATGATGGCCTCGAGGGAACCGAGATCGACCCGGACAGTACGGGAATCACGATCTGCCTGGATAACACCGGTCAGGATGTCTCCCTCCGTGCCGGAGAAGTGACCATACTTTTGATCATCCTCCGCCTCCCGGATGCGCTGGAAAATCACCTGGCGAGCCGTCGCCGCTGCCACACGTCCGAAATCAGCAGGGGTGTCATCATAGAAACCGATGACGTTGTCATCGTCGTCGAACTCAGGGGCCAGGACCGCTACCCGCCCTGTTTTGCGGTCGATCTCACCCTTCACTCCACGAAGAGGGTTGTCGGTCTTCTGATAGGCGTTCAGCAGCGCATCTTCAAGGGTCTTGATGAGATAGTCCATCGAGATTTCCTTGTCACGCTCGATGGTGCGCAGAGCAGCCAGATCGATATCCATGTCAGGCCTCCTCCTCATTCTCGGCCTCCTCGCCCGGCAGGGCGAATTCCTTCGGGGGGTTGAGTTCCACCTGCACCTGCGCCTTGCGCACCTGTTCGAACGGCACTTCACGTTCTGCGCCGTCAACGTCCAGTTCCACCCCGGTGTCGGTCACGCGCACAATACGTCCTGTGCACTCCCCCTCGACCAGAATGAGGTGAACAAGCCGACCACGATTACGGCGATAGTGCTTGGCCTCGGTCAGAGGTTTCCCCACACCTCGACTGGTGACCTCCAAGGTGTAAGGGGTATTGCCGACGGCGTTCGAGGCATCGAGTGCCGCCGATATTCGTGCCGACGCGGTAGAGATGTCATCCAGCAGCGGGCCACGCCCGTAGGGTCCATCGCCATCGACAGTGATGCGCAGCAGACGCCGCTTTCCGATTGGGATCACTTCGAGGCCGTCCAACTCCAGCCCAGTTTCTTCCAGGATGGGCTCGACGAGCACCACGAGCTGTTGTTCTTGCATGAAGGCTCCGATTCGGTTGTGAGCTCGGTTGTGAAAACAATCCTACGTGGCATGGAGGCTAGAATTCGGGCCATGCCGCTGACCCGCCGTCATCTGTTTGCAGGACTGGGAGCTTTGGCATTCACTGCCTGCGCTCCGGGACCGGTGGTGGATAACCTTCCCACCCGCTCCCCCAAACCGACCCAGAACCCGGGCGTGTCGACACTCTCCTCGGCCGTGACGGAACTGTCCAGGGCGGTCTCCCTGCAGTCCGATCCGTGGCGCGCCGCCGCCCTGACACAGACTTCCGCCTGGCAGGGACGCCTACTGGCAAGCGATCCTCTCGTCGGCGGTGAGCCCGTTTTCCCGGAAGCCTCTCCCTCTCCTTCCGCCTCGCAGAGCAGCGATCCGAGAGCCGATCTCGCAGCCGCTACTCAGCTGGTGATGGATGCCGCCACGAAAGCACTCGGAGAGGCACAGGGCCAGCCCATGAGGTTGTTTCATCTCTCGGTCCTCCTGGCGGCAAAAGGCCTGACGAATCCAGATGCACTTCCCGGCGAGACCACGAGCGAACCGTACCAGTACCAGGACATCCCGGATAAGACTGCGCTCGGTACCGCGCTCACCCATGTATGGGCGCTGTTGCAGGCACTCGAGAAGGAGCTGGGCATCACCTCGTCGAAAGATTCCCAGCATGATGTCCTGCTGGCACGGCACACCGAGCTGAAGGACCTCCGGGACCGGTTGATAGCGGCGCTGGGAACCGATCGCCCCCGCCAGGATGGCCACTACGAACTGCCTGCCATCACCGACGCTGCGTCTCTCCAGAATGCGCAGACGGAATTGGAACTGAAACTGCTGGATGGCCTCGCAGGAGCGGTGTCCGCGACCGGAGAGAAGGACTGGCTGAACGAGGCCCTGGCCCAGGTACCCCGCATCCAAGCATTGGGCGGAAAGCTTCCTGCCTGGCCTGGCTGGGTGAACTCTTGAGCCGGAGCGCGTTCAGCCTCCTACGAGCTCCCGAACCGTGGCGACAACGTCGGCCACCGGCACTTCGCGTTTCTCCCCGGTACGGCGGTTGCGGACCTCAACCAGCCCATTGGCCAGCCCCCTCCCGATCACGACGGCGACAGGCATTCCGAGCAGCTCCGCATCGGTGAATTTCACTCCCGGACTGGCCTTGCGGTCATCGTAGAGAACGTCGATTCCAAGCTCGGAGAGCGCCTCGGCGAGGTCCTCAGCGGCTTGGAACATTTCCTGGCCTTTACCGGTGACCATCACCTGAACCTGGTAGGGAGCCAGCTCCACCGGCCACGCGAGGCCTTTGTCGTCGCACGTGGTCTCAGCAACAGCGGCGACAAGACGAGAGACCCCGATCCCATATGAACCCATGGTGACGGTGACGAGTTTGCCATTGCGGTCCAGGACCTTCAGGCCCAGCGCCTCGGCGTACTTGCGCCCCAGTTGGAAGATGTGTCCCACCTCCATGCCGCGTTCCACGGTGAGAGGACCGGAGCCGTCGGGAGCAGGATCTCCCTCGCGCACCTCAGCCACGTCAATGAGACCGTCGGGAGTGAAATCACGGCCCGCGACCAGGTGCATGACGTGGCGGTCTTGTTGATCGGCGCCCGTCACCCATTCGGTGCCGGTGACCACCCGGGGATCAACGAGGTATCTCACCTTGGAGGGCGACTTCTCCCCCAGCGCACCAGGACCGATGTAGCCCTTGACCAGCGACGGGTGGGCGGCAAAGTCGGCCTCTTCGAAGGGGGCTGCCTCAGCGGGGGCCAGCGCCGCGGAGAGCCGTCTGGCATCGACCTCGCGGTTTCCCGGCAATCCGATCACCAAGGGCCAGGTGCTCCCATCAGGCTCGGTGACCTTGAGCACCACGTTCTTCAGAGTGTCGGCAGCTTCCCACTCCCGGTCTCCGCGAGGGTGGTTCGTGTTGAGCACCTCCACCAAGGATGCGATGGTCGGGGTTCCGGGAGTATCGACGACGACGGCACCGGGCACGTCTTCGAAAGCAACAGCAGGAGGGGGCGTGACCGTCACGGCCTCCACGTTTGCGGCATAACCTCCGGGAGAGCGCACGAAGCTGTCCTCCCCTGCGGACAGCACGGCCTGGAACTCTTCGGATTCGGAACCTCCCATGGCCCCGGACGTGGCCTTCACGATCACGTACTCCAGGCCGAGACGGTCGAAGATACGGATGTAGGCGTCCCGGAAGATCTGATAGCTGGCCTTCAGGCCCTCGTCGTCGACGTCGAAGGAATAGGCGTCCTTCATGACGAACTCACGACCCCGGAGCAGACCGGCGCGGGGACGAGCCTCATCACGGTATTTCGTCTGGATCTGGTACAACCTCAGGGGCAGGTCTTTGTAGGAGCTGTACAGGTCGCCCACTAGGAGGGTGAACATCTCCTCGTGGGTGGGGCCGAGCAGCATGTCGTTGCCCCGGCGGTCCTGCAGCCGAAACAGGTTCTCCCCGTACTCGGTCCAGCGGTTGGTGGCCTCGTAGGGGTCGCGGGGCAGCAGGGCGGGGAATCGTACCTCCTGGGCCCCGGCGGTCTCCATCTCCTCCCGGAAGATGGCCTCGACCTTCTGCATCACTTTCAAACCGAGCGGCAGCCATGAGTACACTCCCGGTGCGACGCGACGGATGTAGCCCGCCCGGACCAGCCACCGATGGCTGGCGACCTCGGCATCTGCCGGATCATCACGCAGAGTCCGAACGAACAACTGACTGAGGCGCGTTATCACAGAGGTTCCTTCCTGTCCGGGACGGAAGAACTCTACCGCCCGGTTGCCCCCGAGCCGGTCATGCACCAGAACAACGACCGCGACGTCACGTCAGTAGTGAACCGTCGACAACGATCCGACCTCCTGGAAACCCAATCGCTCGTAGAGCCGGATGGCGGGGGTATTGAAGTCATTCACGTAGAGGCTGATGACCGGATGGTGTTCCTGGGCCTGGATGAGCATTCCGGACAGCAGCGCCGCCG
>JABCNW020000028.1 GCA_013333945.2 Propionibacterium sp.
CGCTGATCGCGATCCTGCCGATGCTGGTGGTCTTCTTGTTCCTGCAGCGTTTCCTGGTCCAGGGGCTGACCACTTCCGGACTGCGCTGAACCGGCCTCATCCCGCCGGAATCGCCGTCAAACCAGCCGCGCAACCAAGGTGAACGACGCGGGGAAGGGATCCGCCACCTTGTCCGGGGCGTAACCTCTCGCGCTGAGATGAACGTAGGCACGAGAGTCCTAGTTGTCCCGGTTGATCGCCTGGTGCTCCAGGAGCCCTGCGCCCTACTTCTTGGTGGTCTCCGATGTGGACAGGGCGGCCACGAAGGCCTCCTGCGGCACCTCGACACGACCCACCATCTTCATCCGCTTCTTGCCTTCCTTCTGTTTCTCAAGAAGCTTGCGTTTGCGGGAGATGTCACCGCCGTAGCACTTCGCCAAGACGTCCTTGCGCATTGCCCGGATGGTTTCCCGGGCTATGACACGCGACCCGATGGCCGCCTGGATCGGCACCTCGAACTGTTGGCGTGGAATGAGTTCCTTCAGTTTGCCCGCCATCATCAGGCCGTAAGAGTAAGCCTTGTCCCTGTGCACGATCGCGGAAAAAGCATCGACGGGGTCGCCGTGGAGGAGGATGTCCACCTTCACCAGATCGGCCACCTGCTCACCGTCGGGTTCGTAGTCGAGAGAAGCGTAACCCTTGGTGCGGGACTTCAGCGCGTCGAAGAAATCGAAGACGATCTCGGCCAGCGGCAGGGCGTAGCGGATTTCGACCCGGTCTTCGCTCAGGTAGTCGAGCCCCTGCTGCACGCCGCGCCGGGTCTGGCACAGCTCCAGTACAGTGCCGATGTACTCGGACGGGGTGAGGATGGTGCCGCGCACCATCGGTTCATGAACCTCCGCAATCTTGCCGGCCGGGTATTCCGACGGGTTCGTGACGGTGTGTTCAGAACCGTCCTCCATGACGACGCGGTAGACAACATTCGGCGCGGTGGAGATCAGGTCAAGATTGAACTCACGCTCCAAACGTTCCCGAACGATCTCCATATGCAGCAATCCCAAGAAGCCGACGCGGAACCCGAAACCAAGAGCTCCCGAGGTCTCGGGTTCGAAGGTGAGGGCTGCATCGTTGAGCTGAAGTTTCTCCAGCGCTTCGCGCAGCTCGTTGAAGTCATCGCCGTCAATCGGGTACAGGCCCGCGTAAACCATCGGGTTGGGGTGCCGATAGCCTCCGAGATCCTGTGTGGCGGAACGTGCTGCCCCGGTGATGGTGTCGCCCACCCGCGACTGCCGCACATCCTTGACGCCGGTGATCAGATATCCCACCTCACCCACACCGAGAGCGTCGGCCTTCTTCGGTTCTGGAGAGATCACCCCCACCTCGAGAAGGTCGTGTTCGGCTTTGGTGGACATCATGAGAACGCGTTCGCGGTGGCTGAGTTCACCGTCGACCACGCGGACGTAAGTGACCACACCGCGGTAGGTGTCGTAGACGGAATCGAAGATCAGGGCCCTCGCAGCCCCTCCGGGCTCCCCAACCGGGGCGGGAATCTGGGCGACGATCTGGTCCAGCAGCTCAGCGACACCGACACCGGTTTTCGCTGAAACCTTGAGCACCTCTGACTCGTCGCAGCCGATGATGCCGGCAAGTTCGGCAGCGTATTTCTCCGGGTTCGCGCTGGGCAGGGCAATTTTGTTCAGCACCGGGATGATGTGGAGGTCCGCCTCGAGCGCCAGGTACAGGTTGGCGAGAGTCTGCGCCTCGATTCCCTGGGCCGCGTCAACCAGCAGGATGGCTCCCTCGCAGGCTGCTAGGGAACGCGAGACCTCGTAGGTGAAATCGACGTGCCCAGGGGTGTCAATCATGTTGAGAACGTATTCAACCCCATCGACGTTCCACGGCATCCGCACCGCCTGCGACTTGATGGTGATGCCCCGTTCGCGTTCAATGTCCATGCGGTCCAGGTACTGCGCCCGCATGGCGCGCTCATCCACCACTTTCGTCAGTTGCAGCATCCTGTCGGCCAGCGTCGATTTGCCGTGGTCGATGTGCGCGATGATGCAGAAATTGCGGATGATCGCCGGGGCGGTCCTGCCGGGAGCGGGCATTCATCCTCCTTAGGGCCGGGAGCGGGACGAGTCATCTTCTCACGAGTAGGTCTTTGGGCACGAGCCCGACGCGACCAGGTCGGGCAGGACTGAGATTTTGCACCCACCCCGAGGCTCCGCTACTCTGGACAGTCGCGTCATCACAACGCACCCACATACCGAGTAACCCAGACTAGTGAGGCAAGCCCAAGTGGCAAACATCAAGTCCCAGAAGAAGCGCGTGAAGACCAACGAGAAAGCACGCCAGCGCAACAAGGCCATCAAGTCAGAGCTGCGCACTCATGTGCGCAACTTCCGCGCCGCGGTCGCCGAGGGCGACAAGGCCAAGGCCGTCGAGCTCTCCCGGGTCGCCAACCGCGCCCTTGACAAGGCCGTCACCAAGGGCGTCATTCACGCGAACCAGGCGGCCAACCGCAAGTCAGCTATCAGCCTCACCGTCAACACCCTCGGCTGAGCCCAGACATTACCGGCCAGTCCAGCGCCCGGACCCACTCGGTGGTCCGGGCGCTGTTTCGCGTATGCTTCGGCAGTCACAAACGAATGGGGAACAATGCATAAAGTTGGATTCGACAGGGAAAAGTACCTGACTCTCCAGGGGGAAAGCATCGAGGCCCGGCGCCGACAGTTCGGGGGAAAACTCTACCTAGAGTTCGGGGGGAAGCTCGTCGATGACATGCACGCATCCCGGGTGCTGCCGGGTTTCACCCCCGACAACAAGATCGTGATGCTGGCCGGCCTCGCCGACGATGTGGAGATCGTAGTGGTGGTCAACGCCCAGGACTTCTCCCGCCACAAGGTCCGTGCCGACCTCGGAATCTCTTACGAGGACGACGTACTGCGCCATATCGATGCCTTCCGTTCCTACAGCCTCTACGTCGGGAGCGTAGTCATCTCTCACTGGTCCAACGACAACCGTCAGGCCGCTGCGTTCAAACGGAAACTGGAACGGCTCGGCATCAAGGTCTACAGGCACTACGTGATCCCTGGTTACCCGCACGATGTGGCGCGCATCGTCTCGCCAGAGGGGTACGGGCACAACGAATACATCGAGACAGCACGCGACCTGGTAGTGGTGACCGCTCCCGGCCCGGGGTCGGGCAAGATGGCCACCTGCCTATCGCAGCTCTACCACGACCACCAGCGGGGGATCCGCTCCGGCTACGCGAAATTCGAGACCTTCCCGATCTGGAATCTGCCCCTCGACCATCCCGTGAACATCGCCTATGAGGCCGCCACCGCGGACCTCGACGACGTGAACATGATCGACCACTTCCACCTGGCAGCCTACGGAGAACAGACGGTCAACTACAACCGCGACATCGAAATCTTCCCCGTGTTGAAGCGCCTGTTCGAACAGCTCCTCGACGAATCCCCGTACCAGTCACCCACCGACATGGGCGTCAACATGGCGGGCATGTGCATCAGCGATGACGAGGTCTGCCAGGAGGCCTCCCGGCAAGAAGTGATCCGTCGCTACTTCAAGGCCCTGGCAGCTGAACACCGGGACCAGTCGGAACCGATCCAATCGGATCGCATCGCCTTGCTAATGAGCAAACTGCAGATCTCCCGTGAAGACCGGCCCGTGGTGTTGCCCGCGTTGGAGAAGCAGAAGCTCACCAAGGGACCGGCCGCTGCCATCCAGCTTCCTGACGGCCAGATCATCGTGGGCAAGACCTCACCGCTTCTGGGGGCTTGTTCCGCGATGCTCCTGGATGCTCTGAAGGCTCTGGCCGGCATCGATCCAGATGTAAAACTGCTGGCCACCGAGACCATCGAACCCATCCAGACGCTGAAGACAAAGCATCTGGGCAGTCGGAATCCCCGGCTCCACACCGACGAGGTCCTGATTGCTCTGTCCGTCAGCGCCACCCACAGCGACTTCGCCCGCCGCGCGCTGGCGGAACTTCACAACTTCCGGGGCTGTGACGTCCACTCGACCGTGATCCTCGGCCCCGTGGACGAGGCCATCCTGCGCAGTTTGGGGGCCTATGTCACCTGCGAGCCGGTGTTCCAGACCAAGAGCCTGTACCGCAAACACTAAACCTGTAAGGTTTCAGGTTCGTTTCTGCCGGAGGACGCCAAGCACCATGCGTTCAAGCGCGTAATCCGGGTTGGTGGCCGCGCCCTTGACATCCGCGTCGGCTCGGGCAATGATCCCGATGGCCGCGGCTACCCCGACCGGATGCCAGTTCCGGGAGGTGCGCTGATACTCCTTCAGTTTGAACGGCGGCACCCCGATTTTCCGGGCCAGATCGGCGCCACTCCCCCGCGCCTCCAGGTTCTTGCCCATGCCGCGGAACGCACCGGCCATGGCGGATGTGATCAGCACGGGGGCAACGCCAGATCCGAGGGCCCAGCGGAGACGCTCCAGCGCCAGCGACGCGTCACCGGCCAGCACGGCATCGGATACCGCGAACGAGGTGACCTCCGCCCGACCCGCGAAGTACTTTCGCACCAGGGTCTCGTCCACCGGCTCACCGCCGGCGTCGGAGGCGAGCTGTGCGACCGCCGAGGTGAGTGCCCTCAGGTCGTTCCCGACAGCCGCCACGAGCGCCCCGGCCGCGTCCTGGGAGAGTTTCACCTTCCGGGATCGCGCCTCCTCCACGCAGAACTTCGGCAGCTCCCAGGGCTTGGGGGCCGCCACGGTGATCGTCTCGATTCTGGCTTTCTTCAGTTTGTCGACCAGGCCCCTGCCTTTGTTCCCACCCTCGTGCGACAGGATCAGGCACAGTTCGTCGCCGGGGTTCTTCGCCAGGGCCACCAGGGTGTCGACGACATCGGGTGGGGCGGAGCCGACGTCGTCGATGATGGCGACGATGTGGTTCGAGAACAGGGACCCCCCCGTCACCTCCGAGAGCATGGAATCGGCCAGTTCCGCCCCACAGACCCGGTTGACCTCGGCGTCGGGTTCCTCCGCCAGGGCGGCCCGGCGCCTGCCGTCGATGGCACGAGCAGCCAGCAGCGATTCCGAACCGGTGACGAGCAGGGTGCGTCCGAAACTGTTCACGCGCCCAGCATGCCAGCTGGCCCCGACATCAGCCACGCCAGCGACGCACCCCGATTCGCCCGTCCTCACCCGAGGAGACCGCGATGCTGCCCTCCGTGTCGGTGCGTGCCACCGCCATGCCCAGCGAAGTCACCCTGCTCAAGGTCTTAGGGCTCGGGTGCCCGTAGTCGTTTCCCAGCCCGCAACTCGCCACCGCCAGCTGGGCCGATGAAGCCTCTAGGAATTCTGGTTCCTGCCGGGAGGAGCCGTGGTGGGGAATCTTCAGGACGTGCACGGAAAGCGGAATGCCCAGATTCCGGGCCCGCCGGATCGCCTGCTCCTGGCCGCCGGGTTCCGCGTCCCCCGGCAACAGGATCCGCAGGCCCGAGATCTCCGCGATTCCCACGACGGAGGAGTCGTTCTGGACCGAACTCTCGCTCTCCCCTGCGACGGACGCCCCGCCCGGCTGCCAGGCCGAGACCGTGACCCAGTCCACCTCCCCCACCCTCATGCGCTGCCCCGGTTCCGCCACGAGCAGTCGCGCCCCGTGGGCCTCTGCCGCGGCCTCGACGGATGCCGCCGCGAAACCGGGGGAACGCAGCGGGCTGACCAGCACCAGTTCCGGATGGAACCGGGACAAGACGGCTTCCGTTCCCCCGATGTGATCCGCGTGGAAGTGGGTCAGAACCAGCAGCGGGATGCGTTCGATACCCAAGGATTCCAGGCAAGCGAGGGTGGGGCCGGGTTCCGGTCCGGTGTCCACCAGGACTGCCGTTGTTTCGTCTGCCCGCAGCACCGTAGCGTCTCCTTGGCCGACGTCGCAGAAAACCGCCTGCCACCGTCCCGGCCAGTCCAACGGGACCGGGCGGATCCACCCCGCGAGCAGCAGCCCGAGGGCCAGCAGCAGGAAACCTGCCCGTCGCCGGAGCCCGGCCCGGGCCAGCACCGCGACCGCCCCCGCCA
>JABCNW020000029.1 GCA_013333945.2 Propionibacterium sp.
ACCTGCTGGCGCGGGCCCACGGGATCGCTGACCCCGACGACCTGGTCGACGAGATCCTCGAGGAGGTGCAGCTCGTTCCTCAGGCCGGGCAGCTGCCCTCGACCCTGTCGTCTGGTCAGCGGCGACGCCTGGCGCTGGCCACTGCCTTCGTCAGGCCCCGGCGCTTGCTGGTCCTCGACGAACCGGAGCAGCGGCTCGACGTCGAAGGTATCGAATGGCTTGGGTCCCGCCTCAAGGCGGAGCTCGGTGACGGTCTGGCGATCGTGCTGGCCAGCCACGAACCCAGCCTGCTGGCCGCCATCGGCGCCCGCGAGGTGAGGCTGGGGGAGCGTCGATGAGCGACGAACGGTTCGGGGTCATCGGCGAGGTCGATGAGAAACAGCTCCGTCTTCTCGTGCGCGACTGGCGGCGCGGCAGGGCTGACCGCAACCTCTTCCAGGCCATGCAGGACGCCTACGTGATGGTTTTCGCTCTCGTCCTGATCGGTGCCATGGTGATCAGCTCCATCATGCAGGCCCAACGCAGCGTGGCGGATTGCGCGGCCGATTCCTGCCGGGCGGCCCGGGGGCTGCTGCCCTGGGTCGCCGTCGCGGGATTCCTGGCCCTGGCCCTCGTGGCTGCGCGCCTGTTCGGTCCCGTTGTGGCCTCGGCTGCCGAGGGTTTCTGGGTCATGGACGGCAATGTCGACCGGCGCAGGATGCTTGCGGGGCGCCTCGTTGCCTCGGTGATCGTGGCTTTGGTTCTCGGCGCAGGACTCGGGGTGCTCGTGGCGGCCCTGGTCGGTGGCAACACCACGGAGGTTCTCACCTGGGGGCTGGCATCCGGCCTCGGATGTTTCGGGCTGGTGGCCTTCGCGGCTGCCGAGCAAGGGGCGGAACGGCGCTGGATCACCACCGCGCTGCTGTGGTTGATCGGGATCATCGCCTTCGCCGCCCTGCTCGTCCTGGTCGCGATCTCCGCAGGGGTGGCGTCTATCGGTCTCGTGGCCGCGCTGAGCGTCGACTTTGCCTGGGTGGTGGCGGGCGGTGGTCTGCTGCTGGGCCTGATTTCTATCGTGCCCGCCTGGCTCCGGCTGCGCCACATGCGTCGCCAGCGACTCACCGCGGGGTCATCGCTGCTCGCGGGCATGCAGGGCGCCGCCTTCGCCCTCGATTTCGCCCTGGTCCGCGACATCCTGGTCGAGGACCAGGCACGACGTCGTGGGCACGTTCGTCCGACCCGCGGGTCGGGCAGTGGCGCGTGGGCCATCGTCCTGCGCGACCTGCAGCGGCTGTGGCGTGCTCCCAAGCCGCTGGCTTTCTGGCTGGCCTCCATTGCTGTTCCCTACGCCGTCCACGCGCTCCACATCGAGGTGCTGAACCCGTCGATCTCCGCGCTGGTGCTGATGACTGCCCTGATTGGTTTCTGCAACACGCTGCGTGTGCTGACCCGAACCAAGGGTCTTCAGCGCTGTTTCCCGTTCTCTCCGGGTGATGTCAGGCAGGCCGCCATGACGGTGCCTGCCCTGCTGGCGCTGCTCTGGGCGGCTGCGACGATGCCCGCTTTCGGGGGGATCTTCGGCGGAGCTGAGTTCGATCCGGTCACCGGGCTCTCAGTCTCCCTCATCACCGCGTTGGGCGGTCTGCTGGCGGCCTTCCGATGGGTGTGTGCGAAGCCCCCGAACTATGGCGGCCCCATGGTCTCGGTCGGGATCGGGGCCATGCCACCGGGCATGATGTTCTCCTTCATCCGCGGCATCGACATCGTCGCGTTGATCACCCTGCCGCTCGTCCTCGGGTGGCCATCTTGGATCTCGTTGGGCATTGCGACGGTCACCTGGCTGGTCCTGCGTTCCGGATTCGATCAGCAGGCCCTGATGGATGAACGTGAGGAGCAGCAGCGCTTGCTGGAGGAGCAGAAGTCCGGGCGTTCCGGCCGTGGTGGGGCGGTGCAAAGGTGAGGGTGCAGCGGAAACGCTGACCTCACCGCCCGCCGCTCGTTGCGCGTAGCTGAGAGTAGGCATTCCTTCTCAGTTTTCAGTGCGCTAGGCTGACGTTAATCAAGCTGGAAGGCGGGCGCGGATGACCACTTCACCGGAGGCTTCCCAAGACATGTGTCTTGAGCGCGCGCGCTCCTTAGCGGGACGGATGCTGCGGGGAGGGGCGGCCTGCTCCCTGGTCGCCTGGCGTATCAGCAGTCAGTACGACTTCGTCGCCCACGGGCTGACCACCCAGGGAGACATCGTGGTGGCTGTCCGCCCCGACGAGGACTGCCTGTTGTCCACCCTGCCCCCCGGCTGCGGGACCGTGGTGCGGATGGACCTGACCCGACACAGCAACGACGTGACGCTCTCGGTCATCGCGGCTTCCGCCCACCTGCTGGGCGAGCTCGTCCTGCTGCCGAACGCTGCCGTGGACCGCCTGATGTCCGAGAACCAACTTCCTGGGCGGGTCGCGGAACTGGCGCAGATCAGCGGTACCCGGATCGGTCTGGTGGTCACGGATCGCATCCTGGTGCATGACCACAGTGGGGTCACCCCGGTGCCGTGGGAGGAAGTCCATGCGACCTGCGGGGAAGCGCCCGAAGTCTGGTGTGACGATTTCGAGGCGCACGATGTCGTGGCCTCGCAGGGATGCGATGCCCTCTGGTGGGTGTGCCGTGCTGTGATCAACGGCAGTCTGCCGGGGCAGGCCCCCCTTCGCCCGAGCAGTTCCGGGCTCTGCAGACACGTGCTCGACAAGGTTTTCTGCATCGACGTCGACCGATCGGGAGTCACGTTGATGCACGTAGGGGAGCACGAGACCGCGACAGTCTTCGCGCGTTTCGAGGATCGCCCTGCGACGCTGTCGGCATTGAGGCAGCAGGTGGCGCGTCTCGTTGAGGACTCGAGGCCGGTGCACCCCCACCGGTGCATCTGACGGCTGGTCCCGAGAGAAAGCTCAGGCCCCGCATCGAGCGGGGCCTGAGCTTTTGCTTTCAGACGTGGCGGCCCTGTGGGCCGTTCAGGGGACTCAGCGGGCCTCGTAGGAGGTGCAGACGCCGTCAACCACGGTGACGCCGGAGGCGCTACAGAGCAGATCCTTGTTGTGGGCGCATTCGAGGCGCTGGCAGGCGCCGACGCGTCCCTCAGCGGTGGGCAGGCCAGCGCGGGCGTCGAGGGTGATGAAGGTGGTGCAGGCTGAAGAGCCGTCAACGGTGATCGCGAAGGCGGTACAGCCCTTGTTGTTGAAAGCGCAGGTGGTGGTGTCGCAGGACTTGACGGGGGTGACGGTGGGCATTTCTAGGACCTTTCGTCTGTGGTGCATCTGACGAGAAATAAGTTACGTCTGGTTCCAACCCCCTGCAAGCAAGAGAATCCTTTGCTGACTTGGGTAAATGAGCAAAAACGACGCGTAATTCTCCCGTCTTTAATGGCCCCTTGTGTTTCGAAAATTGAAAGCTTGCGAAATGTTTTCCGTCGCTTGTGCGGGGGCGTCGAGAAACCCCTAGTGAAGGAAGAAGAAGCAGGAAAGGCTTGCCTCGAATCAGCTGACTCGGGACGCATTGCTCCTGCCGTGAGTCGCCTGTCCCTTCTGATGGAGATGCTTACCTTGCTTTTGCCTATCGGCTCTACGGCTCGAGTGGGCGAGCGTGAGACGGGCGGATGGGCCTAGGGCAGGCGATTGCGGGGCGGGGGAGGCGTTTCAGGCCAGGCCGAGAGCCTGGAGCATCGGAACGAACTTGGCCTCGGTTTCGGCCAGTTCTGCCTGTGGGTCCGAGTCGGCAACGATCCCGGCGCCCGCGAACAGGCGGATTTCCCCGGGGTGGGCAGGATTGATGAACCCGCCGCGTAGAGCAATGACCCATTCGCCGTCGCCGTCGGAGTCCACCCAGCCGATGGGGCCGGCATAGCGTCCCCGGTCCATGGATTCCAGTTCCGCGATGATCTCCCCCGCGAAGAAGGTCGGGGTGCCGCAGACGGCCGCCGACGGGTGCAGCGCTCCCGCCAGTGCCAAGGAACTGATGTCGGGTTCCGCCACCCCGGTGATGTCGGTGGCCAGGTGCATGACGTTCGGGAGGGTCAGTACGGAGGGGGCTTCCGGCACGTTCATGGCGCCGCAGTAGGGCTCCGGGGCCTCGGCAACGGATGCGACCGCGAATTCGTGTTCCGCGACGTCCTTGCCGGAACCCGCGAGCTGCTCGGCCCTATGGAGGGGGTTGGTGTGGCTGGGGTCCAGGGAAACCGTGCCCGCCAGGACGCGAGACGTGACCAGGGTGCGGTGACGGCGGATCAGTAGCTCCGGGGTCGCGCCGACCATGCCGTCGACCAGGTAATTCCAGGCCATCGGGTAGGTCCGCAGGAGCCTGCGCAGTACATGACGCGGGTCGATGGGGGCTTCTGCGACGGCCTTCAGGGAGCGGGCCAGCACCACCTTGCTGATCTCGTTGGCGCGGATGCGTGCCACGGCTTCAGCGACGATGTCCGCCCAGTCCTGACCGGACAAGCCGTCAGGGACTAGTCGGATCCCCTCGGTTGGTACCACGGGATCGCCCTTGCTGGGCAGTTCCAGGCTGAGGCGGCTCTCGCTGATCCTGGTCATCCAGGCCTGCCCGTCGCGTTTGCCGATGATGGTCTCGGGGACAATCAGCACGGAACGGGTGCGGGAGCGGTCCGGGTCGAACGCGAAAGAACCAACTGCCAGGGGGCCGGTTCCCCAGGCCCCGGGGAGCTCTGAATCGTGGTCGATGTGGGCGCTGACCTCGCTCCACCAGACGTCGGCGGCGTCGGGGAAATCGGTCTCGAAGCGGGCCACCTCGCCCAGGGTGATGAATCCCTCGCCTTTCCTCAGGAATGCGGTGGCTCGCTCAGTGGTGAGAAAGTGCGCGAGGTCCCCCGGATCATCGATGGAGACGGTCGTGGCGCGCAACCGTTTCGTCGCGAAGTCAAGGCTCACCCAGGGAACGATAGTCGAGGCTGGCTCCTAGAGGCCAGAAGGGCTGGATGGCCAGGGACGGCCGAGGCTGACACACCGCTCGGCGGGTGCGATTAACGAACGCTTTTCGTTGTTAAAAACTGAGGTGTTGTCCCTAGTCAGGGTCGATTTATCGGGGGTTTCCGGGTGGTTGGTGAGAAAGAGAGGTCACCCCATAGACTGAGGCCTGAAGTCCGGTTCACGGCAGCCTTGGGAGCCGGGTTCCTGATGAGTAAGACGAGGAGAGTCGAATGCCAAAGGCGGAAGCCGACGTCATCGTCGTCGGTGCGGGTCCTGGGGGGTCCGCTGCTGCGGCCAATATGGCGCGGCGGGGAGTGGGCGTTCTGCTGCTGGAGAAAAGCCATTTCCCGCGTGAGAAGGTGTGTGGCGACGGGTTCACACCGCGCACCACCCGGGCTTTGGTGCGCCTCGGTATTGACACCTCTGAAGAGGCCGGATGGCTTCACAACAAGGGTCTGCGTGTGTACGGAGGGCGGGTCGAGCCCTTCCAGTTGGAGTGGCCGAAACTCGCCGACTTCCCCTCCTACGGGCTGGTGCGAAAACGCGCTGACTTCGACGATCTGATGGCCAAACACGCCGTCGGGTGCGGGGCCGAATTGGTTCAGGGGGCCAACGTGACCGAGGCGATCCTGGACGATCGCACCGGTCGCATCGTTGGGGTGAGGACCCGGGACGGTGAGGAATACCGCGCCCCACTGGTCGTGGCTGCTGATGGCAACTCCTCGCGGCTGTCGGTTGCCATGGGGTTAAACAAGCGTTCCGATCGTCCGATGGGGGTGGCCTACCGCACCTACTATCGTTCCCCGCGCAGCAACGACGACTACCTCGAATCGTGGCTGGAGCTGTGGGACGGCAAACCTCGTGAATCCACCTTGATGCCTGGCTACGGCTGGATTTTCGGGATGGGTGACGGCACCTGCAACGTCGGGCTCGGCGTTCTCAACACGTCCCGGTCATTCCAGAAAACCGATTACCGGGAGCTGATGAAACGCTGGCTCGCCAACACTCCCGAGGAGTGGGGTTTCCGGGAGGAAAACCGTCTCGGGAAGATCCAGGGCGCGGCGCTCCCGATGGCTTTCAACCGGCAACCTGTCTACGGTCGCGGCCTGCTGCTGGTGGGCGACGCGGGCGGCATGGTCAACCCGTTCAACGGCGAGGGGATCGCCTACGCCATGGAGTCCGCGGAACTGGCCGCCGATGCCATCGCCCAGGCCCATGCCCGCGGGATCGGCACCGAGTCCGCCGAACGCGCCCTGCACGGCTACCGCACTCAGCTGAAGGCCCGCCTCGGCGGTTACTACAGGCTAGGAACCATCTTCGTGAAGCTCATCGGCGACCCGCGCGTGATGCACCTGTGCACCACCTACGGGCTGCCCCGCAAGACCCTGATGCGTTTCGTCATGAAGCTGCTGGCGAACCTGACCGATAGTCACGACGGGGATGCCATGGATCGCGTCATCAATGCCTTGTGCCGGGTGGCGCCGGCGGCGTGAGCAGACAGGTGGAAGGGAAGGAAGCACAGTGAATCTCTACATTCCAATAGTCGGGATGGTGGTGCTGGCCACGGTGTTCGTGGCAGTGTCCATGACCCTGAGCATCCTCATCGGGCCCGGCCGCAAGAACCGTGCCAAGTACGACTCCTACGAGTGCGGCATCCAGCCCACCCCGCAGCCTGTCGGCGGGGGACGCTTCCCCGTGAAGTACTACGTGATCGCGATGTTGTTCATCGTCTTCGCCATCGAGATCGTCTTTCTCTACCCGTGGGCCGTCACCTATAGCCAGCTCGGGCTCTTCGGAATCATCGCCATCATCAGCTTCATCGTGACGGTGCTGGTGGCCTATTTCTACGTCAAACGCCGCGGCGGCCTGGACTGGGACTGAACGAGAGGACCACAGATGGGTATCGAAGAGAAACTTCCCACCGGGATCCTGCTCACCACA
>JABCNW020000030.1 GCA_013333945.2 Propionibacterium sp.
CTGACCCGGGAATTGAAGCTGATCGGAGAAACACCAGCCGTGCAGGCCCGGCAGTTCCTGGCGGCGCTGCCATCGGGGACGGGCCGCCGGGGACACTGGAGCGTCTCGCGGATGGGGGTGAAACCGGCGCTGCGCCCGGGGAAGGGCACCGTGTACGCGGAAGGCCTGAACCGATTGCGGGCGGCCCGCCGCCTCGGCCCGCAAATCACGGGGATGCGGGTCTACGGCTTGCCACAGGCCCCCATGGTGGCATCAGTGTGGGAGTTCTCGCTGCCCCACGGGCGGTTGACGTTCACCCTCACCGCCGAGCACTATCGGGGTTTCTCGGGCGAAGGAGCGCTGCTGACGAAACTGGCCGCCCCCACCGCCGTCGACGACTCCGCATTGATCTCGGCCTGCCTGGCGTTCGAGCCCCGCATCGAGATCGCCTCGCTGGTGGCGAAGACCGGATTGGACGAGGAACGCACAGGACAGGGCCTGGCGGTGCTGGCCGGCGACGGCAGGGTGGGGTTCGACCTGTACGAACAAGCCTACTTCCACCGGGAGCTGCCCAGCGATGCCGACCGGGTGATCAAGGACAACCCGCGTCTGAGGCATGCGAAACGCCTCGTCGCCGCCAGAGCAGTGCAGCCGTTTGAGGGTCATCCCGGGACCTTCCGTGTACGGGGTGACCACGACGAGTACATCGTCCGCACCGAACCGCCGAGCTGCACCTGCCCCTGGTGGCAGGGTCACGCGGGGTCGCGGGGAGTGTGTAAGCACCTCCTGGCCGTCGAGCTGAGCAGGACGCCCGCCGAACACCGCTGATTGATGGGACAACAGAAACATGACAGAAAGGTCGCTCACCCCGGAGGAACTGACGCTCGATCGGATCGTGAACCGGAGCAGGACAACCGGAGAGCTGCTCGACGAACTGGGCCGGCTCTCACCGGAACAACGCACCCTGGCCACGAGATCGTTACCGTTGCTGCGCCGCAGGGCACCCGTCGGATCAGAGCATCACTGCATCGTCTTGGCCGCCTTCCTGGATGTCACACCCGCACAGCTTGTCGCTTCCTTGACCACGTGTTCCATCCGACGGCTCGCGAACGACAAGCCGGCACACGACTACGTTGCGGAAAGAATCTCAACCCACGACGAGAAATGGGCACGCAGGTTCATTGCGACCGCTCTCAAGAAAGCCAGCCTGGGCGAGCACCTTCCTCCCTTGCTAGATCCCCTCATTGATGCCTTCGGCCTGCCCCTGCCCGCGGACCCCCGCTACTGGCTGGGCTGGATGCGACACCACTCGAACCCCACCCCTGGCTGCCGCTGGGAAAAGAGGTTCATCGCCGCCTGCGCCACACCCAACATCTTCGTGGTTCGTCTCAGTGACAAAATCGCCTACCGGAAACAGATCGCCCACGACATCCACAACCTGCGTTCCGTCGAACCCACCGACGACCCGGCCCTGCTGCGGGCCCTGCTCCAGATCTTCGCCCGCGGTGACCGGGAAACCGCCCAACGAGTCGCGATGCTGTGGTTGGAGGGACTCGACCTGATCCCCCTGCTCCGAGCCGAACGACGCCACGTGTTCACGGCACTTCCCAGAGCCGGCGGCTCCTTCGTGAAGCTAGCCGTCACACAGCTGCTCTCCGCCGACCTCGCCGACACCGACCTCACCAACCTGGCGCTCACCGTCCTGCCACACCAGCAGAAAAGCCTGAGACGCGCCATGATGAAAGCCGTCTCGCGAATCCTCACACCGTCACAGGACCTCCTTGACGCAGTCCGGTTGATCGCAGCACAGCAGGACACCACCAGCGCAGCGCTGGCAGAACAGCTCCTGGAGCACTGGAGCCACGGCGCCAGCGGCCCCTCGGAGAAACCCGGACAGCAACCGTCTCCCACATCCGACCCGGCCTCCACCGTTGCCGATCATTCGGAGACGACACTCAGGAAACCCGGTCTGTGGCGTGCACCCGCGGGCCGCTGTCCACAGCCGCTGCGCGGCCTCTCGAGCACCACCCTCGTCCTCGACGATCTCGATTTGGAGACGTTGATCGTGAAACTCGAGGCGGACCGACGCGGCAACCCCGGTCTTCAGGAACACGCCCTGGCCGCTTTCGTGGCGACGGCGCACGCTCGTGGCCCGAACCGGGTCAGGCACGTGGTGCGCACCAGCAGCAGGTACGTCAATTCCAACAGATCGCTCCTGGCCCGGCTGCTGCGAAGACTAGGCAGACGCACCGACGGTGAGCCACAGCACCCGACGACTTCGGACTCGAAACCCCTGACCCTCCTGGCCGCCCAGCGGGCCGTCGAGGCCCTCAACCGGCTCGGCGAGCTGCCCTGTCTGCTGTCCACCCCCACCCACACCGACTTCCACATCGCCTGGGACGTGTTCGCCGGGCGTGCACGGCACTACCGGAAAGCCGGGGTGAAAGTGCTCCCCGCAGACATTGCGGTCGCCCTCGCACGACTCGACCGCGCAGAAACCCCCGCAGACCTGTCGGCATTCGAACAACCCATCCACAACGTGACGGCAGACCTCGCCACGGTGATCGATCACTGGCGCAATCACTCGGCACGGCCCGGTGAACTGCGATTCCTGCCCACCCCCAAGACGCAGGACGGGGTCGCGTCACCCATGCGCGTGGAGGTCGACGGCGACGAACCCGCCGTTCACGAGTTACTGGGTATCCGCAGCCACTGGAGTCTCCCTTACCGGCCGGTCCATCCCAGTCAGGAGGATCCGTGGGCGCTAGTGCTGCTGCCCGAGCACTCGGCCCGCCCCGCAGGGCTGGCGCTCCAGGCCGCGGGAATATTCTCCCTCAACATTTTCGAGTACATCGTGGCCACGGCACCCCGATTCGGGCCGGTCGCGTCCTTCGTCTCCCTGGTCCTGACCTCCGAGGCGACGCAAAAGGAACGCGACCGCACCGCCGCCCTGATACTGACCGCCTGGGACGAGGAACGCCTCATCCCCGACGACCTCGTCACGGCCTGGAACAGTCCGTGGCGGAGGTCCTGGAGGGTGTCGGTCCCGAAGATCACCACGACACTGGGACGCATCGCCGACATGGGTGGCCTGGCCCTCGTGTGGCCGCTGCTGACCACCATCGCGGAGGAGATCGCGGCCCAGGAGACGATCCCGGCCCCTGACTCGACGGTCCTGGAAGCGGTGCTGCACCACCTACCCGAGGTGCAGGCCGCAGGGATCGCCATCGATTTGCCGAACACCACGGCGCTGGCGACCAGGCCGGTTCTCCTCAAGGCCGTGAAGATCGCGCAACTGATCGCACAGGCTCTGTGACCCGGAGGGAAAAGCGTCGGGACATCAGGGACGGGCACGCTCCCACTCGGCCACCGGCCCCGGGACGACGGTGAACAGCGGGTGCGCACGCAGATCCGCGAACGCAGGGAATCCGGGAACCCGATCGGGTGAGCGTTCCTTCAGTTTAGCGAGCAGATGGGAGGCCTCGACGTCGAGCTGTCCGCGGGTGACGGTGAGCGTGAGCCCCTGATCGGGCTTCTGGATCCGGGTGACGTCGAACCGGTATCCCCGCCGCACGGCCTCGTCCGCGAGTCCCTGCAGGTAGGACCCAATCCCGGCCAGCGGATCGTCGAGGACCCTGAACCTGGCGAGCTGCGGATGTCGGGTGTAACCGACGGTCTGCCCCGCGAGGACCTTCTGCGCCAGCAACGACTCCCGCCAGCAGGCCACCAATCCCTGCCTGTCGAGGTATTCCGGATGCAGCGACCAGATTCTCATTAAACCTCCCGGGTGATTCACCAAGATTCAACGGATATCACACCGATCAGTGACGCTACCCATTCCAGTCGTATTCTCTCCTTTTTTCACGGGTGAAACTCCGAATGGCGTTGCCCGCCAGCACGAGTCCACTACACTTACCGGTGGTGGAACATTTCGCCATCCTCAGCTTCTGGCTCATGTTCTGCTCAGATCAACCACTTCATAAGTCGGGGGTTCATCCGGTACCGGATGAACCCCCGTCCCCTTGTGTCTCCCGAAACCCACCCGGTCTCCCACGCACGGGTTCCCCGGAATCAGCCGACCCCTCGGCGCCGCTCCAGTCGCACCCCGGCACACCACCGCAGGGCTCGCAAGCGACCATTGAGACGTTGTGACATCGAGCACCCGATACAACAGGAGCAGCAATGACGGACACCCCGTGGGATCGACACCGATTCGACACCTTCCTGAGAGCACCCCAGAACCTCGAAGGACTCGTCGCCGCCATTGACGCGCTGCCGCCCGCCGACCGGAAGGCCGCTTCGACGGCTCTGGAGCGCGAGCTTCCCGCACTGCGGCAACGCCTCGAACACGAAACACACCGCGACCAGGCAACAGATGTGGACCCCTGGCATCGCGGCATCGTCCTGGTCACACTGCTCGACTCCACCCCGTCCCAGGTCGCGAGCATGGTCACCGCATGGTGGGTCTGGAAACTGTGGGAGAACGAGGAGGTCTTCGGCAGGGTGCGGGAGGCGCTGCTGGCCCGTGATCGTTCCTGGGCACAGCAGCTGGTCGACGCCATCCTCGACAGACCCGACGTCGGCATCCACACCCGGCTGGCGCATCCTCTCGTCGTCGCCCACCACCTTCCGCTGCCCACCCAGCCGGGGTACTGGCAGCTTTGGGCACACGAACTGGCCATCCCTCGCTCGGAACAGCGCTGGGAGGAGCACTTCCTGACCGCCTGTGCCGTGCCCGACGTCCTAGCGGGGACGGCAAACGGGCAGGCCGACTACGCCCAACACGTCTCGCGGGCGATCGAGATCCTGCGGAAACTGGAACCCACGAACGACCCGGCCCTGACGCGGGCCCTGCTCCGGGTGTTCGCTCGCGGCGACCGATCCGGCGCGCAACGGATGGCTTTGCTGTGGCTGGAGGCCCTCAACCTGGAAGAGCAGCTCCAGGAGGCACGTACTCCCCTGCTGGCGGCCCTCCCGAATGCCGACAACACCGTCGTGAAGTTCGCCATCAGGCAGCTGCTGGCCTGCGACCTCGCACCGGACGAACTGACTGAGATGGCACTGATCGTGCTGAACCGCCGAGAGAAAGCGTCGAAACGCAACCTCCTGAAGGCCCTCACCGCCCTGGACTCACCCCCGACCGAGCTGCTGGAGGTTGTCGGCACCCTCACCACCCAGCACGACGACACCACCGCGCGGCTGGCCGTCTCACTCCTGCAACACTGGAACGCCCCCAGCACCACACGGCCCGTCGTCGAGGAGAAAGACACCCACCATGACTGACCGGAACCTCACCCCGGAGGAGACCGACCTCGTCCGGATGACCACGGAAGCCACCAGCCTTGGACACCTCATCGAGAAGCTGGAATCGATGGATCCTCAGGAGCGGGCGGCGAAGTCGCGGGTGTTGGCGAAGGGCCGTCGCGCCATCAAGGCCGCGTTGACCGGCACATCCGGGTTCCTCGATGCACGCCTGATGCCGCTCACCGCCGGGTTGGGCAGCACCCCCGCCCAGACCGCCGCGACGTTCGATTTCTCGACGGTCACCTCCCTGGAGGACGACGAGGCAGTGGCTCTGCTCGCCGGTCGGGGCACGGACTGGGTGGAGAAACTCGTGGCTGCCCTGCTGCGGAAACGCGACCACTGGTGGCTCAGCCATCTCGTCGGTCCCCTGTGCGTCGCCCTGGATCTGCAGCTGCCCGGGGCGGACCACACCGCCTACTGGGCAAGCTGGGCCAGAGACAACTCCGATCCCACGCCCGGCACGCGCTGGCAGGAGCATTTCCTGCAGGCCTGTGCGTCCCCGAACGCCCTCACCTTTCCCGGCCTCGGCAGGGACGAGTCCGACATCCGCGAGAAGGCAATGACTCTGCGGGAACGGGAACCCACGAACGACCCCGCCCTGCTGGACGCGCTGCTCCGGGTCGTCGAACGCGGCGACCGCCCCACCGCCCAGCAGGCCGTCGTGCACTGGCTGCGGGCGCTGGACCTGGAAGACCTGCTCACCGCGGAGCGACCCCGCCTGCTGGCGGGCCTGCCGAACGCCGACAAAACCGTCGTGAAACTCTTCACCGAGTGTCTGCTGGCCGACGGGCTCGGCGACGACGACCTGACCACCCTGGCCCTCGATGTCCTGGTCCGCAAGGAGAAGGGCGTCAAACGCGACGTCCTGAAGGCCCTCCGCGGGGTGGGGGCGCCGTCGCAGGATCTCGTCGGAACCGTCGAGGCGCTGGTCGCCGACGCGGATACCGCCACCGCCGAGCTGGCCCGGGAACTCCTGGACGGCTGGGACGCCGCCCCGCCCGAGGAGGAGCCGCTCGGGTTGTGGCGGGAACCGTCGCTGCCGGTGCCGGAGCTTCTTCCCGAGTTCACCGACGACGCCCTGGTCCTCGACGAACCCGCCCTGCTGCGCTGCTCACCGACATCGACACCCGCTGGTGGTTGAGCGCCTTCCGCTACGAGCGTCTTCTCGCTGCCCTCGTCGCCACCGCCCACGCAGGTGATCCCGAACATCTGGTCCGGCTGATCAGGCGCAACGTGTCGCCGGACGGCTGGTGTGGTTTCCTGACCCGGCTGGTCGTATGCCTGGGTGATGGCACCATCGTCCCCGGCCAGGGTATCCGGCCCGCCGCCTCGCAGGGTGGTCCTCTGTCCTTCCTCGCTGCGCAGCGGGCCCGCGACATCTTCGGACTGCTCGGCGAGCTGCCCTGCCTGCTGTCCACCCCCACCCACGAGGGGTTCCGCGTCGCCTGGGAGGTCTTCCGGGAGCGGGTCGGCAGGTTCCGGGAGGCCGGGGTGGAGCTGGTTCCCACCGACGTCGCCGTGGCCTTGGCCCGTCTTGACCGCGCCTGCGCCCCGCGGGATGTCTCCGACCTCGACCTGCCCATCCGCGGCGTCGAGGTCCGCCTGTCCGAGGTGCTCGCCCACTGGCGCGACGACGAACCCCGCCCCGGCGCGCTCCGGCTCAGCCCAGCATCCGAGGACGACCGCCCGTACCTGAACCGCCCAGTCGCGAGGCTGATCGCCGACGGCGACGAGCCCGGCACGTTCGAACCGCTCGGGCTGCGCAACGCCTGGGCGGAACGGTTCCACCCGGATCGCAGCCTCTACTGGGAGGTGGTGCGGGACCTTCCCGAGGCCTGGCCGGAACCGGACCCCAACACGGTGATCCACATCGAAACGGTGAGGGACGACGGCACCGAGGTTCACGTCCGGCCCAGCGGCTCAATCTTGTACGACTCGGATTCCGAGGCCGCCCTGACGCTGCTCCCGGAGCACCCGACCCGACCCGCGGCGCTGGTCCTGCAGGAGCTCGGGCACAACTATCCCACAGATGCGGTCGCCGGTTTCCTCCCGATCGCGGGGGTGGCGGGGCGGTTCGGGCCGGTGCTGTCGTTCGTCGCCCTCGCCGTGATCTCGGGGGCGGCACTGAAGGACCGCGACCGCGTCGCCGAGGCCCTCCTGACCGCCTGGGACGAGGGCCGCCTGCGCCCCGGCGACCTCGTCGACGCCTGGCGGAGCCCCTGGCGGGACGAGCTCAACGACATGCCGCGGGCAAAACACGAGACCTGGCCCCATTCGCCCGCGAAGACGGTGACGGTCCTGTGCACCGTCGCTGACGCCGGCGGTCTGGCCCTGGCCTGGCCGTTGCTGGCGGCAATCGCGGAGGAACTCGCAGGGCAGCAGAAAACCACGGCGGCGACGGCAACGGCACTGGAGGCGGTGCTGCGTTACCTCCCGGAGGTGCGGGCGGCGGGAGTCACCGTCGACCTGCCAAACGTCGCAGCACTGGCCGCCCGGAAAGGCACCAGCAAGGCGGTGACGGTCGCGAGGCGGATCGTCGGGCTTCAAGGTTACTGAGGATTCACCAGTCGGCGCGGCTACGCAACCTGACACCCAACCGACACGGTTCACCCCTGCGATCCTCCGCAACAGACACTGCTGCCACAACCCCATGAAACCGCCCGCGAATTCGACCAAACCCGCTTTTCATCGCTTTTCATGAAACACATAGCGCACTACTTCGTACACTTGTTCTGTGACTTTCATTCACCACCCTGAAAAGTTCACAAGCATCGAGGCGTGGCTCCAGCATGTTGCCAAGGAAATCATGCGGGATGACGCTGATCTTGACGGGCTGGCCACGCTGATCATGACCCATGCCTTCGGACGCGCTCCGCTTCCTCCGGAGGTCGCGGGGGTATTGGCCATCTCGCATCTTCTTGCCACAGCGAATCCGGAGGACCGGCAAGGCATCCGACAACTCGCCACAGCGTGGTTCACCGACCAGCCATCCACCGTCACCGACCCCGCCCGGTGGAGCGTCCGTTCCGCGGCTCGCCTTCCAGCGGCGCCATCGATTCCACTCGCAGGTCACAGCAGCAACGTGTCGGACATCACCGCCTTCACAACCCGGGATGGACACCAGCGGCTCGCCAGTGCAAGCTTCGATGGCACGATTCGGGTCTGGGACCCGTTCGCCGCACGTCACATCGGTGGTCCACTGATCGGGCACGGCGGCACAGTAATACGGCTGATATCCATGGCCCTGGATGACGCGGTACTGCTCGTCAGCGCACACCAGGACGGTCTCGTTCGCTTCTGGGATGCGGAAACCCAGCTGCTCATCGGTGAGCCACTCGCGGCCCATCGCGACGTCACCTACGCCCTTGACACCTGCGTCATCGATGGCTGTGACCTGCTGACAACGGGGGTTCCGATGGCACCGTGCGCATCTGGGACCCTGTTTCCCGCCGGCAGATCAGAGAGCTGCGCAGTGGGCACGAAGCGGACGTCACCGATATCGCCGCCTTCACCACACGCACCAATCAACCGCGAATTGCCAGCATCAGCACTGATGGTACCGCCCAGATTCAGAACATCATTCAGATATGGGATTCCCTCACGGGTAAACAACTGAATATCCTGTCAATCCCTGAAACCGAATTCATCACTAGCATCACCGCATGGAATGATGATGATCCCCTACTGGCAGCAACAGGAATTCACGGGACATTACACATCCTCGACCCCGTATCCGAGCATTACATCGGCACAGCCATCCACGGGCATAGTCTTCTTCCGGCCCGCGCAGTCACACCCTTCACACGAGACGAGAAAACCCTCTTGGCCTCCATCGGCGAAGACGGCATGATTCAGCTCTGGGATCCGACAACGCAGGAGCCCTTGGGCCAGCCACTGTTCGGAAATATCCATGGCGGAAATGGAATCACCACCTTCAGCGGGCCAGAGAACCACCATCTGCTGGCGACAGCCGACAATGACGGCACAGTACGGATCTGGGATCCCATCGTCCACCTCGCTCAGAACAAGCCGCACCCACTCACCGAGGTGCCCCGCAACGCCTCCTTCTCGCGTGACGAGACCACCGAGAGCTGCCAGGCCCATGCGTCTTTGAGTATCCATCCCGACCAGATCAAAGAGACGGCCGCCTTCACCACCCACGAAGGCGCGACCAGGATCGCCGCCATCACCGATGATCATGTCCTCACCATCTGGGACCCCGCAACCGGTGAACGCATCCATGTCGCCGATCTGTACGAGTACGTGACCAACCCGAGCGAATTCACTGCGTTCCTGTCACTCGACGTCCTACCAACTGCCGATGAGCAGCCCCGTCTGGTCACGGGCGACAACCACAACCACCTGCGCATCTGGGACGAGCAGGCCTGCCAACTTCAGGATCTGGACCTCGGCAGCCACGCGCTCTCACTCTGGAAAGCAGCAGCCCTACCCGACGGCACCATCGGCATCGAGTTCGAGGACGGCTGGGCCATCATCCAACTCCCGGACCCCCAGCCCGTTGATTGAGGTATCCACCAGCACCAGGTGCCAAGTGCCGAAACCAGCGAATAGACGCGTGGAGCGCAATGATCTCGAAGACCAATCTGGAGATAGCGTGCCTGCTCCATGCGACAGAGGACCTGGTGGCTCACCATGCCTCGCCCCAACGTCCACACAACCCATGGCAGTTCAGTCCCCCACCACCGATAGGTTCACTCCATGACCTGGGATGCTGACACGTTCACAGAGCTGGTCATGGAGCCGGATTCGATCCCCGACCTCCTCGTGCGACTACTGGTAGCAGTGACGATTCAGTCATCCACGCAGACCTCGATCGGCTTTGAGTCACAAGAAGACAGAGCGCATCCGGTTATCAGACATCATGGACATGTGCGTACGCTTACCACCACCGAGGCTTCGCGCCAGTTCCCCACCCTGCTCGACTCAATCGAAGTGGGCAACGTTGTCGTGGTCATCCGGGGAAACCGACCGATCGCCGAAAGCAGCCCGGTGACTCGCCGCATCGGACGGGACCTGCGGACAGCTCTGGAGGAGATTCCGCCTCCGGACGAGAAGTTCATCGCAGATGTCGCCGGGGCCGTGAACTTCGTGACCCACGCAAGAACAAGCCCGAGGGAAGACGCGCAATTCTGAACACGAAAGCCCGTGACCGCCCCGCGCGGGTTCGATACCGAACACCGCCCCATGAAGCCGTGCTCGCATGCTGCTAGCTTGGTTGTATGGCGTTCACATACCGTGACGTACCCGACGATGCGGCCGAGACGTTCAATAAGCGTGCCGCCGAACCCGAGCAGGTCGCGTCGCGACCCACAAATGCGAAAATCGTCGACCGGCTCCGCGCCATGGACCGCACCTCCGGGCCCAGCCGCAAGGAGATCCTGGCCGAGATCGCGGCGAATCGGCGATGATCGCGGGTGGATTTGTCGCCCACCGCGGAGAGGTTCATCCCATGACCTGGAACGCCGACACCCTGGCCGCTTTCCTTCTCGAATCAACATCGTTCAAGGACCTCGTCGCGGCCCTCGACGACCTCACCGAGGCCGACCGTTCGGCGATCCGCAAAGCGATCGGCAAGGCCCTCCCCTCCCTGCGTCGACGTTTGGGGGAGGACCGCAGGCGCGGACACCTGATCCTGCTGACAGCAGCCGTCGGCGCCCCCCCCGCGCAATGCGCCACGACCTTCTCCCCCTGGGACATCTGGCAGCTGATCCGGTTGCCCATCACCCGCGACCGGTTGCTCTCCTGGCTGGCCGGCAACGGTCCGGACTGGGCCGGCGACCTCATCGCATGCCTGCTGAAACGCCGCGACGGAGCCGAAACCTACGCCGAACTGATCGACGAACTCGTCCTCGCCCTCGACCTCCCGATTCCCGACGATCCCGGGTTCCTGACGGGATGGGCGACGGAAGACAACACTGTTCCCAGACCGGGACGCCGCTGGGAGGAACACTTCATCGCCGCCTGTGCCGCCCCGAACGCCCTCGGCCAGTACCTCGTCGCCGATCAACGTCCCCAGGTCCAGGCCCGGATCCAGGAGGCCGTCGCGGACCTGCGGGTGACCGAACCCACCGACGACGAGGCCCTGCTGCTGGCTCTCCTCCAGGTGTTCGAACGCGGCGACAACCGCCCCTCGCAGCAGTTCGCCCTGCTCCAGATCGCAGGTCTGGGCCTGACCCCTTTGCTCACGAAACATCTCGACCGGTTCCTGGCGGCCCTGCCGAACGCCGATCCCGTCGTCGTGAAGTTCGCGGTCGAACAGCTGCTGCCCCTCGGCCTGAGCGAGGACCACCTGACCACGCTGGCCCTGGACGTGCTGGCCCGCAAGGAGAAGGGCGTCAAACGCACCGTCCTCACGGCGCTGCGCTCGGTGAACGACCCGTCGCAGGATCTGGTGGAGATGCTCACCGCGACCACCACCGGCCCCGACTCCACCGCCGCCGGACTGGCCCGGGATCTCCTCGACGGCTGGGGCGTGGCCACCGGCCCCGCCGAGTCGTTGGGGTTGTGGCGCGACCCGCTCGGCATCCCTCCCGAGCCCCTCGACGACCTGGAGCGGCTCCTGGACGAGGTGGAGTTCGACGAGCTGATCCACCGGCTGGACAGCGCAGCCCCGGGGAACTGGGCGCCCGTCGAGGTCTACGAACGCGGCTTGGCGGCGCTGGTCGCGCTGGGCTGGACCGAGGGACGAGACGCCGTCGCCGAGAGGCTGCACGACACGCTGAACCACGACCCGAACACACACGGCATGTGGAAGCAACTGGTGCAGCGCTGGCTGCAGCGGGTGACCGGCCGGAAGGAACGCGGCAGGTCACCTCGGGGTGCGGCACTCACGCGGGTCGCAATCCGGCGCTGCTACGACGTCCTGGATGCCATCGGAAGGGTGCCGTGCCTGCTGTCCACCCCCACTCACAAGAACAACCGGGTCTCCTGGGACAAGTTCCGGGACCGGCTGCGCCGCTACGCCGAGAAGAACGTGGAGGTGCTGCCGATCGACCTGTTCGTCGCCCTGGGGCGGATCGACCGTTCCGAGGCCGCACCCTGCACCCTGCCGGGCCGCGTCGCCGGGGGACGAACCGTGCAGGAGGTCGTCGATCTCTGGCTGAGCACCCCCGCTGAACCGGGCCGAATGAGTTGTGTTCCCCCCAGCATCTTCGGGAACGAGCAGAGCAACCAGGTCTGCCGCAGGGTGCGCATGGAAGGCGACGAACCCGTGGTCGCGAAGATCCTCAAGGTCGCGGGACCGTGGGACAGGGCGCGCCGCGCACCAGAGCGCAGCGGGGAACACGAAATCGGCAGCACACTGCTCCCGGCGCACCCCATATGGGCGGCCACTGCCGCCCAGGTGAACCTGCCTTTCGGCAGCAGTTCCGCCTGGGAGATCACCGAGGTGCTCGCCTCCGTGTTCCACGTGGACCCGGTCATGGCTCTCCTCGCCTTCGTCTTCGCGAGCGGGGCCTCTCCGCAGGGTCGCGACGAGATCGCGGGGGCACTGCTCACAGCGTGGGACGAGTCCCGGCTGGGACCGGAGGTGCTCGTTGCGGCCTGGGACAGTTCGTGGCGTCAGGAGTGGCGCGACGACATCGCGCCCGTGAAGGTGGCGGCGATGCTCACGACACTCGCGGAGGCCGGTGGTCTGGCCCTGGCGTGGCCGCTGCTGACGAGGATCGCGGAGGAACTGGCGGGGGCGGAGAAACTCCCCACCGGGGTCGCGACCGTCCTGGAGTCGGTGCTCCATCTCCTACCGGAAGTACCCGGGAAACCGGACCTGCCCACCGTCGCGGCACTGGCCACACGGAAGGGCAGCAGCAAGGCGATCAAGGTGGCGCGGCAGATAGTCGCCGCCGACTGATCCACAGGGAAACCCCGCCCCAGCACTGCAAGCAGGATTCCGCCCTTGAGTACGAAGTCATCCCCGTGCTCGCTGCGGATGAGGCGGTCCAGGAAGGACTCGAGTAGGTGCCGAACCAGGTATTCCTGGGTGGGCGCCGGCCCTCCGGTTCTGCTCGCCGTGGATCGAGCCTTGGACTGGAGGATGGTGAAGACTTCTTCGCCGCGCGTCATGACAGCGTCTCCAAGGCGTGAAGCAGCGGAGTCTTGGCTCGGGGGAGCTGCAGGGCGATCCGCATCAGGGTGTTGGGTTTCCCGCCGCGGCGCAGCCATTCCTTGAGGGCGTCTCGCGCAGTCTCGTAGCCGAGCTGGCCGCGCAGGCGGAACGCGTCCGCGATGCAGCGTTCGGGAGAGTAGAGCCCGATCGACAGGTCCGTACCTTCGATGGGAATCTCGTCGCGACCGAGGTCGAAGGTGGCGGCATCGAACTGGTGCCAGGTGATCACGTGCTCGGTTGCAGGAGAACGCCCTCCACGGGGGATCGCGACATCGAGAGTGTCAGGAATGGCGTCGGTCAAGTCATGGTGGGCGAGCGCAGAAGCGAGGCAGATAGTTGCATCGGATCGCCGGGTTGCGGCTTCGACCAGGCTCCAGTCCACGGCTGGCGCATCTGCGGGGAGGTAGATGCCGCGTGCGACCCGGGTCAGGTCGCCAGCGCAGGCTGCCCGGTAGAGGCCGGTGCGGGACAGTCCAGCGCGATCAGCGGTTGACGGGGTGATCGGTGTCACGGTCTCACCTCAACTTGGACGGTATGAAACGTCTACAGATAATAGTAGCTGATTACGTTTCGTTCCGCTCTGGCGCCGAAGTGACGAAAATCAAAACGCACCCCTGCGAGTTGACAGGGCGGCTCTAGTTCTGGAGTGCGAATTGTCTGACCTGTCGGTGCTGATGGGCCGAGATACAGGTTGCGAGTTCACCGGGCGACGCGATATCAGTCCATTCGACCTTGCAGGTCAGCACTTCCATTTCAACACGAAAAATCCCCTTTCGAACGCCGAAAACCGCGTTAAGTGCTGCATAACCGGGGAGTCGCGAGCGGAGTGTCCTCAGAAGTCGAAATCGAAGTCGATTCCGTCCAGGAAATCCCCCAGATCGAACCCCTCGAACAGACCACCGATGCCGTCGAACAGGCCATCGGCGCCGTCGAGGAGGTCCAAGGTGAGCATCTGGAACACCAGCTCCCCCGCCACATCGGCACCGACATCGATCCAGTCGATGTCCCATTCGACGTTTCGTTCGATGGCGAGTTCGCGGAAGATCTTGTCCCAGTGGTCGGCGACCCCGAAGACCATCGCGTAGGGAAGGTAGCGGCTGAAGATGTTTTCCGCCTCCTCGAAGCGGATCTGCTCGGCCTCGACGGTCGCGAGGTACTGCTTGAAACCGAGGGCCTGGATGCGCGTGGCAGTGCCTGCGCCGGTGCGAGGCACGCGACGTCTCGGCCCGAAGGCGGCGACGACACCCGTCGCGACGAACATGGCGGCGGCCAATATGCCCACAACACCCCCGCCGGCGATCACCAGCGCGGCGACACCTGCCACCACCCCGGCAGCCACGCGCCCGAGCTTGTGGCGCCGGCCACCCGGGTTCGGGTTCTGCCGATACCAGCCGCGGCGGCTGGTCTCCTCGTAAATGTCGGAGGTGAGCTGCCGGAACACCTTCTTGTGTTTGCGGACCAGCTCCGACATCCGCTTCTCACGCCCGTCAGGGAAGGCTCCCTCCAGGAACGTCTTCTCGTAGCGCATCAGGTTGGAGCGGGACTTACTGCAGGGCTGAAGCAGCCAGTCCTTCCCACGCCGCTTGCCCTTGCCGTCGTCGAGCACCTTGATGCGCAGGAACCCGCGGGCGGAGAGGTCGACGATGGTCGCAGTGAGGTCGTGGGGATCCACCATCCCGTCGATGACCATCCCGATCAGCCCCGGGGTGACGTCACGCGGCGGGGTGAAGGCGACGGGGAAAGGACCCTTGTACTCAGGAGACCGGAGCAGTTTGACCGGGGTCGCCTTCCACTCCTTCCGCGGCGGCAGGACACCGGGTGTCAGGCCATCGTAGATCTCGTCGTGCGAGGCGAGGAACCGCCTGAGGAGCAACATCACCGCTCCCAGGAACACGACCATCGCCACCGCAAACACAATCCATGCCATGGAATAAAGTCTCCCGCATCCTTGGATGGTGTGGTGACAAACACGTTCCACAAGTCTTCTTGAGTACAAAAAACTGTTTGTGTATGGTGGTCCTCATGACCGCCGAACCCGCGACCATCGACCTCGCGCTGAGGGCACTCGCCGACGGGAATCGTCGCGCCATCCTGCGCATCATCCGTTCGGAGCCCCAGCAGGTGGGATCGGTGGCAGAGAAGGTCGGACTGTCCCAGCAAGCGACCTCCCACCACCTGGGAGTGCTGCGCCGCGCCGGCCTGGCGACCAGCACCCGGGACGCGACCAGGCACCTGTACGTCCTGAACACCGACGGTCTGGCGGCGGTGCGTTCGTATCTCGACGATTTCTGGCCCGCCACACGGCCCAGAGCATCCCACCGGGTCGCGATTTCTGGCGGCCCGGTGATCATCCACCCAATCGAGGAGCATCATCCATGACCGACCCACTCGACATCGTCAACCGCTACCACCGCGCATGGACCAGCGGGGACGTCGACTCCGCGATGGAACTGGTCGCGGACACCATCACATGCCGGGCTCCCGGCGTCGATCTCACGGGCAAGGCCCAGTACCGCGAGTTCATCGCGGGATTCGCCCCAGCCCTCACCGGCCTAGTCGACATCGCCAGCTTCTCCGACGGAAACCGCGTCGCCCTGTTCTACTACCCGCAGACGGCCATCACCGGTATCGCCCCCGCCGCGGAGTGCTTCACCGTCGAGGACGGTCTGATCACGGGCAGTGTTCTCGTCTTCGACCGGCTCTCCTTCGCCCCGCCGAGCGCACCATGACCGACCCCAAAGCAGCGCAGACCGAACTCGTCGCCCGGCTCCACGGGATCTTGGACGACGAACCCACCACCCGTGTGATCTCGATGTTTGGGTCGCGTGCCTTCATGGTGCGCGACACAATGGTGTGCTGCGCACTCAAGGGCGGGCACCTGTTGGCGCACGTCGATCCCAACGACGACGCGAAACTTTCCGGGGAACCCGGTGCCTCCCCCGCCGAGATGGGCCCGGGACGCGAGATGGGCCCCGGCTGGAGCCAGGTGGCGGCGGAGGCGATCACCGACGACTCCCGCCTGCGTTTCTGGGGCGATACGTGTATGGCCTTCAACCGCGCCCACACCGCGGGTTCGAAACGGTCGTGATCGCTCCTCGACTCCAGTCGATCGGGTCTTCTACACTCGTTGCCACGGCGTGTAGCTCAGCAGTAGAGCACCGGGCTAGAACCCGGAAGGCGCAGGGGCAGCACCTGCCACGCCGGCCAGGTTCGTGTCGCCGCCCGGAGGGACATCGTGAATCAGTACGCCCACCACCAGCTCCTGCGGGCGATGCGCACCGCCGCCGACCATCCCGACCCAGCCGTCCGGGAAGCCGCCTCGGAGCGGGTGGAGCGCTGGCAGCAGGTGATCGACGGCATGGCGGACGGCACCTTGAGGATCGGCAGTCGCAGGCCGCTCGCCGAGCTTCCCGCTTGGGTGACCCTCAAGGTGGTGCGGGGCGGATTCGCCACCGGCAAAGCAGCCGCCGCCATCCCGCCAGCCGTGGACGAGAGGCTCCGCGCCCAACGGCTCGGCATCGAGGCCACCCGCCAGGCGATCTTCGAGTCGTGGCTGACCCCAGAAGGCCTGGCCGAGCTGGAGATCCTGCTGGAAACCGGCGCCTACAACGTCGGTTTCCCGGAGCGCGCCGTCCTCCTGAGCGTCGCTGCCCTGCTGAGACACGGCGCCAACGACTCCGTCCGCGCGCTGCTCGACGAGGTGTCTCCGCTGGCCGGGGCGTTGCGATTCTCGCCGTATCCGGGTGCGCCATCCCCCCTGCGACCGGGCCAGGTGGCGCGGTGGACTGCCCGGCAGGTCTCGGATGCCTTGGAAAAGGCCCGCATCAATCCGCGGGTCGCGGCGGAACGCGAGGCCCTGACTGTCTGGCTGCCGCTGACCGACACGGTGGTGGCGTTCTGGGCGGGCATCATCGAGGCACCCGCCTTTGACGAGGGCCGCATCGACGAGGCCCGCGCGCTGGTCGCCGACTACGACCAGGCAGCACAGCAGCACACCCGCTGCCGCAAGTACCGTCGACCAGGTGAGAACCTGCCGATCCTGGTCGACGCGCTGCGGCAGGTAATCGACGGGCAGGGGACGTGGCCGCCCGGGCGGGTGAAGCACGTCCTGTCACGGATCGAGGCGAAACGAGGCCTGCCCGGCAGCAAGCGATCCGACGACCTGCGCGCCCGGCAGGCAGTGGCGGCCTCCCGGCCCCTGCACGCCGAGGTGGCGGTGGTCGTCGCGGACCGGGTGGCGCAGCTGCGCGGGGACGTCGGCCTGACCGATTTTCCTGCCGCCTCCGCACCGGTCTCCGACGAGGAAGCCACCGACGTGGTGCCCGCCGGCACCCCGCTGCCGGCGTCGGTGCTGCGTACCCTGCGGCTGGGTGTCGTCTCGGATCTGGAGGAGCTGATCGAACTCGGGGTGGTGCCGTCGGCGGAGGTGCTGGCGTCGCTGGTTCCGCAGCTCACCGCCGAGCAGGTGGCGTCCTCGGCGGATGATCCGCTGGTCGGCGCGCTGCTCTCCGCCATCTATCGGGCGTTCCGGCGCCGCCGGAGTCTGCTGCTGCTCGACC
>JABCNW020000031.1 GCA_013333945.2 Propionibacterium sp.
AGGTCCTTCAACGAGGTGAAGTGCAGGTTGGGGCTGTCGTACCAGCTGTAGGGAAGGTCCTTGGTCACGGGCATGCGCCCAGTCAACAACCGAAGCCGATTGCGCCAGTGTACGAAGTTCGGCATCGAGACCACCCCGCGTCCCGCAATCCTCGCCATCTCTCTCAGCACCTCAGCCGGTTGTCGTAGATTTTGAAGGGTTCGGGACAGCACGCCGACGTCATAGGAGCAGTCCTCGAACTGACTCAGCTGACTGTTGATATCCAGGTCGATGACGTTGACGCCATGTCGGAGGGCAGCAAGGAAGGGCTCCGGTTCGATTTCGACCCCGGTCCCGTGGCAGCCACGTTTCTCAAGCAACCGCAGGAGCTCTCCGTCACCACATCCGAGGTCAAGCACACGTGAACGTTCCGGAATGAGCCTCGCGATCAGCCGGAGGTCAGCGCGTGTCATCGGATCCCCTCCCCTGAGGCCCGGTCCAGGAAGGCCCGTAGGATGGCATGGTAGTCCGGCAGATCCAGCAGGAACGAGTCATGCCCCCACGGGGAGTGGATCTCTCGAAACGAGGTGGGCAAACCGGCTCCTTCCAGGTGCCGGACAATCCTTCGGGAATGGCCGGTATCGAATCGCCAGTCGCTGTCGAAACTCACCAGAAGGAAGGTCACAGGATCGGCTATGAGCCGTGTCAAGGCGTCATCGGAGGCAAAAGGGTCGAAGTAGTCCATGACCCGAGTCAGGTACAGGTAACTGAGAGCGTCGAAGCGTTCCAGAAAGGCCTCCCCCTGGTGTTCCAGGTAGCTTTCGACTGCGAAATCGATTCCGAAACCCGGATCCAGCGTGCCGGCTTGGGCCGACCGACCGAATTTCGCACTGAACGCATCCTCCGACAGATAGGTGATGTGAGCCAGCATCCGGGCCACCGACAGCCCCTTTGCGGGCATCGTGCCCTCGCTGAGGAAACGTCCTCCCCGGAAGGCAGAATCCCGCATGATGGCTTGCCGACCCACTGCGGAAAAGGCAATGTTCTGCGCGGTCAGCCGTGATGACGCGGCGATGATGATCGCATTGTCGCAGTCCTGCGGGTAAGACAACGTCCATTGGAGGACCTGCATGCCTCCCAACGAGCCCCCGAGTAAGACAGCCCAGTGGTCGATGCCCAGGTGCTGGCCCAGGCGGCGGTGCACCGTCACGAAATCTGACATCGCCAACAGTGGGAAGTCCAGTCCGTATGGTTCATCCGTTGCGGGGTTGATCGATGACGGTCCCGTGGTGCCGCGGCAACCACCGAGGATGTTCGCGCACACCACGAACCAGCGGTTCGTATCAACTGCCTTCCCGGGGCCGATGAGGTTGTCCCACCAACCGGGTTTCCGGTCACCAGGCCTGAGGCCTGCCGCATGTGCGTCACCGGTCAGGGCGTGACACACGAAGATAGCGTTCGTGCCTTGTGGGTTCAGTTCCCCGTAAGTTTCGTACGCGACATCCACAGGTCCCAGCTCGGCGCCGCTGGCGAGCACCAATGGTGCATCGGGGGTGAACAGCTGGACAGTGGCAGAGACTGTATTCAGGTTTTCGGTCACGTTCAGGAGCGGGTCCGGACGCATCGGGTGATGAGGATTCCTGTGCGCATCATGTCTCGCTTTTCAGGTCGTTGGGTTCGGTTCTCGGGTCAAGTCTGGCATCTGTCCGGACGGTGGCGCGGGCAAGCACGTTTGATGCCACCGAACTCACGATCAGCAGGGCCGCCACGGTGACAGCCGTCTTCACCCACATCATCAGGTCAAAGCCGTTGGTGGATGTCCAACCGAGGGCAGCCGCCACCAGGATTAGAGGCAACCCCAGCGCGGTCGCTGGTCCGAGCGCATTGATACGTGAGACGGCGTCCCTGGCCCTGAACTGCGCGACTGCAACAGACAGCACGAGCAGGGCTCCCAGCACCGCCAACATGGAAGCCAAGATTTCGAGCATCGTCATCTTCTCCCCCTGGTCATGATCCGTGCCAACGCGATGGTTGCCAGGATCCCAAGTATCGCAGCCAGCAGAGCGGCATCCACCGAAACGCTGGAACGGTGCAGCATCCCGAACATAGCGAGAATCCCGATGCAGGAGAAGAAGACCAGGTCACCCACCACCGCCCGCGTTGCTGAGTCGGGAGCGGTCATCACCCTCACCAGTCCCAGGAGAACGGAGACGGCGAGCAGCCCGATTGCTACCCAGATGGCGAGGCTCATCTCTCCCCTTTCGGCATTCCGCGACGCCGCAACGCGTGCAGCAGGTGCCATTCCAGCTCTGCCAGGCCATTAATGACAGAGGTACGCTCCGAGTCGAACAGTGAATGAACGAACACTGAGGGTTCCCGGTTCTCGTCACCAGGACAGATACCGAGCACCAAGGTTCCAGGCGTGATTGTGATAGCGGATGCGAACATCGCGATCTCGAAGTCGGTGGTGGCACGCATCGGGTACTCCACGATGGCGGGGGCAGTCATCGGTCTGGGTCGCCACGCGGCTACCGCAACATTCCACGACCCGATGATGATCTGGGCGGTCAGGTACCACCACCACGAAAGCAGCCTGAAAACCAGCATCACTCACTCACCGCATCCACAGAGGCCACGTAAGCGGAGACGTCGATCAATCCGTGGCCAGCCGATTCGAATAGCGGCCACAGCCAACCGACACCGAGGAACAGCAACACAGAGATCCCGATGAGCAGGGTTGAAGGCCACAGCATCCGCCAGGACACCTTCGCGTCATCGGCGATCGGGGTCGGCGCGCCACGCGAGGTGGTGGGGTCGTCAGGTAGGTAGTTCTTCATAGGTGCTCCCCAGAACGCCTCGCGCCACAGGCGCTGCAGAGCCATCAGAGATGCGACGGAGGCCAGTGCCACGCAGCCCATGAGAAGCCAACTCGTAACTGGATCCGCCTGAGCGGAGGCCCCCAGCAATCCGACCTTCCCCCACAGCCCTGAAGTCGGTGGCAACCCGACCAACGAGGCTAGCCCGATGGCAAAAATGGCCGCAAGCCACGGATCGCGGCGCATCAACCCGGAGAGCCGGTCGAACCGTCCTGAACCGTAGACGTTTTCGACGGCACCCGAGGCCAGCACCAGGCCCGCCATGGTGATCATGTGGTGGACCATGTAAAACAGTCCTGCCGCCACGGAGAACTCGGTCAGCACCACTAGGCCGATCAGGATCTGACCGACTCCCGTGACCATCTGAAAGGCGAGCGCTCCGCGGATCCGGGATTCACCAAAAGTCGAGAAAGCACCAACGACGATCGTCATCACCACCACGGCCGTCAGTACCGGAAGCCATGGGGCAGGCCCGCCGAAGATGGTGGCGTAGATCCGGTAGGCAGCGTAGATGCCGACCTTTGTGTGAATCCCTGCGAACAAGGACATGATCCCGGCGGAGGTCGCGGGATAGGCGCGGGGCAGCCAACCGTGGACGGGAACCATGCCACCCTTGACCAGGAGCGCGAACAGGATGATCGAGGTGGCCAGCGAGACCTGGGGATCTCCGCCCTTACCCGCTAGAGCCGCCAGGTTCACCGATCCGATGGCCCCGTAGAGCAGGCCGACTCCCATCACGAGAATGGTGGATGTGACTATGTTCACGATCACGAACATCCGTCCGATGCCGAGCCTTCGCCAGGAGCCGGTCACCGCGATCAACGCGTAAGAGGGAAGGAGCATCACTTCCACCCACACGAAGAGGTTGAACAAGTCGCCGGTCAGAAGAGCCCCGTTGACCCCCGTGTTGAGCAGCAGAATCAAGGGGACCACGAAACGATAGCGATCTTCCTTGGTGAGCATCAGGAAAATGCCGGAGATCATAGTCAAGAATGCGGTGACCACAAGAAGTAGTGCGCTTAGGGTATCGGAGACGAAGACGATGCCCATCTTCTGTTTGTAGGACCCGATGGAGTGCGCCAAGGCCGGGGTGTGCTGGTGGAACACCAGGAGTGTCACTCCCCCAATGAGGGTCGCTGACGATACCAGCAACAACGCAATGCGCTGCACGACGGGCCCCCGCAACAAAACGGGGGCCCCCGCCGACACGAGTGGAACGGCGACGAACAGAGGCAGAATGGCGGAGTTCATACGCGGTGGGTCTCCCCCGTCTCGGGATGGCGCAGCATGTTGTCGTTGCGCCCGATGACGGCCATGGCGAGCATCAGGATGCTCGTGGCCAGGGTGATCACGATCGCGGTCAGAACGAAGGCCTGCGGGAGCGGATCCGCCACCGTGCCCGTACTGGTTCCGTCGGTGATGGGTTCCGTCCGCCAGCCCGGCACTCCGGTGGTGAGCAGGACGAAGTTGACGGCGTGACTCAGGAGCCCGAGCCCGAACACTGCGCGCACCATGGAACGCTGGAGCAGGAGGTACACCCCGCCGGTGACCAGAACGAAGATCGTGGCTATCAAGATCATTTCTTGGTTTCCTTCGGACGGGTGCCCTCAGCGATGAAGCGAGTCCGGATCGCGGGACGCCGGGGACGTTCCCCCCGAACGGTCTCCAGCGGCCCTGGAAGCTCACCCTCCAGCAGCTCGTCAATGCGTTCGCGGGTTCCCTCACCTCCGGCTTGGGTACCCCGAGTGGCGCCCAACACATTGAAGGAGACGAGTATCAGCCCCACGACCGCCAGGTACACGCCGGCGTCGAAAATCATCGACGTGGTCAGGTGATTCCCCAGAATCTCCCCGTGGATCGGTTGCAGGAAAGAACCGGTCAGGAACAGATCGAGAAAACCGGTGGCAACCGCCAGCATGACTCCTCCTCCGACCAGGAAGAGGGGTAGCCGGGGCGGGCCCACGGAACGGTCCTTGGAGGTCGACAGGTAGATCAGTCCCACCAGAGAGGAGGCCACCAAGGCCGCATTGAAGCCTCCGCCCGGGCTGTTGTGTCCACGCCAGAACAAGACAGCGGAGATCACCACGAGAAGCGGGGTCATGAAGCGAAGCATCACCTGCAGACTGACCGCGTTGGGCCATGCATCCATGATCGCGCGGTGTGCGCGCGAGCGCGGGTCCTGGTTTATCTGCAGTGCCGTCACCGCAACCATGTAGGGGTCCTCGCCAGGTGGGGCGATGTAGCGGTCCCTCACCGTCGAGAGCAGGGCCAAGATGGCGACCGCCGTCATGGCGAGCACGCTCAATTCGCCCAGGGTGTCAAATCCGCGGAACTCCACGAGAATCACGTTCACGACGTTGTCGCCCGAGGCAAGTTCCTTCGTTCGTTCGAGGAACTCCTTGGCCAGATCCGACTTGTCGCGCCGTGCCGTCAAGGCCCAGGTGAGGGCCGCGACCCCTCCACCAACCAGCGCGGACGCAGCCAGGGTAATCAGGTTCCTACCCCGGCGGCGCACCGGGAACTGGACTGGGAGCCGCTGAAGAACGAGCATGATCACGATGATGTTCAGGCTCTCCACCAGAAGCTGGGTGAGGGCTACGTCGGGGGCTCCCAGGGCCAGGATCTGAACTGTCGCGAGGATCCCGACCGCCGACAACGACAGCACCGCCGCGATGCGCACCCGGGAGATACAGACCCCGACGGTGGCCGCGGTGATGAGGACGAACACGACGACGTCGATTGACTTGGTCAGTCCCGGTTGTTGATTCCGGAGGCCGGCGACGTGGGCTGCCCAGCTGCCCGCCAGGCCGAGCACCCCCAGCGAACCCAGGATCGGGACGATGTGTCGGGTGGCGGTGTCCGAGGCGACGGCACGGGCCTGCAATGCGCCGAAACGACGGGTCCACTCCGAGATGTGCCACATGGCCTTGGAACCGTTGAGCGGGAACCGATGCCGCAACACCCAGCCGGCCAAAGGCTTGCGCCGCCACGCGATGATGGACCCGAGGAGCAGGATGCCCACCGTTGCGTACAGCTCTGGGTTGAGGCCGTGCCACAGGGCCAGGTGGACCCCGGGTGCCGTCCCGCCGAGGGCCACTCCTGTGGCTGATGCCACCGGGCCCGACAGTCCCCCGAGCCAGGCAATTAGGGGCACGGAAACCAGAATCGGCAGTGCTGCGCTTCCTGCGAGCAACGGATCGTGCATGTGGACGGAACGGTCCTCGTCGGTGCCGTCGAAGAAGATTCCGAGCAGGACACGGGCGCAGTAGGCGAAGGTGAGCACGGAACCCAGAACGGCCACCAGGAAAGCCGCCCAACCTGTCCACGACGCCCCGGGAGCCCCCAGTAGCGAGGCCAGGATCGCTTCTTTCGAGACGAAGCCCAGCATCGGTGGGATGCCGGCCATCGACGCGCATCCCAGCGCCATCACCGCGAAGCTAAAAGGCATCCGCCTGTACAGCCTGGGCGGGAAACGACGAAGGTCGCGGGTGTCGGTGGCGTGATCAACCACACCCACCATCATGAACAACCCGGACTTGAACAGGGCGTGTGCAATGGTGTGCAACACCGCTGCCGCGATACCGGCTTCGGTGCCCAACCCGATACTCGCGGTCAACAGACCCAGCTGGCTGACAGTGGAGTAGGCCATCAGCTTCTTGGCGTCGGTTTGTTCCAGGGCGAAGTACCCGCCGACGCAGGTGGTGATCAACCCGACCGTCACCAGGAGACCGTTCCAGACCGCGTTTGCGTGTAGAACGGGACTGAAACGCAGCAACAGGAAGATACCGGCCTTGACGACCGCCGCGGCGTGAAGATAAGCACTGACCGGGGTGATCGCGGCCATGGCATCAGGAAGCCACACATGGAACGGGAACTGGGCGGCCTTCGTGAACCCAGCCAGGGCCACAAGAACAGCTATCAGCGTCGTGAAGCCAGGATCGGAGGCCCAGACCTCGTGGGCGAAAGCCCCTGACAGCGAGGTGGTACCCGTGCGCCACCAGATGGCAGCGATCGCGAGCAGAAGCAGGACACCACCGACGAATGTGATCAGGAGAGTGCGCATTGAGGCGCCTTCGCCCGCGTTCCCAGCGGATGCGATCAACAGGAAGGACGCCAAGGACGTCAGTTCCCAGCAGATGAACAGCACCACCAGGTCATCAGCGAGCACCAGTGCTTGCATCGAGAGGGTGAACGCCGTCATCACCTGGTAAAAGGCATAGTTCCTGCCGACCGCGAGGTAGCGCGTCGAATAGACAAAAACGACTGCACCGATCAGCAGCGCAATAAAACTGAAGACGAGGCCCAGACCGTCTGCCGTGAAGGCCAGCCGAATGCCGAGGGCGGGCAGCCAGTCCAGGGTCCAAGCCGACCGCTGCCCCGCCGCCACGGCGCCTGCGGCAGGAGCCTCGAATGCAGCAGCAGCCACATAGAGCGCCGACAAGGGCCACCCTGCGTTTCGTCCCAGGAAACGGACGAACAACGGGGGGGTCACGAAAGCCAGTGCGAGAAGGACGACAGGAACGATGACAGGCATGAGCATCGTCATACTAGCAATCCGGCCCGGGAGTGCCCCCGGTCAACTCATGAACCGGAGGCTGAACGTGCTTTCCACTCATCCCACGAATAGAGCCACACCCCCATTCCCTCGGAGGGCTCCATCTTCCTCTCAGACCCGGTGAATTCCACGACATCACCAACGCTGGTGCCCTCGTAGAGCCATCCGGCGTTCTCCCTGCTGAGTCCGACACAGCCATGACTGACATTCGCCTTCCCCTGGGAATCGACCGACCACGGAGCAGCATGAATGAACTCACCCGTCCAAGTGACCCGCATGGCGTACTCTGCGTTCAGGTTGTAGGACTCGGAACTGCCCGAAGGAATCGAGATGGTTTCGGAGTCCATCTTCAGGCTGTCGTATTTTTCCAGGATCAGTTTGGTGCCGGAGCGAGTGACGAACCCTTCCTTCCCGGTGGTCGAAGGCAGGGTCTTGACCACTTCCCCGTTCTCGACCACGGTGGTGGTGTAGTTCGCAATGTCCACCTTGATGACGCGTGACACATCCTTGATGGAGAAACTTCCGGGAACGTCCTTCTTCAGCCATGTTTTCTCGGTTGCCTGCACCCCCAGCCACTTCAGCTCGAAGGAAATCTTCGTTCCCGGCTTCCAGTACTCCTTTGGGCGGTAAGCCAGTTCGGTGTCACCGATCCATCCCCACGACCCCTCCTGCTCAGGGGTGACGGTGACCTTGGCGTGCTTCTCGATGGAGGCGCGGTATTCCTCCGGGATAGCGCGGTTGAATTTCACGTGCACGGGCATGCCCACACCCATGTTGTCATCCAGGTAGGCCAGGCTGAAAGTGGTCTCGGAGGAGCCCGGTGAGACCGTCTTGAAGGTGGCCTCTTTCGCCGTGCCGTCGCTGGCGGTGGCGGTGAGCTTGTACTCGGTGTTCAGTTCAAGGGCTTTCGAGGGGGTCCAGGCATCCTTTTCGAAGGTGCCGTCCACCGCGCCTCCTGGCCCTGTGACCGTGGCGTTTGTGATGGTGCCGTTCTCAACGCTCAGGGTGACGGGGTCACTGGGTAGGGCGGCATCCGTCGATGAGGTGATAGTCAGGGCCCCGACCGGCGCCACGGGGGTGGGTGAGGCTTCTTGAGTGGCGGTCTCGGTCCCGGAAGGAACCGATGCGGTGTCTACGGGGGCGTCCTGGGTTCCGGGATTCGCCGGAGAACAGGCTGGAAGCAAGAGCGTCAACCCCGCCAGAGTGGCGAGCAGGGAGCGGAGGCGCAGTTTCATGGTGACAAGGGTACGACCACAGGTTGTCACAACAGGACTCAACATCGTCCTCCCGAACTCGATTGGCCTCCTTGGCCACTCACCCGCTAAGCTACCCGAGCCGTGCATTGAGCGGTTTCGGGCTGTGGCGCAGTTTGGTAGCGCACTTGACTGGGGGTCAAGGGGTCGCAGGTTCAAATCCTGTCAGCCCGACTATGTGATGTCTCGGGACATTGGCATGGCCTGAACCTTCGTTTTGGAGGTTCAGGTTTCTTTGTTTGGGCCGATGGGTTGGTAGTCGCGGGTGGGGTCGATGGTGAGTTTGCGGATGATCTGGCCGGTGTGGGTGTTGATGATGGTGACGTCGTGGTCGTGGACGAGCATGGTGATGCAGGTTCCCTTGGAGGGTTGACCAATGCCGGTTCCCGGTCCCCCGACCATGTGCAAGGACTCGGCGAGCCGGGATATCAGCCCCGGCCCGCCGAACACGATGGCTCGGTCTCCCCCTCGCAACACAGTGCTCAGACGAGGGCCTCCGCCACATGCTGGGCCAGTTTGGGGACTGGCACGTAGCGCGTGAGCTGGGTGATGTGCCGGGGTTCGAGCTCGGCGATGCTGGAGACGCCCAGCAGTTTCATGGTGCGAACCAGCTCCTCCCGCAGGATTGCGATGGCGCGGTCGACGCCCGCACGTCCTCCGGCCATGAGACCGTACAGGTAGGCGCGCCCGATGAGGGTGAAGTCAGCGCCCAGCGCCATGCAGGCCGCGATATCGGCGCCGTTCATGATGCCGGTATCCACCATCACGGTGGCGTCCTTGCCGATTTCCCGGACCACATGCGGCAGCAGGTGGAACGGCACTGGGGCACGGTCGAGCTGGCGGCCACCGTGGTTGGACAACAGAATGCCGTCGACGCCCGCGTCAACGAGTTTCTTGGCGTCGGTGACGGGCTGCACGCCCTTGATGATGATCTTCCCGTCCCACATGCCACGGATGACATTGAGGTCCTGATGGCTGATGGTGGGATCCATAGCGGAGTCGAGCAACTCCCCCACCGTTCCGCCCGTGGAACTGAGGGAGGCGAACTCCAGCTTCGGGGTGGTCAAGAAGTCGAACCACCACCAAGGACGGGGCAGGGCGTCGAGCACGGTTCCCAGGGAAATCTGCGGCGGGATCGAGAAACCGTTGCGCTTGTCGCGGAGGCGGGCGCCCGCGACGGGAGTGTCGACGGTGAACATCAAGGTGTCGAATCCTGCCTGCTTGGCCCGTTCCACCAGGCCGTAGGAGATTTCCCGCTTACGCATCACGTAGAGCTGGAACCAGTTCCGGCCCAGCGGATTGGTGGCTTTGACTTCCTCGATGGAGGTGGTGCCGAGGGTGGACAGCGTGAACGGGATGCCGGCGGCCCCGGCGGCTCCTGCACCCGCGATCTCGCCCTCGGTCTGCATCAGGCGAGTGAATCCAGTGGGTGCGATCCCGAATGGCATGGCCGACGGCCCGCCGAGGATCTCGCAGGAAGTGTCGACATCCTCCGCGGGATGGAGGATGTCGGGATGCAGTTCGATGTCCTCGAAGGCATGACGAGCCCGCGCGAGGGAGAGCTCTCCCTCCGCCGCGCCGTCGGTGTAGTCGAAAGCAGCCCTCGGGGTGCGGCGCTTGGCTATCTTCCTCAGGTCCCAGATCGTCAGGGAGTCCTGGAGACGCCGCTTCTTGGCGTTCAGGGTTGGTTTCTTGAAGTGCAGCAGGTCGAATATCTCGCTGGGCTTTGGGAACTGGCGCTTGACCATGAAGACCTCTTCCTCGGGGCTGGTTGCTCTATCGCTTGCGGCAACGTCCGCTCGACGTCACCGCCAGTATTTATGATACTAAGACATAGCGTAATTTACCGAGGAGGAACTACGTGATTCGGCTACCCCATGCCGAGTGCACTTACGACATGACGGGTCCGGAGGTCATCTCGCTCACGGACATGGCCTGGATCATCGGTCAGGCCAAGGGATAGGAGGTCACCTACCGGAAGGAAACCGTGGAAGAGGCCTACGCCTCGCGCGCCCACTACGGCGCCCCGGCCTGGCAGGTCGACGCCTGGATGTCCGCCTACACCGCGATCGCATCCGGGGAGTTGAACGTGATCTCCGACAGCGTCCGGGGCCTGGTGGACATGGACACGGCGCTGGCTTCCCCGAGCATTGGCCCTGGCGGACGACATCCGCTCCCCCACCCTGAGGTCTTCGAAGCAGCAATGCGGGCAGCAGGGGTCAGCAACGACCAACCGGTCGTGATCGCAGCAGGGCCACGACCTGACGGCGAAGGATTCCGGTTCTGCCCGCCCCGATGACCACAGCGTGACTTCGAAACGACGATCGAACGGATCACTGCCGGTTCCTGTGTTTTTCTCTGGCCCGGATCTCCAGGTGGATGGGCGAGCCGACAAAGCCGAATTCCTCACGGAGACGGCGTTCAATGAAGCGTATATATGTGGCATCCAACTGGCCGCTGGTAAACAAAACGAAGGTGGGCGGGCAGTTGTGGCCTGCGTACCAAAAAGAATCCGCGGTTGTTTGCCACCGCGCACCGGGTGCGGATGGGAGGCGGCCAGACGCCCCAGGAAGGAGTTCAGCTTGCCGGTGGAGACACGCGTCTGCCACCCTTCTATCGCCGCCTCAATGGCCCTGCTCAACTTGTCGACGTTGCGTCCGGTCAGCGCCGAGATGTTGACCGTGGGTGCCCACCGGAAGGCGACCAAATCGCGTTCGATTTCCCTTTCTATGTAGCGGCGGCGCTCCTCGTCGGTGAGATCCCACTTGTTGAAGGCAATCACCAAGGCCCGGCCCGTTTCTTCGACGTTGGTGAGGATGCGCAGATCCTGGTCGGTGATCGGGGCCGATGCGTCCACCACCGCCACACACACCTCGGCTCGTTCGATGGCGGCCTGGGTGCGCAGGCTGGCGTAGAACTCGTGGCCTGATGCCTCTTTGACACGTCGCCGGATCCCGGCGGTGTCAATGAGTCGATAAATCGTCCCACCGACCTCAACGATTTCATCGACCGGATCGACAGTGGTGCCGGACACGTCAGAGACCACCGCCCGCTGTTGCTGAGCCAGCTTGTTCAGCAGCGAGGACTTGCCAACGTTGGGTTTCCCGACGATCGCAACCCGGCGTGGTCCGCCGATCTCGTCGAAGCTCTCCTGGGGAGCCTCCGGCAGAACCGTGAGCAGCGCATCTAGGAGATCACCGGAACCGCGACCGTGCATTGCAGAGACAGGGTACGGTTCCCCCAACCCAAGGTTCCACATCGTTGCGGCCATGGCCTCGTGGCGTTGATCATCCACCTTGTTGGCGGCCAGGATCACGGGTTTCCTGGAACGCCTGAGCACTTTGACCACGGCCTCATCCTCATCAAGGGTGCCCACAGTGGCGTCGACGACGAACAGCACCGCATCGGCCATCGAGATCGCGAGCTCCGCCTGCTCCGCGATCTGCTGCGCCATGCCCTTTGCATCCGAGACCCAGCCGCCGGTGTCGACCAGCACGAACTCACGACCATTCCAGTTCGCGTCATACGAGACGCGATCACGGGTGACGCCCGGAACATCCTGTACCACGGCCTCCCTGCGGCCCAGGATGCGGTTGACCAGCGTGGATTTGCCGACGTTCGGACGACCCACCACTGCCACCACGGGCTTGATCGTGGATTCCTCGCTCATGCTTCGCCTCCTATCGCAGACCGACGCATCATCGTAGCCGCCCACCCCAAACTTCCAGTGTTCCGCTACACTGGCGGCGTCCTGTTCCCGACGAAAGGCCCGGAAATGACAGGCTCGCAGCACCGCTGACCCCGCGCTGCACCGTAGAGCCAGCTCCGCGCTCCGGTCCGGCGCATCCAGCCGTTCCCAGGAGCCTCCATGCTTTCGTCCATCGTTTTCTCCGGCGTTTCCTATGCCTTTGCCCACTCCCTCGCGCCCCTGCTGCGCGACCTTGACCTGACCATCCCAGCGGCCCGGGTCGGTGTCGTCGGACGCAACGGCTCCGGCAAATCGACCCTGCTGCGGTTGATCGCGGGGGATCTGCAACCGACC
>JABCNW020000032.1 GCA_013333945.2 Propionibacterium sp.
ACCCCATCGACCACGGCCCGAAGGATGCCTGCGGTGTCTTCGGGGTCTTCGCCCCGTCCGAAGACGTGGCCCAGCTGACCTACTACGGACTCTTCGCGCTCCAGCACCGCGGCCAGGAATCCGCGGGTATCGCGGTCTCGACGGGAGAGCGGATCACCGTGTTCAAGGACATGGGACTGGTCTCCCAGGTCTTCGACGAGGCCACCCTCACCTCCCTGCGCGGGCGGCTCGGGATCGGCCACACCCGCTACTCCACCACCGGAGCCTCGGTGTGGCATAACGCCCAGCCGACCTTCCGTGCCACCCGCAACGGTGGCCTGGCGCTGGCCCACAACGGCAACCTCACCAACACCCACGAGCTGGAGGCCTGGCTTCGCGAACTCGACCCCGACCAGCGGGTCCCCGAGAAGAAGACCATGGACTCCACCAACGGCACTTCGCTGGTGACCGCGCTCATGTCCTCGTTCGGGACCGAACCGATCGAACAGGTCGCCATGACGGTGCTGCCCAGGCTGCGGGGAGCCTTCTGCCTAACCTTCATCAACGAGACGACGCTGTTCGCCGCCCGCGACCCGCAGGGCGTGCGTCCCCTCGTCCTGGGGAGGCTCGCCACCGGCTGGGTGGTGGCCTCCGAGACCGCCGCCTTGGACATCGTGGGGGCCAGTTTCGTCCGGGAGGTGGAGCCCGGCGAATTCATCGCGATCGACGAGGCAGGTCTGCGCAGCCGGCGTTTCGCCGAGGCCACCCCGAAGGGCTGCCTGTTCGAATACGTCTACCTGGCCCGCCCCGACACCACCATCGCGGGACGCAGCGTCCACGCCACCCGTGTCGAGATCGGTCGTATCCTCGCCCGCGAACACCCCGTCGAGGCCGACCTGGTGATCCCCACCCCCGACTCCGGTACACCCTCGGCCGTCGGATACGCGGAGGCCTCCGGAATCCCGTTCGGCCTCGGACTGGTGAAGAACGCCTACGTGGGTCGCACGTTCATCCAACCCAGCCAGACCATCCGACAGCTCGGCATCCGGTTGAAACTGAACCCGTTGAAGGAGGTCATCGCGGGCAAACGACTCGTGGTGGTCGACGACTCCATCGTCCGCGGCAACACCCAACGGGCCCTGGTGCGCATGCTCCGCGAGGCCGGGGCGAAGCAGGTGCACGTGCGCATCTCCTCGCCGCCCGTGGAGTGGCCCTGCTTCTACGGCATCGACTTCGCCACCCGCGCCGAGCTCATCGCGCCCGGGCTGGGGGTCGACGAGATTTGCCGGTCGCTGGGGGCCGATTCACTGGGCTACATCTCCCTCGACGCCCTCACCGAGGCCACCCATCGTCCCGCCGCCGAACTCTGCCGTGCCTGCTTCGACGGCTGCTACCCGATAGTAGTCCCGAAGGACCAGGCCGAGCTGCTTCACCTGGAGGAGAAATGAGCCAATCCGCCTACGCCGCCGCCGGAGTCGACATCGAAGCCGGTGCCCGCGCTGTCGAACTCATGAAAGCATCCGTGGCCCGCACCCGCCGACCCGAGGTGCTGGGCGGTCTCGGCGGGTTCGCCGGTTTCTTCGATGCCTCGGCGTTGAAGGGATACACCCATCCGGTGCTGGCGACCTCCACCGACGGGGTGGGCACGAAGGTCGCCATCGCTCAGGCCCTCGACCGCCACGACACCATCGGGTTCGACCTGGTCGGCATGCTCGTCGACGACCTGGTGGTCTGCGGCGCCGAACCCCTGTTCGTCACCGACTACATCGCCTGCGGCAGGGTGGTTCCCGAACGGATCGCCGCCATCGTCTCGGGCATCGCCGACGCCTGCGTCGCGGCGGGCTGCTCCCTGGTCGGCGGGGAGACCGCCGAACACCCCGGGTTGCTCAGCCCGGAGGAGTACGACGTCGCGGGCGCGCCCACCGGGGTCGTGGAACGCGACGCCATCTTGGGCGCCGACCGCGTCGAGGTCGGGGACGTGGTGCTGGCGATGGCCTCCTCCGGACTGCACTCCAACGGCTACTCACTGGTGCGGTACGTGCTGCTGGAACAGGCCGGCTGGCAGTTGGACAAGCACGTCGACGAACTTGGCCGCACCCTCGGTGAGGAACTGCTGACCCCGACCAGGGTCTACGCCCTCGACGTCCTCGCGCTGATCCGCGAGGTGGAATGCCACGCCTTCAGTCACATCACGGGCGGTGGGCTGGCCAACAACCTGGCGCGCGTGATCCCGGCGGGCCGGAGGGCCCGGCTGGAACGCGACTCCTGGACTCCGCCCGCGATCTTTCGGCTCGTGCAGCAGGTGGGTCGGATCTCGCAGGCCGACATCGAGGCCACCCTCAACATGGGTGTCGGCATGGTCGCGATCCTGCCCGAGACCGACGTGGACGCGGCCGTCGCGCTGCTGGGGTCGCGGGGAATCGATGCCTGGGTGCTGGGACGCATCGAGGCCCACGACGGCCCCGGCGTCGCAGAACTCGCCTGACCCCCATCACCCGGCTTTCCGTGAAGGTGGCAGGTGGGTGAACCGGCCTCGCAGGCGTCATTGAGCCGGTCGTGTCGAAGCCCTTCCTTCCCCGGCGCCTTTCAGATGCCGTCGATGATGGTGTTGAAGGGGGGGGAGGGGCGCATCACCGCCGACGCGAGGGCTTCGTCGGGCAGGTAGTAGCCCCCGATGTCGACGGAGGCTCCCTGCACCGCGATCAGCTCCGAGACGATCGCATCCTCGCTCTCTGCGAGGGCCCTCGCGATGGGTTCGAAGGCCACCGCCAGGCCGGTGTTCTCGCGCTGGGCGGCCAGTTCTTCTGCCCAGAACCGGGCCAGCCAGTAGTGCGATCCGCGGTTGTCGGTACCTCCCAGCCGTCGCGTCGGCGACTTGTCCTCGGCCAGGTAGCGTCCGTTTGCGCGATCGAGGGTGGCGGCCAGCACGCCCGCCCGGGCGTTGCCCGTGGAGGCGAGGTGTTCCAGCGAGGCGGCCAGCGCCAGGAACTCACCCAGCGAGTCCCAGCGCAGGTAGTTCTCCGCAAGCAGTTGCTGCACATGCTTCGGGGCAGAGCCGCCCGCGCCGGTCTCGAACAACCCACCACCGGCCATCAGCGGCACGATCGAGAGCATCTTTGCCGAGGTTCCCAGCTCCAGGATGGGGAACAGGTCGGTGAGATAGTCGCGCAGGACGTTGCCGGTCACCGAGATGGTGTTCTCGCCCCGACGGATGCGTTCGACAGTGAACCGGGTGGCCTCGACGGGAGACAGGATGCGGATGTCCAGGGCGTCGATTTCGTGGTCGGTCAGGTACGTCTTCACCTTGAGCAGCAGGTTGCGGTCGTGGGCGCGGGTCTCATCCAGCCAGAACACGGTGGGCCAGCCGGTTGCACGGGCCCGGGTCACGGCCAACCCCACCCAGTCGCGGATGGCGGCGTCCTTGGTGTGGCAGGCCCGCCAGATGTCGCCCGCAGCGACGTCGTGATGCAGCAGCACGTCCCCGGCTGAATTCACGACCTCAATGCGACCGTCGTGCTCGACGTGGAAGGTCTTGTCGTGGGAGCCGTACTCCTCGGCCTGCTGTGCCATCAGCCCGACGTTGGGGACGGTACCCATGGTGCGCGGGTCGTAGGCGCCGTGGGTGCGGCAGTCGTCGATCACGGCCTGGTAGACACCGGCGTAGGAGGAGTCGGGCAGCACCGCGAGGGTGTCGGCCTCCGCGCCGTCGGGGCCCCACATGTGACCGGAGGCGCGGATCATGGCGGGCATGGAGGCGTCGACGATCACGTCGGAGGGGACGTGCAGGTTGGTGATGCCCCGGGTGGAGTCGACCATTGCCAGGGCGGGTCCTGCTGCCAGGGCAGTGTCGATCTCGGCCCGGATCTCCTTGCCGTCCGGTAGCTTCTCCAGGCCCGCGAGGATCGCTCCCAGGCCTTCGTCGGGGGACAGGCCTGCGGCAGCCAGGGCATCGCCGTGGCGTTCCAGGACGGGGCCAATGAAGGCCTTCACGACGTGGCCGAAGATGATCGGGTCGGACACCTTCATCATGGTGGCCTTCAGGTGCACGGAGAACAGCAGGCCCTCCCGCTTCGCCGCCGCGACCTGCTCGGCCAGGAAGTCGTCGAGCGCCGTCGCGCGCATGACAGTGGCGTCCACGACCTCCCCGGGAAGCGATTCCAGACCGTCCCGCAGGACGGTGTCGGTCCCGTCACCGTCGACGTGGCGGATGGTGAGCACGTCGCCGCCCGCCAGCACCACCGACTGCTCGTTGTGGTGGAAGTCGCCGGAGGCCATGGTTGCGACACGGGTCCGTGAATCCGGTTCCCAGACGCCCATCCGGTGCGGATTGGCCTGCGCATGTCTCTTCACAGACTCGGGTGCGCGGCGGTCGGAATTGCCTTCGCGTAGTACAGGGTTTACGGCAGATCCCTTGATTCGATCGTAGCGGGATCGGACCTCCTGCTCCTCCGAGGTGGTGGGTTCTTCCGGGTACTCGGGCAGGGGAAAATCCTTGGCCCGGAGTTCCGCGATGGCTGCCTTCAGTTGCGGCACCGAGGCGGAGATGTTGGGCAGTTTGATGATGGTGGCCGAGGGGTCTCTCGTCAGTTCCCCGAGCTCATCCAAGGTGTCGGAAACCCGCTTGTCATCGGGTAGAAAATCAGGGAAACGCGCCAGGATGCGGGCGGCCAGGGAGATGTCGCATCCTTCGATGCCGATGCCGGCCAGACGCCCGTAGGCCTGGAGTACTGGGAGCAGTGAGCGTGTGGCCAGTCCGGGGGCTTCGTCTGTGAGGGTGTAGATGATCTTTTCCATCGGCTCTCCTCGGGTCGTGGCAGTCTGTTCAGTCAGCCTACCCGGCGGGATGCTTTGAGCATGATGGCTGACTCCGGTAGGCTCGTAGTCACGAGTTACTGACAGATTCCGCGGCAAGCCCGCGATGATTGAACGAGGGGGTCGACCCATATGGGGCGCGGCCGTGCAAAGGCGAAGCAGACGAAGGTGGCCCGCGATTTGAAATATCGCTCCGTGGACACCGATTTCGCATCTCTGGAGCGTGAACTCCGAGGCGAGAAGTACCAGTCCCGGGAGACCACCGACATTCCAGATGCGTACGCAGACCTCGCGGAGCAGTACAACACTGACGACGACGCCGAGGACGAGTATCCGCATCGCTGATTGCTATCGGTGATTCCTTGGATCCCGGATGTCGAGCTGCCGGGCTACCGCCAGCTCGACATCCCCCTGCCCGGGGCGCAGAAGTACCAGGGCGAGCCGGATCACGAGGTGGTCGCCACGCTTGTTCGACGCTCCGATCCAAGCGGTTCCCGTGCCGTGTTGTACGTCCACGGGTGGAGCGACTACTTCTTCCAGACCCATCTGGCTGAGGCCTTCGAGAGCTGGGGGTACGACTTCTACGCCCTCGATCTACGCCGCTACGGCAGGTCGCTGCGGGACGGGCAGCTCGCCGGCTACACCGCAGATCTCGCCGAGTACCACCAGGAGTTGGATGCCGCCGTCGAGGTGATCAGCACCGAAGGACACGATCAGGTGGTGCTGTTGGGGCACTCGATGGGTGGATTGGTGGTCTCGCTGTTCGTTCGCGACCGCCCCGGGGTGGTGGATGCCGTGGTGCTGAACTCGCCATGGCTCGAGTTGCCGAGCCTTCAGGCGTGGCGTCCCGCTCTGGCCGCAGCCTTCGGTGCGGTGGGGACGCTCTCCCCGACCCGAGCGCTTCCCCTGCCCGAACTGGGTCTCTACCGCCGCTCCATCTCCGCCGACGAGGAGGGGCAGTGGCACTACAACCACAACCTCAAAGGGGATCCGGCCTTCCTGCCCCGGGTCGGTTGGATGTTGGCGGTGATGCGCGGCCACGCGGCGGTGGCAGCTGGCCTCGGGATCGAGGTCCCGGTGCTGATGCTGATCAGCGATCGCAGCGACCCCTCCCGCACCTGGAACAACGACATGCACCACGCGGATGTGGTTCTCGACGTCGACGCCTTGGCTGCGCGGGCCCCGCAGCTCGGTGACCACGTCACCCTCATCCGCATCCACGGCGGTAGACACGACCTGGTGTTGTCCTTGGAGGAGCCGCGCCACCGTTTCTTCGACGAGACCCGACGCTGGCTCGCCACCTACGGCTGACTGGGGCTGGCTGCACAGGGTTGTCGGCCGGGAATTCAGGGGGTTCCCAGGGGAATATGCGATGGCGTGGGTCCGCAGGTTCTCGTAGCGTTTCGAGTGGCTGGCGGCAGGGAGAGGCTCGTGAGGGCTGCCGGCTTTCAACGCAGGCTACCGGGTCAGTTGGCCCGGCAAGGAGAAGTCATGAGAAAACTCTTTTCGCTACGGTCCCTGGCGGGTTTGGCGGCCATTGCGACCACTGTGTCGTTGGTCGCCTGCGACGCTGCGGGGAGCAACGGAAGCTCGTCCCCGGTGACCAGTGGTACCACGTCGCCCTCGGAGGTGGCCTCCGGTGTCGTGTCGCCGGAGGTGTCGCCGTCCTCGTCGCCCACATACCCGGCCCCACTGTCCCCCTCGCCGACCTCCTCGGGGGCGTCAACCGCACAGCCCAAGGGACAGCCCGGGGTGCCGGACACGCCGGTCGCGGAACATGAGACCTGGCCTGCCGTGGAGGGGCAGAACATGGATCGCCAGCTCGACTACAAGAGCAGCGGTGTGCCATCGGTAACACTGCCCGCCGCTGTGGGTGATGACCTTTCGGCATATGCGCAGCAGACGATCACGTGGGAGGCGTGTGGCGAGGGCGTTGAGTGCGCGACGATGAAGGTGCCACTCGACTGGGAGAATCCGGGAAAAGCGTCGTTGGACATCGCGTTGACGCGGAAACCATCGGCGAATCCGTCGAAGGGGCCGCTGTTCTTCAACCCCGGCGGTCCCGGTGTATCAGCGCGCCCCACCATCCAGGGCCTGCCCGGCGATGCCGTTCCCGGCTACGACCTGGTCGGCTGGGATCCGCGGGGGGCGGGGGAGTCCACCCATGTGGAATGCAGCACCACGGAACAGACGGACGCTGCCTTCCTGTCCGACAGCACCCCCGATGACGAGACTGAGGAGCAGGTGAAGCGGGAAGGGTGGAAGGCTTTCGCCAGGCAGTGCCGGGATGCCTCGGGTGAGCTGCTAGATCATGTGAGCACCATTGAGAATGTCCGCGATCTCGACCTGCTGCGGCATCTTCTC
>JABCNW020000033.1 GCA_013333945.2 Propionibacterium sp.
GGCCAAGAAGATGCCGGGCTCGGAGGTCGCGGGGCGCGCGACGGTGTTCATCTTCCCGGACCTCAACACCGGCAACAACACCTACAAGGCCGTGCAGCGTACCTCCGGCGCGGTTGCCATCGGCCCCGTCCTCCAAGGGCTCCGCAAGCCCGTCAACGACCTGTCTCGTGGCGCGCTGGTGGATGACATCGTCTCGACGATCACCATCACCGCCATCCAAGCCCAGACGGACTGAACCCTGGCCCTGAAGTCCTGAACCCTGTCCGAAATCGATCCACCAAGGAAAGTATCCGTGTCCAATCACATCCTGCTGCTCAACTGCGGCTCCTCGTCCATGAAGTATCAGCTCTTCGACCCGGAGACGCAGAGCCCCTTGGCGGTCGGCATCATCGAGCGGATCGGACAGGACGTCGGAAAACTGAAACACGAAGTCGACGGGCAGGAGTTCGTCGAGGAACAACCCTTCCCCGACCACACCGCATCGTTCGCCGCCGTCGTCGCGGCCTTCGGGAAGCACGGGCCGTCCCTCGACGGGGTGCGGGCCGTCGGTCACCGCACCGTCCACGGCGGCTCTACTTTCCAGGAGTCAACCCTCATCACCGATGAGGTGATCGCGAAACTGGTGGAACTGCAGGCCCTGGCGCCGCTGCACAACCCCCCGGGGATCGCGGGCATCGAGGCCGCGATGGCACTGCTGCCCGACGTGCCGCACGTCGCGATCTTCGACACCGCCTTCTTCGCGCCGCTGCCCGCCGAGGCCTACACCTACGCCATCGACAAGGAGGTCGCGAAGAAGTACGAATTGCGCCGTTACGGCTTCCACGGCACATCCCACTCGTACGTGTCGAAGAAGGCCGCGGAGGTGCTGGGGCGTCCAGCCGAGGACCTGAAGGTCATCGTCTGCCACCTCGGCAACGGCGCCTCCATCTCGGCGGTCGACGGCGGTCGCGCGGTGGAGACGTCGATGGGTCTGACCCCGCTGCAGGGGCTCGTGATGGGCACTCGCTCCGGCGACATCGACCCGGGCATCTTCAAGTTCCTCTCCGACAAGGGCTATTCCATCGACGAGATCGACACGCTGCTGAACAAGCAGTCCGGCATGGGCGGCATGTGCGGGCACACCGACATGCGCGACGTCGAGGCCAAGATCGAGGCGGGCGACGCCGACGCGCGCCTGGCGATGGACGTCTACATCCACCGCCTGATCAGCTACATCGGCGCCTACATCGCGGTGCTGGGCGGGGTGGACGCGGTGGTGTTCACCGCGGGCATCGGCGAAAACGCCTCCCTCGTGCGCGGCGAGGCCTCCAAGCGGCTGCGTCACCTCGGCCTGGTCATCGACGAGGAGAAGAACGAGGTGCGTTCCAAAGAACCGCGCGTGATCTCCACCCCCGACTCCCCCGTCACGATCCTCGTGGTCCCCACCAACGAGGAACTGGCCATGGCCCAGGACACCCTGCGCGTCATAGGGGAGTAAAACACCGACCCTCACGGTGGGCGCCGACCTCATAGGTCGGCGCCCACCGCTGTTCTGCCTGACGGGTGAACCGGGCCACTATCGACCGTCACGGAGGACGCTCACCGGTCACCGAGGTCCGAGGCTTCCCCACGATGCGGTCCTGCTGCCAGGCTCTACGACCACCGCTCCAGCCCTACCCGCGTGAACACCACAGATGGAGGCCACCAACGACACTCCGGTCTTGCCCGGCGCGCTAACTTTGGAGGGTGTCAGCCTGTATTCTGGCCGACACTTCCCCACTCTTTCGTCAATGGAGGTCCAGGCATGACCTTGCTGACCATCGGCGTGGCGAGCAGCGCGCTGTTCGACCTGACCGAGTCGGAGCGCGTGTTCCGCGAACAAGGCGTTGCCGCCTATCGCGAACACCAGGAGAAGCGCCTCGACCGACCGTTGCCAGCTGGACCCGCGCTACCGTTCATCCGACGGCTCCTCGGTCTCAACGACGTGCTGGCCGATGCTGTGGATGTGATCGTGCTGTCTCGCAACAGCGCCGAGTCCGGGCTGCGGGTGATGCGTTCCATCAGCTCGGTCGGGCTGCCCATCACCCGGGCCGTCTTCAGGGAGGGGCGCCCCGCCTTTGAGTTCATGCCCGCGCTGGAGATGTCGCTGTTCCTATCGGCCAACCATGACGACGTCTCTGAGGCCTTGGCGAGCGGACACCCGGCGGGCACGGTGCTGCGGGGCAGCACGATGCCCGAGGTGGGCAGGGAATTGCGAATCGCCTTCGATTTCGACGGGGTCCTGGCCGACGACTCCTCGGAACGCATGTTCCGTCAGGAAGGCCTGGGACGCTACGCCCAACGCGAGGCCGAACTGGCCGACGTCCCCCTCTCCCCCGGCCCTCTGGCGCCCTTCCTGGCCGGTTTGAACCGCCTCCAGGAGGAGGAGACGGCCCTGTCCTCACAAGATTCCAGCTACGAACCACGGCTGCGCATCTCGCTGGTGACCGCGCGCTCCGCACCCGCCCACGAACGCGCCGTCAACAGCCTCCACTCCTGGGGCCTCAAGGGCGACGATGCCTTCTTCCTCGGAGGCTTGCCGAAAGCCCCCATCCTGGAGGTGCTGAACCCTCACATGTTCTTCGACGACCAGCGGGACAACCTCGATCGAACCCTGCGTACCCCATCGGTCCACGTGCCCTTTGGCGTGGCCAACGAGGCCAGCACCGGTCCCGCACCCCTCACTGAGAACCCACACCGCGCCCGTCGCGCCGCACCGGAGAAGGTCCTCGACTTCACTGCCTGACCGGCGTCGCGGAACACCACCCCGAGCGAGGAAAACGACAAGACGAATGACCTTCAGTTGTGGAAATCCGACGAGGCTCGTACCGCACTTCTCGGCGTGCCCGTGGCGTATTTTCCACCGCTTGCCCGAGCGGGATAGCGTTGCCCCATGGCACGAGCACTGATCACGGGAGCGACCGCCGGTATAGGCAACGCTTTCGCCAAGGAACTTGCAGCCCGTGGAAACGATCTGGTGCTCGTCGCCCGGGACCGCGATCGTCTCCGCAAGGTCGCCGCGGACCTGTCGGAGGTGCACGGGATCGATGTGGAAGTGCTGCCCGCTGACCTGTCCGTCCGCGACGAGGTGATGAAGGTGGCGCAACGGCTCGAATCGGAGACCGAGCCCGTCGACATGCTCATCAACAATGCCGGATTCGGACTTCACGCCTCGCTGATCGACGCCTCCCAGATCGAACTCCACGAACGCGCCATGGACGTGATGTGCCTGGCAATGCTGATCCTCGGTGGCGCCGCGGGCCGGGCCATGAAGGCGCGGGGAGGAGGCCGGATCGTCAACGTCGCGTCCACATCGGGGGCGATCTTCACCGGCAACTACTCCGCCATCAAGGCGTGGGCACGCACCTGGTCGACGGGCCTGGCCCTGGAGCTCAGCGGCACCGGCGTCACAGTCACAGCCCTGCTGCCCGGCGGGGTGCGCACCGAGTTCCATCAGCGCGCCGGAATAAGCGCTACGAGCTTGCCGTCATTCGTGTGGATCGACGCCGACGACCTGGTCAGGCAGTGCCTGCGGGACGTCGAGAAGGGACGCATCGAATCGGTACCGACGAAACGCTGGAAGGCGTCGTTGTTCATCGCGGATCACGGACCACGGAAGTTCATCCGTTGGTTCTCCCACAAGCTGTCCGCTAGCAGAAGGAAACGCTGAAGACATGGCGAAAGTCCCGAAACCGGGCAGGCACGCCTCCAAACTGAATGCATCCACCCGCCAGGCCGCGCAGATGCTGCTGCTGAAACCGACGATGTGGCGGCTGCTGCGCGTCCACGTCCACGGCAAGGCGAACCTGGAGGACCTGGAGGCACCCTGCGTGGTGTTCGCCAACCACTCCTCCCACCTGGACACCCCCCTGATCTACGGGGCATTGCCGAACCGGATCTCGAAGTACCTGGCGGCGGGCGCTGCGCGCGCCTACTTCTACGACAAGTGGTGGAAAGCCGGGCCGATGTCGCTGTTCTTCAACGGCTACCCCATCGATCGGGGCAAGGACCGTGGCAAGGACAATGACTCGAAGAAACGCAACGTCAGGGGCCTGTCAGCCGCGCTCCTCGACGCCGGGGTTCCGCTGCTGATCTACCCGGAGGGATCGCGTTCCCGCACGGGCGCGATGGGCCCGTTCAAACCGGGCGTGGCAGCCCTGTGTATCTCCCGGCAGATCCCCGCCGTCCCGATAGCCCTGATCGGCGCACACGCCGCCTGGCCGAGCCCCCAGAAGCACCTCCCCAAGGGGCGTCCCATCGTGCACGTCGTGATCGGACGGCCAATGATGCCTCTACCCGGCGAGATCGCCCACGAATTCAACGAACGGATGCGCCGCCAAGTACTCGAACTCCACGACACCACGGCGCGCGCCTACGGTGCCAGGACCCTCGACGAGTACGCCCGCGTCGCCGCTCTCGGGAAGGCGAAGAAGACCGAGGTCACCGCCCTGGCGGAGGACGCCCGGGCTCGCGCCGACCAGTCGGACCACCAGGAAAACCAGGAGGACCAATGATCGAAGGCGTCAAGCAACACAAGTGGTGGGGCTGGGGTGAGGATGGCCACTCATACCACCACGACGACAAACCGAAGTTCGCCCCCTTCGTGAAGAAACTGGTCGGCGTCGACATCAACGCGCCCATCGCCCCACTGCCGAAGCTCTCGGACCTGAACGTCCCGCCGTCGCGGCTGGAACCGGAGCTGCGCGACGCGCTGCCCGGGATCTCCGGCGCCGAGTACGTGCAGTCCGACGACGAAACCCGCGTCGTCCACGGCCTCGGGAAAGGGGTCCGCGACCTGATGCGGGTGCGCGCCGGCGACTTCGGTCGCCTACCCGACGTGGTGGTCTATCCCGCCAACGAGGACGAGGTAGCGCGAATCGTCGACGCGGTGGTGGCAGCCAATGCGGTCGTGATCCCATTCGGTGGCGGCTCCAACATCGTCGCCGCGCTGGAGGCCGAACCCGGCGAGCAGCGGCAGGTCGTCTCGGTGAACCTGGGACGGATGAACCGGGTCCTCGCCATCGACGAACGGTCTGGGCTGGCACACATTCAGGCGGGCGTGTTCGGCCCCGACATGGAAGAGCAGCTCCAGGCCCGCGGTTGGACGATGGGGCACCACCCCGACTCGTTCGTGTGGTCGACACTGGGCGGGTGGATCGCCACCCGCAGCTCCGGCATGCAGTCCGACAAGTACGGCGACATCGCCGACATCTGTCGCGGCCTGCGCATGGTGATGCCCGGCCAGATCCTGTCGCTGCGACCCCTGCCGTCGACGTCCTCCGGCCCGAGCGTGCGCGAGATGGTGCTGGGATCGGAGGGACGCCTGGGGATCATCACCTCCGCCTGGGTGAACGTGCACCGCATTCCCGAGGTCCGGGAAATCCAGGCCTATTTCTTCCCCACCTACGAGGACGGCCTGCAGGCGTGCGAGCAGATCATCTCTTCCGACGCTTCCGTCATGATGGCCCGCGTATCGGATGCCATCGAGACGCAGTACATCATGGCCAACGGGAAACGCTCCTCGAAGCTGTCGTCGCTACTCAGCAAGGGCATCGAGAAGATCATGCTGGCCAAGGGCTGGGATCTGGAACAGATCGCCATGGCCTTCGTCGGTTTCGAAGGGTCCGCGAACCACGTCACCTACGAGAAGGGTCTCATCAGCAAGATCGTGCGCGCCAACGGCGGGCTGGGAGTCGGCAAGGGACCGGGCGTCCTCTACGACCAGAAGAAGTACGACACCCCCTACATCCGCGACTTCATGCTGGATCACGGCATGATCTGCGACGTCTCCGAGACCTCCACGCCGTGGCGCTACGCTGCCGAGATTCACACCAAAACCGTCGCCGCTGCCCTGAAGGCCATGGAGGAGCGAGGCGTCAGGGGAACGGTGTTTTGCCACCTGTCGCACTCCTACCACTCGGGTGCCTGCCAGTACTTCACCTTCGCCATCGCCGATGACTCCGACGACGCCATGGACACCTACGACGCCGTCAAACGGGCCATCCAGCAGTCGTTCATGGATTGCCACGGAACGGTCTCACACCACCACGGGGTCGGTGAGGAACACTCGCCCTGGATGGACCAGGACATCTCCCCGGCGGGCGTGTTCATCCAGCGAACATTGTTCGAGGGAGTAGACCCGGGGCGCAACCTGAACCCCGGCAAGATCGTCCACGAGGGCCGGCCCGGCATCTCGTCGAACTCCCGAGACGCCTGAGGTCGCAACCGGTTTCCTCGCTCCTGAGGTCGGTTACTTCGGCAGGTAGACATCCTGCCGTCGCACCTGTCGAACCGGGCTACGAGGAGCGAGCTGGTCGTGTCGAAAACCCCAAGCACGGGCATCCGGACACATGCAAGAGGTTTCGCCACAACCAGCTCGCTCACGCTCGTGGAGTTCAGCTCAGCCGGCTTCGACGGGCGCGCCCTCTCACCTCATGTGATGACGTTCGCGAGTCGGTTCAACAGGCAGCCGTCTCGCTCACCCGGACGCGGCCCCGCAATCCTTCGAGCAACTCCGCAACTCCTCTGGGCGGCGGTTTGACCCGTGGTGGCGGTCTCCCCCGGCATCTCGGGCAGGTGCCCACCCACCCCTTCCAACCTCGCTGCCGAAGAGCCAACCCCACCTCGTTCGCCACTCGGCAGGGTTCGTTCAGCACGTCGGACCAGCCGTAGCGCAACGTCGTCCACCCGAGGGTGAGCACGGTGCGGTTGTCCCGGAGTCGGTCTCGTACTGCATCATGAAACTCTCGGCCATCGAGCTCCACCACCAACCCGTGATCGGGATAGGTGCCATCGAACCGAGTCCCTGCAAGACGCCGGTCCTGACGAACCATGGCAGGTAACCGGTGCGCCCGTTCGACGTGCCAGAGGTAGCGCCACTCCAGGATGCTCTCGATCCCTTTTCCCGCCGTGGAAGCCAGAAGCAACACAGCGGCACGGTGTCTGACGCGCGCAGGTTCCACGAAGGCCTGGATCACCTCGTCGGATGACAGCAGTCCTCTGGAGATCCCGGCGGCCACGGCGTGAATCAGTTCGTCCTCGGTGGCATCGCGGGCATAGTCGACCAAGCTAGTGGCCGGCGGCAGCCGTGGGGGGTTCCCGACCGCAGGACGCTCCCCCACGCGGTACTCAATACTCCATCCCTCGAAGGCAAACCGGACGCGCCGGGATGTTCTCGGCAACCAGATCACGATACGGCCAGGCTCGCGGCGGGTGATGCCATGGAGATGAGTGGCGGCCTCGGCTCCGGCGACGGCGCCAGCACCGCCACGCAGCAACCCGGACCACAGCAGCGACTCCCCCGTGGGCCTCCTGAAGCACACAATGCCGTGGGCGATGTGCACCCATCCCCTGCCGGTCAGCCCACGGATAACGGCACGGCTCACCCCAGCTGCGGTGAGCTGGGCAGTCGTGAGAACCCCAGCTTGGGTGCGCGCACGACGACGGAGTGGCTCGGGAAGGATGGTTCTGGAGGTCACATCGTCATCATGGGCGGCGAAATCTGCGATTCGCCAGGCCACCTCCCACCTGTGGAAAACACCGTCATTTCTACTACCTATTGTCGCATGTGATTACTACGACTTGTAGTTCTTAACGAACGTCAAGAACGCCCAGATGAAACTTTGTACAACATCGTGAAAGATTTTGTATCGTATACGCTACAAAATCTTTCCAAATGACATAATGCGCACCCGGTCAGGGGACGGAGGAAGACGAAGACAGCGACTCGGCCAGGAGGCGCAGGGCCTCGTCGCGAACTTCAGCGGGCACGTCTCGAAGAAGGTCGGCCATCTCACGGGCCAGGACCACCGACTGCGGATCAGCTGGCTCATAACACCACGCGCGGCCTCGACGCTCGCGTTTGGCAAGGCATTTCTTCGCGAGCCGGTCCAGCACCGTCATGACGGTGGTGTAGGCCAGGTCCCGGTCACGCGCCAAGAGCTCCTGAACCTCGGCAACGGTCAGCGGCTCACCGGCCCGCCACAGCAGCACCATCACCTGCTGCTCCAGCGCGCCCCGGGATACCATGACGACATTCTACGGGCGACAGGTTCCCCTCCCCCACAACGCCGCCCGGAAGTATCCGGGCCGAAAATCCACAACAAAGCCACCGAGGCATCCTGCCGAGTTCTTGAAACAAGATATTCCTGCGTAGTAGGTTCCGCTTCATGGACCCGGTTGCAATAGCGCGGTGGCAATTTGGGATCACCACCGTCTACCACTTTCTTTTCGTGCCGATCACGATCGCGATGTCGATGCTCGTGGCGGTTCTCCAGACGATCTGGGTGCGCACGGGAGCAGAACAGTACCTGCGACTGACGAAGTTTTTCGGGAAACTTTTCCTCATCAACTTCGCCCTCGGCGTGGTGACGGGAATCGTCCAGGAGTTCCAGTTCGGGATGAACTGGTCGGAGTACTCTCGTTTCGTCGGCGACGTCTTCGGTGCACCCCTGGCGCTGGAGGCCCTGATCGCCTTCTTCCTCGAATCCACTTTCCTGGGGCTGTGGATCTTCGGCTGGGACAAGCTGCCGAAGAGGATCCACCTGGCCTGCATCTACGCCGCGGCCATCGGCACGCTGCTGTCGTCGACCTTCATCCTGGCTGCGAACTCCTGGATGCAGAACCCGGTGGGTACCAGATTCAACGCCGAGCTGGGTCGCGCCGAGATCGCCGGGCTGGACGGGTTCATGGAGATCATGACCAACCCACTGCTGCGCTCCGCGACCCCCCACATCATCTTCGCCTCCTACATGGTTGCCGGAGGTTTGATCGCGGGCATCTCGGCCTGGCACCTGGCCCGCGCCAATGGCGGCGCCGAAGTTCCCGAGGCGGATGTGAAGGCCTACCGGTGGGCGACGAAGTTCGGCGCCTGGGTCCTAATCGCCGGTTCCGCGCTCACCTTCCTCACGGGCGACGCCCAAGCCAAGGACATCACCAAACTCCAGCCGTCGAAGATCGCCGCAGCGGAAGGGGCCTTCGAGGACACCGGCGATTTCTCGCTGCTGACCATCCCCAACGCCAACCAGACCGGCACCATCATCGACATCAAGGTCCCCGGAGTGCTGTCGTTCATCGCCGGGGTTCCACAGATCAAGGGAATCGACACCATCCGTGAGCAGTACAGCGACCACGGATACTCGAAGCAAGACGGCTCACAAACCGGGATCCAAACCGAGTACGCGCCTCACCTGGCTGAGAAGTACGCAGGCATCAACCCGATCCCCGACGTGAACGCCACCTACTGGTCGTTCCGATTCATGATGATTTTCGGTGGCGCAGGAATGTTGATCGGTCTGCTCCTGCTGTGGGTGACCCGGAAGGGACGCTCACCGAAACCGTCGAAGCTGTGGACGACATTGATGGCCGCAATGCCGCTGCTTCCGCTGTTCGGGATCTCCTTCGGCTGGATTTTTACCGAGATGGGGCGCCAGCCCTGGCTGGTGGCGGGTGTCATGCCCACCGATGCGGGCATCTCCCCCACTGCGAGCGCGGGTGACGTGTTGTTCTCGCTGATCGTCTACACGCTGCTGTACGGCCTGCTGGCGGTGATCGAAGCCGGCCTGTTCCTCCACTACACGGCCAAGGGCCTGCCCGAGGTGACCGAGCCGACGGTCTCCGAGGATCCCGACGCCCCCATGTCCTTCGCGTACTGAGCTGGAGAGTTGATCATGCCCCTGCTTGAAACCACTGTTCCGGCGCTCAACGTCGTCTGGTTCCTGCTGATCGCCGTCTTGTGGATCGGCTTCTTCTTCCTGGAGGGCTTCGATTTCGGAGTCGCCATGCTCCTGCCCGTGCTCGGTCGCGACGACAAGGAACGCCGCGTCATGGTCAACACCATCGGCCCCACCTGGGATGGCAACGAGGTGTGGCTGCTGACCGCGGCGGGCGGAATCTTCGCGGCCTTCCCCGGCTGGTACGCCACCTTGTTCTCCGGTCTCTACCTGCCAATGTTGCTGCTGCTCGTGGGACTGATCCTGCGAGGAGTAGCGTTCGAGTACCGTTCCAAGCATCCCGACGCCAGGTGGCGCGCAACGTTCGATGTCTTCGCCACTTACGGGTCGCTGGCCGTGTCCCTGGTGCTCGGCATCGGGTTCGCGAACTTCGTGATCGGCCTGGCCAACGACGGCAAGTTGTGGAACGGCAGCTTCTTCGGGTTGTTCGGTCCGTTCGCGCTGCTGGGCGGGGTGCTGTTCGTCGCCCTGTTCCTGATTCATGGCGCCACCTTCCTGGCGTTGAAGTCACGCGGCGAGATCCATGACCGGGCCCGCGCATTCGTGGGCACCTGGGGCTGGCCGGTCGTCGGAGCGCTGGCGGTCTTCGTGATCTGCCAGCACGTGTTCTGGCCCGCAGCCTCCGAGTTCGGAAACCTCACCGCAATCGGATGGGGCACAGCCGTGGTCGCCGTGGTCGCGCTGGCGGCCTCGGTGCTCATGACCGTCCGCCGGGAACGAGTGGGCTGGGGTTTCGTGCTGGGCGGGCTGTCCATCGTCGGTGTGGTCTCGGGAATGTTCGTCAAGATGTACGGCAACCTCGGCTTCGCGCAGGACGAGTCGCAACCGGTAATGAACCGCCTCACCATCCTCACCGCCGCCAGCTCCGAGACGACCCTGACGATCCTGACCTGGGCGTCCGTGATCTTCGTGCCCATCGTGCTGGCCTACCAGGCGTGGAGCTACTGGGTTTTCAGCAAGCGCATCAGCACCAAGAACATCCCCGACAAGATCGTCTACTGATCCTCCACTCGCCCCTATCCTTGTCCGCATGCCCGGACCCGTGGAGCCCAGACTCCTGAAACGCGCCGAGGCGACCAAGAACTACCTGGTCGCCTCGGTTTTCGTCGGCATTCTGACCTCGGGGCTGGTGATCGCGCAGGCGTGGTTGCTGGCGCGTGCTGTCGCGATCGTCTTCACCTACCGGACACTGCCCGGCGACTGGCTGCCCAGCCTGGCGCTGCTGCTCGCCATCTTCGCGGCGCGCGGCCTGCTGGCCTGGGTCAACTCGGTGCTGGCGCACCGCTCCGCGGCGGCCGTGAAGTCGCGGCTGCGGCGCGACGTGCTCGCCGCCCACCTGATCCGCCCGGTGGCCTCATCCGCGACGCTGACGAAGGTCACCACCACCGGTCTCGACGCGCTGGATGGCTACTTCTCTAAATATCTGCCGCAGCTCGGATTGGCGGCGAGCGTGCCCTTCCTGGTCGGTGGGGTGCTGCTGCTGGCCGACTGGCCGAGCGTCCTCATCGTCGCGTTCACGCTGCCGCTGGTGCCCATCTTCATGGCCCTGATTGGCTGGACCACGCAAGCCGCGACCCGCCGCGCCTTCACGCGCGCCGACGCACTGGCCAACCACTTCGCCGACCTCATCCAGGGCCTGCCGACCCTCCAAGCTTTCGCGCGCGCCCGGGCCCAGCGCAAAGGCCTGGAGATCACGGAGGAACGGTTCCGCGGCCAGACCATCAAGGTTCTCTACACCGCCTTCTTGTCCTCGTTCGCGTTGGAGCTGCTGGCGTCGCTGTCGGTGGCGCTCGTGGCGGTGACCGTGGGATTCCGGCTCGCCGGCGGCGAGATGCCCTTCGAAACCGCCCTGTTCGTGCTGATCCTCGCACCCGAGGCCTTCCTGCCGGTACGGCAGGTGGGGGTTCACTTCCACGAATCCGCCGACGGCGTGGCCGCCGCGAACGCCGCCCTCGACCTCATCGAGCTGGGGGACGAAACCGGCGGCGGTGATCTTCCCTCGGGGTCGCGGTTGACCCTGGAGGAGGTCACCTTCACCTGGCCTGGAGCCACCGGCCCCGCCGTCGCTGGATTGTCCCTCGACGTGCCAGAGGGCCGTGTGGTGGCCCTGACCGGCGCCTCGGGGGGCGGGAAGTCCACGGCCCTGGGCCTGGTGATGGGTTTCCAGCGTCCCGACTCTGGCCGGGTCCTGGTCGATGGGGCCGACCTGATCGGCCTCGATCTCGCACGGTGGCGGGCCCGCACCGCCTGGGTCGGGCAGAATCCCGGCATGGTGACCGGCACCGTCGGCGACAACGTCGCCCTGGGGCATCCCGGCGTCCCGGATGCGGAACTCACCGCCGCCCTGCGCGACGCCGGGGCCGATTTTCCTCTTGAAAAGGCCGTCGGTGACGACGGCGAGGGCCTGTCTGCCGGGGAACGACGACGGGTGGCGCTGGCCCGGGCACTAATCCGGATCCGGCGAGGCGGGGCGCGACTGCTGGTACTCGACGAACCCACCGCGGGCCTCGACGCGGACGCCGAAGCAGCCGTGATCCGCGCCGTGCGCGACTCGGGGGCGGGTGCCTTGGTGGTCAGCCACCGCGACGCCGTGCTGGCAGCTGCCGACGAGGTGGTGACGCTGTGAGGGGGCTGCTCACGGACCTGATCCGCTCCATCCCGCTGGGTCGGCTGCGCCTGGGACTGGCGGTGCTGCTGGCCGTCGCGGCATCGGCGTCGTCGGTGGCGCTGATGGGGGTCTCCGCGTGGCTGATCAGTTTCGCGGCCCTGCTGCCTCCCGTCCTGTACCTCCAGGCCCCAGCCGTGGGCGTGCGGACCTTCGCGATCTCACGCGGGGTGTTCCGCTACGTGGAGCGTCTCATCGGGCACGACGTCGCATTGCGGATGCAGTCGGTGCTGCGAATGCGCACCTACGACTCGCTGGCCCGCACCACCCTGATCGGCGCCCACCGCGGCGACCTACTGACCCGGGCCGTCTCCGACACCGAGGCCGTCACCGACGTCGTGGTGAGGGTGCTGATTCCCGTCGCATCGGGCCTGCTGGTGATCACCGGCACCTCGGTGGGGATCGCGTTCGTCTCACCGTGGGCGGGGGTTGCGCTGCTCGCCACCACCCTGCTAGCCGGGGTCGTGGTGCCGTTGCTCGCGCAGCGCGCCACCTTCACCGCCGACCGCGACGCCGCCCCGACCCGCGGAGAACTCGCCGACACCGTTCGTGAAGTGGCGCGCACCGCCCCCGACCTAGTCGCCTACGGCGCCGAGCACGCCTGCCTGGCGAGGCTGCTAGAGGTCGACGACCGCCTGAGGCACCAGGAGGCACGCAGCGCGTGGGTGCAGGGGGTGGCGGCCTCAGCGCAGGTGCTTGCCGCGGGATGCGCCGTGGTCGCGGGGCTGGCGATCGGCGGACCAGCCGTCGCCTCCGGAACCATGCCCCCCACCTTCCTGGCGGTCCTGGCGCTGGTGCCACTGGCCCTCCACGAGGTGCTGGCAACATTCGTGGCAGCCGCCCAGACGTGGACCCGCACCCGTTCCTCCCTGGCCCGCGTCCGGGAGATCCTCGACGCCGACCCGGTCGGCACCGGCGACGTCATCCCGGACGGGCAGACCGACCCCGGATTGGAACTCGACGGCGTGGCCATCGGCTGGCCCGGCGCCCCCGTGCTCCGAAGCGACCTCGACCTGGTGGTGCGACCCGGGGACAGGGTGGCCTGCACCGGCGCCTCCGGCATCGGCAAGACCACCCTGGCAGTCACCGCCATGGGACTGATACCGCCTCGCGCGGGCACGGTACGGCGGGGCGGTCGGATCGGGTATCTGGCCCAGGCCGCCCACATCTTCGCGACCTCCATCGCCGAGAACGTGCGCATCGGCAACAAGGACGCCACCGACGAACAGATCAGCGACGCCCTGCACCGCGCCGGCCTGCCGCTGGATCCTAGCCGGCTCGTCGGCGAGGACGGCACAACCCTCTCCGGTGGGGAACGCCGCCGCCTGGCCCTGGCTCGGCTGCTGGTGGCCGACCGCGACCTGTGGATCCTCGACGAACCCACCGAGCACCTCGACCAGGCCACCGCCGAGGCCCTGATGGGCGACGTGTGGCGGGCCTGTGAGGGGCGGGCGGTGCTGGTCATCAGCCACGACCCGGCAGTGGTCGCGGCCTGCGATCGGGAACTGCACCTGGCATGACGGCGGTCCCGGACGCAGCACGTCCGGGACCGGGATCGGCCAGGCGACGGGTCACAGGTCGTCGCGGAACAACCGCCAGGCGCCGATCGCGCCGGGAAGGACGATCCAGACCAGGGCCGAGGTGCCGAGCTGGGCCCACGCCTGGACAGAAGGGTTGAGCAGCGCGGCCACCGGCTCGAGGTCGATCCAGGGGATGATCTTCTGCGCGACCTCCGAGGACCGTGCAACCAGCATCGAGACGGTGGGCCACGCCAGCATCACGACGATGGGTGCCACGGCGTTGCGGGTGAGCAACCCGAGGGCCACCCCCGCCAGGGCCGTGAAGACGAGCCCCCCGAACACCGCGGTGATGCGGCTCACTTCGAGGTCGGGGGGAAGCGTGACACCGGTGAGGGCGGGGGCGAGCAGGTACGCACCTCCGGCGACGATCAGCGCCCAGCAGGCGGTGGCGAGCGCCAACCCCGCGGCCACGACGGTTTTCGCGGCCAGCACGCGACCGCGGCGCGGGTCGAGGGTGAACGTGATGGCGGCCTCCCGCCGGGTGAACTCGCCACTGATGAGCAGAACCGAAGCCGCCATGATGACCCACGACCCCGGGATGCAGGCGATGGTGGCGATGCGACCGAAAGTGGTGTCAGCGGCTGGGAAGAATGCGCGACCGAAGCCAAAAACCACCATCAGCGCCGCGCCAAGGGACAGCACCACCTTGCCGGAGACCGTGTTGGTCACCTTGCGGGCCTCGACGGCGACGGTGCGGGGCAGCGCCAGGGGGGACGGGGTGCAGGTAGCGACGGAGTGCTCGGGGGAACGGGTGAGTGTCATGGTGATGCCTTTCGGGCGAGTATTGGGGAGGGGATTCGGGGAAGGGCGTCAGGCGGCGCGGTCGGTGCCGGAGGTCAGGGCGAAGTACTGCTCCTCGAGGTCGGCGCTGTCGCCGGTGGTGTGGTCGGCGAGCAGGCGCCCGCCGCCAATCATCACGACGCGATGGGCCAGGCGCGAGACCTCATGGAGCTGGTGACTGCTCAGCAGCACCGCGCAACCGCGGGCGGCACGTTCCCGGAGCAGGGTGGAAAGCCACCGCTGGCCCTGCGGGTCGAGGCCGTTGGCTGGTTCGTCCAGGATCAGCGCCTGCGGGTCACCGAGCAGCGCCTGGGCCACCCCGAGTCGCTGCCGCATGCCCAGCGAGTAGGAGCCGACGCGACGCCGGGCCTCCGCGGTCGACAGTCCGACCTCGGCCAGCACCTCCCCCACCCGCTGCCGCGGCAGGCCCAGGGTGAGTGCCGCCATCCGCAGGGTCTCCAGGCCGCTACGTGACGGGTGGAAGCCCTCAGTGCTCAGCAGCGACCCGACGGTCGCAGCCGGATTGGGAAGGTCGACGTAGCGCACGCCACCCACGGTGGCGGCTCCCTCGTCCGGGGTCACCAGCCCGGTCAGGATGCCCAGGCATGTGGACTTGCCGGCCCCGTTCGGGCCGAGGAAACCGGCGATCTGGCCGGCCGTGACGGCGAAGGTCACGTCGTCGAGAGCAAGGACGGATCCGAAGCGTTTGGTCACATGAGTCAGTTCGAGCATGGCACCAACTCCACCGGAACCACCCGGGATCCCACATCGGGCAACTGGCCGGCATTCCGGTTCCGTCCGGCTGGTGGTCGCGCTGGCCCATCGGCTGAGAAACCTTGGCCCATCGGTTGGCGACTGTCACCTGCCGGACGTGAAAGGCTGGCCGCATGAGCGATTCCACCGCTGCGGCACGACCCGGACCGGGTCCGGGGGCCTGGGCAGTGGCCGTGCTCGGTTTCCTGTACTACTGCCAGCTGTTGGCGATCCCCCTGGTCAACCCGTCGCGCCACCTGGATCCCGGACTGGTCGTGTTGCTCCTGGGCCCGGGGCTGGTCGCGATGCTCCTGCTGGCGTGGTTGCGTCGCGCCCCGATACCGGTCGCGGTCTCACTGGCCGGGCTGTGGCTGCTGTCTCCCACGGTGTTCGGCCCCGCGATGGCCGCGCAGGCCCACATCGCCCGGCACCGCAGGGGGATCGACGCGATCGCCGTGGCCTGCGTTCTCGTCGCGGCCAAGTCGGTCGTCATGCTGCACGACACCTCGGGCGACTCCGCGGTCCGGGTCGAGGTGCTCATCTCCGCCACCGGGGTGATCATCGCGCTGCTCATCGGGCTGCTCGGCCGCAGCACCACCGACGCCAACCAGCAGCGGGCAGCGGCGCAGGCAGCCCGGCAGGATGCCTGGGAGGCACAGCTCAACGAGACCAGGCTCCTCGAACGCGAACGGATCGCCCGCGAGATGCACGACGTCGTCGCCCACCGGATCTCCCTCATCGCCCTGCACGCGGGCGCGCTGGCGCACCACATGCGCTCCGATGAGGGCGAGGCCGGCGACCTGGCCCGAGCGATCCAAACCAACGCGCAGTCCTCCCTCGACGAGTTGCGCACCATGCTGGCCCGGCTGCGCGGCAACGCGGCGCCACCCGAACCGCCCCAGCCGACCCTCTCGGGGCTCGATGCCCTGCTGGCGGATGCCCGCTCAGCCGGGCAGCAGGTGGCGGTGGAGCTGGACGGTAACCCGGCGCAGGTGCCCGACCGCGTATCCCGTCACGCCTACCGGATCGTCCAGGAGGGCCTTACCAACGCCCGCAAACACGCCCCCGGCTCCCCGGTGGCCCTGTCGCTGAAAACCACCGCCGACCGTCTCCGGGTGGTCGTGAGGAATCGCCTGGCCGACCTCGCACAGCCCGACCGGTCGGGCTCGGGACTCGGGCTCGTCGGCATCGCCGAACGCGTCGATCTGGTCGGCGGCGACCTCTCCCACGGCATCGAGGGGGAAGAATTCATACTGAAAGCAACACTTCCCTACACTCCCGAAGGAACAGCATGATCACCGTCGCCCTGGTCGATGACGACCCGATGGTCCGCACCGGATTGAACTTCATCCTCAAGGGGGAGGACGGCATCGACGTGGCCTGGCAGGCGAGTGACGGCGCCGAGGCGCTCACGACCCTGCGCGACCAGCCCGTCGACGTCGTGCTGCTGGATGTGCGAATGCCCGGTCTCGACGGGCTCGCGACCCTGGAGGAGTTGCGCGGCTGGCAGACGCGACCGCGGGTCATCGTGCTGACCACCTTCAACACCGACGACTACGTGGTGCGGGCTCTGAAGCTCGGCGCGGACGCCTTCCTGCTCAAGGACGCCGACCCGGCCCGGCTGGTCGAGGCCATCCAGCGGGTGGCGGCAGGTGAAAATGTCCTGGCCCCCGACGTGACCCGCACCCTCATCACCGTCGCCACCGACGCACCAACCGCGGGAGACCCGTCGGCCCGGGCCCTGGTTGCTGCCCTCACCGAACGCGAACGTGAAGTCGCGGTCCTAATGACCCAAGGGCTGACGAACAACCAGATCGGCACCCGCCTGCACCTGAGTCTCGCGTCGGTCAAATCCCACCTGACCAGCATGTTTACCAAACTGGGAGTCGACAACCGGGTCTCCGCCGCCATGATCATCCGCGACGCGGGCCTGTGAAACCAGCGTGGCCCGTGTGATGTGCCGCTGCCTGAAGGCGCCGCACGCCCGGGTTGCCACGCCACGCGTCGCTCGGTCACGACAGGGTAGGGTGACCCGGTACGTCAGGAACTGTGAGGTGATGACTTGAGCCCTCAGAGCGTTGGTTTCTCTCTGCTGATCCTCAGCGTGGGTTTGCTGATCGGAAAGATGATTCGCGTCAAGGTCCGGTGGGTGCAGCGACTGTTCCTGCCGAGTTCCATCGTCGGTGGAGTCATTCTGCTGATGCTCGGCCCGCAAGTTCTGGGACGCATCCCCGGGCCCTGGGGAGAAACGGGTCTGCTCACGCAGGCCATGGTCACCACCTGGTCCGCGCTGCCCGGCCTGTTGATCAGTGTCGTGTTCGCGACGATGTTCCTCGGCCAGGACCTGCCCAGCCCGAAACGGGCAGCCAAGCTGGTAGGCCCTCAGCTGGCGTTGGGAACGGCGTTCGCGTCTTCACAGTACGTCGTCGGTCTGCTGCTGGCGGCTCTGATTCTCGTGCCGTTCTTCGGGGCGTCGCCCATGACCGGTGGGTTAATCGAGATCGGTTTCGAGGGTGGTCACGGCACCGCCGCCGGTATGCGTGACGTGATGGTCAAACTCGGCTTCACCGACGGTGCGGACCTGGCGGTTGGTATCGCCACGGTCGGCCTGGTCAGCGGCATCATCGTCGGTATTGCGCTCATCAACTGGGGGGTGCGCAACGGCAAAACCGAGATCCTCAAAAACGATGTGCAGCTCTCGATCGACGAACAGCGCGGGCTGTTCCGTAAGGACGAGTACTACTCCGCCGGGAAGCTGACCAGCCGACCCGCCTCTGTCGAGCCTTTGTCCCTGCACATCGCGATCATGGCGTTGGCGATCCTCATCGGCTGGCTGATCCTCGAAGGTCTCCGCTGGATCGAAAGCGTGACCTACGCCTCCGTCATGATCGGCGAGAACACTCCCCTGGAGATTTTCACTTACGTGCCCCTGTTCCCCATGGCACTGATCGGCGGCGCCATCCTCCAGCTGATCGCGAAAGCACTGGGCGTCTCTCACGTCATCGATCCGCAGATGATGCTCCGCATCCAGGGCTGGGCGCTCGATTTCCTCGTCATCTCCGCCATCGCCACCGTCTCGATCAAGGCCGTTGGCGAAAACCTCGGGGCGTTCCTCGTTCTTTCGGTGGGAGGCATCGTCGTCAACCTGGTTCTATTCCTGTGGTTGACGCCGCGCGTCATCGGTCGTTTCTGGTTTGAACGCGGCATCGGTGACCTCGGCCAGTCCATGGGGGTCACCGCCACCGGCGTGATCCTCATGCGCATCACCGACCCCAACGCATCATCCCCCGCCTTCGAGGCCTTCGGCTACAAACAGCTCATCTTCGAGCCCTTCTTCGGCGGTGGCCTCGTCACCGCGATGGCCATTCCGATCATCTACCTCACCGGTGTGTGGCCGCTGTTCTTCGTGATGCTGACGATCTTCGTGGTCGCGGTCCTGGCCGGGTTGTTCCACTTCGGTCCCAAGGAGCAACGCGACCGTGAGGCCTGGCTCGCCCAACAGATCTAGCAGGACCGGACCCCCTCACCCCGAAGCTCACGGCTCTGCGCCTCCACCGATAGACTTCGGACAGCCGCCACAACGGAGAAGGGGGCGCACGGATGGATTTCTCGATCAAGGAAGCCGCCCGCATGGTCGGCCTCACCCCACGCACCCTGCGCTACTACGAGAGCATCGGCCTCCTGCCCAAAGCGGAGCGAACCTCCGGGAACTACCGCCTGTTCACCGTCATGGACATCATCGATCTGATCCGGATCAAGCGGTTGACGGGACTCGGGTTCAGCCTTCAGCACGTGCGTGACATCATGGACGATCCAACGGGCCCTGACGCTACAGCGGCCTTGGAGGCGCAAAAACAGCTCCTCACCCAGCACATCGACGAACTCCAGGAAAAGCGCACCAAGATCGAGGAGATCCAGAACGCCCGGGCCCCACTCGACGTCGCCATCGAGTTCGCTGATCTGCTGCGCGCCCGCGCCGAGACACACCACGACCTCGAAACCGAAGACCGGTTGAAACTTGAACTCGAACTACTCGCGGCGTTCGCAGATGAGCGCGACCAACTCAAGTACACAACGCTCATCCACGCTTCCATCGAGAAACATGACGACCCGAACTTCCGAGAGCTCCGGGAGCTAGATGCGCGACTGGAAGCCCTGGAGCCCGACGCCTCCCCGGAAGAGATCACGGCACTGATCGACGACTACGTCAGAGTCCTTCGCCCGATCCTCGCGGGGTTTCCACCGATGAGCAAGAAGACAGTCAACCTCAACTCAGCCATGGAGGAATGCGTCTACAACGAGGCCCAGTTCGCTGTGATCACGACCGCCCGGGAGCGGTTGAAGTCGACGGAAGGCGGGACAACTCTCCCCCATGACGCTGACGACTGCTCTCCTGAGAACTCCCACGCGGCACGATGCCCAACGGATCATCCCGTCCGTTACCCACGGTGACGTCACGGGCAACGCGATGGCGGCGCTGAGCTTCCGCATCTCCTGCTGGGAGCGCGGCGATTGACGCCCCAGTTCTGATTCCGAATCTTCGTCCGCGGAGCATTCTTGGCGCAGAAACCCGCGCCAGGTGCGGTTCGGCTAGAGTGTCGGGCGTGACCGAAGAGCCTGAGCACTCACCACGTCGCCTGAAGGTTGCGCAGTTCACCGACAACTACGGTCCCGGTAGCAACGGCCTGATGTTCGCCGTCCAGCAGCTGGAAGGCAACCTTCTCGACGCCGGCCACGAGGTCGTGGTCGTGGCAC
>JABCNW020000034.1 GCA_013333945.2 Propionibacterium sp.
AATGTATATTCCCATCTCGCGCCCCACACTCCCGAGCAGATTATCGACAGCTTTCTACTAGAGGATGGTGGTTCCTTCCAAGATCATCTCGCCCAACCAACTCCCCCCTAGAACGGACCCCTAAAAGTAGGATCTCGACCCATCTCACGGCATCGAACACCACACCGAGAACCTCGGGGAACGCCGGCCGAAGATCGGTACGCGTACCAAACCAGCTGCCCCAACAGCGGCAGCTCATCTCCACAAAAATGAGGAGTAGATCTTGAACAATGAGAGCAATGAGACTCATTCGTAGGCGACCCACCCGCCGACAAACCCCTAGTCAGGGCGTACTTGAAGGCGGCTGTGAGTAAGCCCCATTAAAAAATTTTTTCCCATAGTCCAGGAGAAAACCTGAGGGGAACTAGCAATCAGAAATCTACCCTTAACCATCCCGAACGCCGGGATTTCATGAAAGGTAGAGAAGACATTTATACCTTGAGACCTCTAGCCACGTTGATTTCCTCCCTGCGTGCCGTAGGAATCAGTGTGCACGAGCCCACCGATGATGACTACATCGCGATCAGTCGCGAACAGCGTGTCTGTGAGGTTCGATTCTGGAACACCAACGGCATGTGGCACATCGGCCACGATCAGCGATTCACGGGCCCAGTGACAACCCTGTCCACTCCCGACCACGATATCGCACTGCACTGGCTGATCTGCTGCACCGGCAACCTGTATCGCAAGAAACGGGAATGGCCCTTCCTCCTTCCTCTCCGAACCATTTCCAAATTCGCGAGCGGCTGGACAGCCGAACAAACCTCTGAGCAAACCTTGCTCTATAGTGTCAAAGCCACAGGTCGTCTCATCCGACCCAACGGCACCCCGGTCGACATGAGCATGATCACTGCCTTTCCCCACGCCCCGGAACTCGCGGCCCTCTCCCACCTCATGCACCTAACCCCCGACCAAGTCCTGGACGCCTACCTCACCCCCGACGGCGGCCCCCTGAACCATCTCCTCGAGCACGGAGATCCCGTCACCAACCAAGGTGCAGACTTCAAGCACTTGGTCAGCGCTTGCGCCAAACACGTGACCACGTACACAGACGGCTTCACCATCGACTGGAACAAACACTTCAGGCTCGAGGACGGCTGCTGGCACTACGGAACCACAGAACGCGGAGAAAACCGATACGCCATCATTTCCAGCCCCCACCATGACCTCACGCTACGCTGGGCAGCAGTCACAATGCTCAACGAAGTAAGAAGAAAACGCCACTGGCAAACCATCTTTTCCCACAAGCTCGATATCTATCTCGCACCCGGATGGACAGCCAAGGACTCAAGCGATGGGGACTACGGCACCCTGATAAGCCCCGACGGAGACACACTGAGCATGGTCATGGAGTCCTCTTTTCCGAAACACAAAACACTCACCTGGTACTCTCACCTCACATCCTTCACGCCTGAGCAGATCATCGACAGCTTCCTGCTGGAGGATGGCGGCTCCTTCCGAAATTACCTCGCCACACCACCATCCTCCTAGACAGGAACCCACAAGTGACATTGACTCCGCCCCACGGCATCAAATACCACACTAAGGCTTATACACAAGCCATCTTCGAGTCATTAAAACACCTAGCCAAGTCGCGCCTAGCGGCAACCGTGAGTGAGCCTACATAAAAACCGGATCCAGCCGAAAAACTTCGGGAAACCATTGGTTCAATACCTACGTGGAGGAGAACGGCAGGATCCGCTGGGCAGACAAAAATGGGAATGATTGAAGACTAGTCTCCAAAATATGGCTATAACATCTGGACCGTAGATGTCATGATTCAACATTCGATAGACTCCAAGGGGAAGGATTGGAACTTGGAACTGAGCAAAGAGACCAAAGGAAAAGTATTCAAGGCTTTCAGCGCTTGGCGGGCGAGAAAAAAATCCCGCCGCCCGTGAAACCTCCCTGAGCGACTGGAACATTGGCCAGTACAAAGAAGTTTTCATCATAGCTCGCAGCGGGGGGCGAAGGGGAAACTGCCTGTATTTCGTGAAGGATAATAAATGCGTTGAGTTTTCCCCTGCCTTCGCGGATATCGATTCGATATATCAAACTTTCCTCCAAGACGAGGAACCCGAGAAAAGCTAGAGAGTCAGGAAACCCAACACTTGGCACCGAGGCAACGGAAGCCCTGCCCATCGACACCACATATTGCGAACGCTTCACCACACCAATATCCTAGAAGAAAGACAAACGATCGAAGTATCATCCCGAACACACCTCGAGGGACACGAGAAGTTGATGAATGCATTCACACGAGACGATTTCGTGACATGGATGGAACGGCTCACCCATGTGCCGTGGCCGATGACCCTCGACGCTTTCACCGATCTTGTCTCGGAACTGGGCTGGACTTTCACTGGGCATCAGTACAGCTTCACAGCAGACTTCGCAGCCGGAAAACGGGACGTGGTGGTCCTAAAGAACAGAGCGGGAGACGTCCGATCAATCTCCTTTATTCTGGTCAAACCCGCCCTGGAAGGCATCGCCCTACGGGCCGCCCTGAACGATTCCTTTATTGACTACGTCACTTCTGCTTCGCAGGCTTGGGGAAAACCGATCCGAGCCATCCCAGAGAAGAACCCCATGATAGCTTGGTCTCTCCCTTTGAGTGGAATAGCAGAAGTCACCAGGAACACCAACAAAGTTTACACAACATTCATCACACCACAGGGAACAGCCCCCTGCTAGCAGGGTCAGCATGTACCCGACACGCCACAACCATCGAGAGCTTCCATGATCTGGCCAGATTTTGAAACACGCCTCTTCGTAACGATAACGGATCTCGCGTCGCGGACGGTCTTGATCATCGGCGCACGGGATGATCAAAGAAAAACAGGATTCCCTTTCATACAGTTCGCCGTTCTTAACGCCCTGTACGGAGGAAATGACGACATCATAGCTGAGCTCTGTGGGGAAAATGTTCCTGAAGACATGGCAATTTTCACAGCCCAGCAACGCGATGATTTGGAACGTCTCGGTTTCGCTCCAGCCGAAGATGGGTCAACAACGTGGCGCCAGAACCTCCCTTGGCCCACCCCGAGCCGCATCATCATGAACACCGTTCAAGCAAGCACGCTACGCCTTCGAGATATCGGTGGAATCCCATCACCCGACGACCTCACCTACCAGGCTTGGCGCTACCCCAGCAGAACACCAGATTTGGAACACGATCCCGGGGATATGAACCTCCACATTCCTGAACTTGGAATCCCGCGAGAACAATAAGGGCGCCCAGCGCTCAAAGCCCACTCCCACTCTCCTGCTGCCAACGCATTCTGAGCAACGCCACCGGTGACATGCGGTACGGCGACCCCAACGTTCATCCACACCATCGCCTCCGAGGGGGGATGTCGCGCATTCCTTCCAAAGAGAGAAGGCACCAACCAAATTCTCTCCACACACCTAAGCGGCTGCCATCCCAGTACACTACGAACAAGGCTCGACCGGCGTCGAGGACACCCGGTCTTTTTCTTCACACAACCAATCGCTCGGTGCACGCGACCCGACTGATCCATCCCGGAAGGAGATCATCACGATGGACCCATTCGACCAACGCCTGGCACAACTCGACGTGGACATCGAGGCTGCACATCAACGAGCCGCCGCAGCCACGGCTTTCCGGCAGGGTACGGAGAAGGTGCGCGGCAGAAGCAGCGTGGACGGCATCGAGGTGACCGTCGACTCAGCCGGCACCCTCATCGACCTCGACCTCGGGCAGGACCTGGCATGGGCCCGGAAAGCGATCCTGGACGCCTACCAGAAGGCCCGGCAGGAAGCGGGACGAGCGGTCGTCACACTGGCCCAGGAAAACCTCGGCGAGGACGACCCCTCCATCTCCCGACTCCAGGAGGTCTACGGCATCACCGACGAGCCCGAACAGCCCGAGGACAGCGGCATCCCCCGGGTGGGCGTGTGGCGTCCCGGCGGGGCACTCTGACCAACGCCCCGGTGCGCCCCGCCCAGGGCGGAGGGGACGTCGGCCCGGCTCAGGTGTTCGGCTCCGACCACACCAGCTGGGCCAAGAAATTACCCGCGTCACGTGAAATCACCTGGGCGCGACCCGCATCCAGCTTCATGGGCTTGATCCTGCCGATGATCGCACCCTCATCCGGACTGCCCGACATGAGAATGCCGGTCGTCCCCAAATCCCTCATCGCCTGAAGCACCGGCTCGAAGGCCGCCCGGGAAGCACCACCCATACGACGAACCACCATGAC
>JABCNW020000035.1 GCA_013333945.2 Propionibacterium sp.
CCGATGATCACGATGAAACCGATTAGTACGACCGCTGTCCACACCGTTATGGCGCCGCGCTCGCCGCATTTCCGAACGCTCCTCATGACACGATCCTAGACCCTGCGTGGCCTTGATGTGGTTTCTCTGTTGAGGATGACGTTTCCGCGGGCGGCCTTGGCGAGAATGGATTCTGCGATGGCGATCTAGGTCAAGGGCCGGGGGTCGTCGTCGCGGGCGGCGAGGTGGTCCTCGATCGCGGTGATGAGGTCGGGTGGGGCTGGCAGGTCACCAAATCCTCCTGCCGCATGAGTTGGCGTGCCGTCCCCGGTTTGCTGGCCTTTTTCACGTTGGCCTGCGCTGTGAAGCCAGCAAACGCGAACAAGGCCAGCAAACCAACCTCAAGGCCAGCAAAACAGTGGGGAGGGGAGGTGGAGAGTGGGGGACGGGGAGAGGTCAGAGCCGGTGGGCAGGGCCGCCGGGGCGGGTGACCAGGGTGGTGGCCCTTTCTGCGACCTTCGGGAATTCAGCCGAATAACGTTCCAGCCAGGCGGTGGCGAAATCATTGGCCTCGGTGGTAGGCGCGAGGGCCCACACCGAACCACCGAAGCCTGCCCCGAAACTGGAGGCGGCCTGCGCCCCTAGGTCGCGGGCCAGGGCCTGCATCCGGATGGTCTCAGGCACCTGATTGCCCAGGTTGTCGTGGGCGTTGCGCTGGGAACGGTCGGCCAGTCTGCCGAGGGCCTCGAGGTCGCCGTCCCCGAGAGCCGCGACCGCCGCCGGTATCAGTTCCTCCGACTCGACCAGGAAAGCCCGCAGTCGCGCCGACAGCGCGGGGGAGTGGGCGACGACCGCGCTGAGGCCTTCCCAGGTGTCCTCATCGCTGGCCAGGATGCCGCCGATCGTGGACTCCTCGGCGCCGGTGGCGGAGTTCCAGGCGGAGACGATCTCCTGGGTTTGCAGCGACGCCGCGTTGTACAGTTCCAGGGCCGCGCCGCTCTTTTCGGCTAGGACCCCGGAAACCCCGATGATGAAACTCAGGTCCCCGGGCAGCGTGACGGATTCGCCCTCCTGGATCGGACAGAACCGGAATCGCGTCAGCCGGTCGGCCTGACAGCGCAGCATGGCGGTGTGGTCCTCGGAGCCGCCAAAGGTGCCGACCCCTCGCACCCCGGTCAGTGATCCGAGGCTCATGCCGTTCTCGATGCAGGCCAGGTATCCGGCCAGATCGGTGACGGAGGTGATGTTCTCCTGCCACGCGGTGTTCTCCCGGAAACCGTTGTGGTCGATCAGGGTCAGTGCCACCGCCACAACCAGGGCCGAACTCGACGACATGCCGGAGGCCAGCGGCAGCGTCGAATCGATGACCAGCCGCGCGGGCCGCAACTCACCGAAGTTGAGGGCCAACCGGTCGATCACCGTTTGCAGGTAGCCGCCCCAGTGCCCGGCAGGAAGGGCGTGTGGGCGGTCGGGAATCAGGGCCAGCTCCTCACCGGGAGAGGCCGTCGTGACAGCAGAGATCCCGCAGGTCGCATCCTCAAGCTCGATCGTGATTCCCTGCTCCACTGCGGCCAGCAACGAGTTCCCGCCCGCGTAGTCGGTGTGCTTTCCGAGGACCTCCAGCCGCCCGGGCACGAACCACGCGGTCACAGGCGCACTTCCCGGGTGCGCAGGGCTTCCACCACGGACGTGATGTCCCCGCGGCTCGACATGTCGAGCACCCCGAGGGCCGCTCGAACCAGGCGGTACGGGTCGCCGTCGGCGATAGCGCGTCGCACCGCGTCGGTGATCTCGTACTCACCGCGCGCCGACATCGGAATGGCACGAGCGGCCGCGAAGATCGCGGGCGTGCACAGCCAACAGTTCATGGAGATCACGGCGCCCTCACCCAAGCGCTTCACCGTGGCTTCGTCAGGTTTTTCCACCAGCTCGGCCAGGTTGCCCTCGGCATCGGCGGTGGCCAGCGCGAACGCGGCGATGCGTTCGGCGGGAATGTTGGAACGGTTCACCATGCCCTCGCGGGTGAAACCCACCAACGCGGAACCGGGCACCTCGTGCAACAGCTCGAGGGCCTCGGTGGGGTAGTAGTTGTCCGAGTTGAGCACCAGCACCCGGTCCTCGCCCGCGAAATCCTCCGCTGCCAGCACCGCGTTGGCGGTTCCGAGGGGTTCGGCCTGCACTGCATAAGAGATGTGCACACGCTGTGTGGTGATGCCGTCATAGTGATCGCGGATCAGGTCGTGCTCGGGGCCTATCACCAGGCAGATCTCGGTGAAACCTGCGTCAGCCAGAGCTGAGATCACGAAATCCAGGAAGGGACGACCGTCCAGAGAGATCATGGCCTTCACACCGGCATCGGCGGCCCTGCTCTGCTCGGCACTCAGCGCGACGTTCTCGGCTGCCTTGCGCATGCGTGACCCGAGACCGCGGGCGAGAATGACGGCTTTGTGCGGTGTGGCGTGCGAAACCATGCACGAAAGCCTATTGAAACTGAGCGAAATGCTCGCCTCGGTGTCAGAAATGCGCAGAAATTTCGCAGGGAGAACGCAGCTCCCCGCGCCGGATCAGAGAGTCCGGGATGCGTTGTCGAGGATCATCGCCATGGACACCGCCCCCGGGTCGATGTGTCCGACGGAGCGTTCCCCGTAGTGCGCCGCACGACCGCGGCGGGCCACCATGCCACGGGTTGCCTCGGCGCCCGCCCTGGCGGCGGCTGCTGCCCGGGCCAGACTGGCGGAGGGTTCCTCGTCGCGTTCCATGGCCGCGTGTTCGAGCACGTCGACGGCGGGGCACAGGGCGTCCAGCATGGTCTTGTCGCCCACTTTCGCCCTGCCTCGTGAGGCGATTCCGTCGCGTCCAGCCTTCAATGCCTGCCAGATGCTGGAGACGCTGTGCGGGGATTGCCAAAGCTGCCCGACGCGCAGGAAGAACGTCCCGAATAGGGGCCCCGAGCCCCGCCGACGGAACTGACCAGGGCCATACCCACCTGGTTGAGGTACTGACGTGTGGTGGTGTCTGGACTGGGAACGATCGTGGATGCGGTAGCCATGCCACGTGCCATGTTCGTGCCGTGGTCGCCGTCGCCGATGGCGGCGTCCAGCCCGTCCAGCTCATCGATGCGTGCCTCGAACTCCGCGGCGGTTGATTTCAGCCAGGTGCTCAGGGCATCAGGGCTGTCAAGCATGGGCGTCCTTTCCGTTTCGGGGCGATCTCCCCGCAGAAGCAGTCGAAGTGGATTTCAGCGCAGGCCGCGCAGGAAATCCTCGTCCTCGTCGGGGGCGAGAGGGCGTGGCCGGGAGCGTGAGCTGGGGCGCCCCGAGAACAACCAGGCGAGCGGGCCAACCACTGGGACGCAGATCACGACGAACAACCACAGCCACCGGGGCATGGCGCGTACGCGGGCTCCCTTGGTCTGTGCGAGTTCGACGACGCAATAGATGGTGAGCATCACCACCGCGACGAACAAGAGCACCCTGAGCACACGACAATCCTAGCTCCCGGAACCCGGTTTTCACTCCCGGTGTTAGGGTCGCGTCGCGCCCGAAGAGCGGAGGTGGTGACGATGAACGCGGATGTGTCCCGGATGCTGGAGGGCGCAGCGGCGCTGTGGCTGGCGAACGGGCCGGCTCCCCGGCTGCCGCGAGATGTGGGGGCGGTGGTGCAGACCTCCGGCACGACCGGGTCGGCCCGACGCGTCATGCTTTCCAGGGATGCGTTGCGGGCAGCCGCGAAAGCCGCCCGGGAACGCGCGGGAGGCGACCTGACTTGGCATCTAGCTCTGCCCGGGCGCTACGTGGCCGGGTTGATGGTGCAGGTGCGCTCGGCGACGGCGGGGAGGAGGACACCCGTAGTTCCCGCCGACCTCGAGGGACTCGCTCCCACCGGCGACGGTGACGCCATCAGCCTGGTGCCCACCCAGCTGCACCGCGCCCTGCAGGACGCCGCCATCACGAAACGACTGCAGGCTTTCGATCTGATCCTGCTCGGTGGCGCACCTCTTGGTAACGAACTGCGGGAACGCGCTGACGACGCTGGGTTGGCCGTCGTCGAGAGCTACGGCATGTCGGAGACCTGCGGTGGGGTGGTCTGGGACGGAACACCGCTTCCAGGCGTTGGGGTCGAGCTGCGTGACGGTCGGGTGCTCATTGGTGGCCCGACCCTGTTCGACGGCTACCTGGGCGACCCCGCGGCGACCGCTGCGGTCATGAACGACGGTGCGCTGCTCACCAGTGACCGGGGATGCTGGGCGAGCGGGAGGCTCGTGATCACAGGACGCATCGACGACGTGATCATCTCCGGCGGGGTGAACATCGACCTGGCCGAGGTGCGGGCCGCCGTGGCGCGCCTTGATCCGGAGACCGCGGTGCTGGCCGTTCCGGACACAGAATGGGGCAGGCGGGTTGTGTTGTTCGCCACGAGCGGAGACCTTGCGGACTGGCGCGAGGCCCTTGCGGGCGCGCTGCCCCGGACGTGGTTGCCGCGGCAGCTCGTCGTCACCCCGATCCCACGCACGTCAGGGGGCAAACCGGACCGTGAGGCGTTGAATCGTCTCGTTGCACACGGATAGCACTAGCATGACCCCATCATGAGCTTTTCCACATGGGTGGCCGGTGCCCGGCCCCGGACCCTTCCCGCTGCAGCCGCACCCATCCTGGCGGGAGTGGCCGCGGGACTCGGGACCGGACCCACACCACCCCTGTGGCGCCTGATCCTGGTCCCCCTGCTCTGCCTCGGGGTGGCGCTGGCTCTGCAAATAGGGGTCAACTACGCCAACGACTACTCCGACGGCATCCGCGGCACCGACGATGTGCGCGTCGGCCCGGTCCGGCTGACCGCCTCCGGCCTGGCGCGTCCCGAGTCGGTGAAACGAGCTGCCGTTCTGTGTTTCATTGCGGCCTCGGTGCTGGGAAGCGCGATCGTCGTGATCAGCGGGCACTGGTGGCTGCTGGCTGTCGGGGCCGCCAGCATCCTTGCCGCCTGGTACTACACGGGTGGTTCCCGGCCCTATGGGTATCGCGGCCTCGGGGAGGTCATGGTCTTCCTGTTCTTCGGTCTGGTGGCGACGGTCGGCACCACCCTGGTCACCTTCGATGCGGCCCCGCCGGTCTCCTGGGTGGCGGCCATCGGGATTGGGGCCTTGGCCAGTGCCCTGCTGGTGGTCAACAATCTCCGCGACCTCGCCGCCGACGCCGAGGTGGGCAAGCGCACTCTCGCCACCCGGCTGGGTGATTCCGGAACCCGAGTCTTCTTCGTGGCTCTGCTGGGGGTGGGGGCGGCTTCGGTGCTCGGGGTGATGGTGCTCAGCACGCCCTGGGCGGGGCTCGGACTGCTGGGCTTTGTCCTGGTATTCGGACCCGCGGTGAGGCTGCTGGGCGGGGCCATCGGACGCGACCTGATCGCGATGCTCCAGGCCACCTCCTTCACGGAGCTGGCAATGGCCGCCGGGCTGCTGCTGGGAGCGGTGGTCGGTCGGTGATCGTCTTCGACATCCCCCTGCAGGTTCCGTTCCGGGGCGTCACCCGGCGGCAGGGGATCCTGTTCGAAGGTGAGGCGGGCTGGGCCGAGTGGAGTCCCTTCCGGGAATACAGCGACCAGGAGGCCGCCACCTGGCTGCGGGCTACCGCCACGGTGGCCCGGGAGGGTCATCCCGAGCCACTGCGGGATCGCGTCGCCGTCAACGGCATCATCCCTGCCATCGGCCCCGGTGAGGTGGCGCGGCGAGTCGCGGAATCTGGGTGCCGCACCCTCAAGGTCAAGGTCGCGGCCCCAGGTGAGGACATCGACGACGACGTCGCCCGGGTGGCGACCGCTCGCGCTGCCCTACCCGGCGGGGCGATCCGTGTCGACGCCAACGGATCCTGGACGCCCGACCGGGCTGAGGATGCGATTCGGGAACTCGCGCAGTTCGACCTCGAATACGTGGAGCAGCCCTGTGCCAGGGTGGAGGAGCTCGCCGAGCTGCGTCGGCGCCTCGACGGTGTGGTCGCGATCGCTGCCGACGAATCCATCCGGCGGGCCACCGACCCGCTACGGGTGAGGGAACTCGACGCCGCCGACGTGGTGGTGCTGAAAGTGCAGCCACTCGGCGGAGCCATCGCCTGTCTCGACCTGGCGGAGCGGCTGGGGCTTCCCGTGGTGGTCTCCAGTGCCGTGGAGACCTCCGTCGGCCTGGAGGCAGGCCTGCGGCTGGCCGCGGCCCTTCCGGAGCTGCCGTTCGCCTGCGGCCTGGAAACCGGCAGGCTCCTGACCTGTGACGTCACCGCGCACCCGCTGCAGCCAGTCGCGGGCCAGATCGAGGTGCGCCCTGTGCGCGTCGATGCCGATCTGCTGACGGCCTGCCGCGCTGACGCGCGCACCGAACGCTGGTGGCTGGACAGGCTGCATCGGGTGGCCGCGGTCGCGGAGGTGGGTCTGCCGTGAACTCCCCGTTGCTGGGAAAGGTGATCGTGGAGGCCCTGCTGGCCTCCGGGGTCCAGGACGTGCTGCTGGCTCCCGGGTCCCGCAATGCTCCGATCTCCTTGGCGCTTCACGCCGCCGAGGCTGCCGGGTTGCTGCGGCTGCACGTCAGGATCGATGAGCGCGTCGCGTCCTTTACCGCTCTCGGGATGGCGAAGGCTTCGGGCAGGGTCGTCGCGGTGGTCACCACCTCCGGGACGGCGGTGGGAAATCTGGTGCCCGCAGCCATGGAGGCGCGCGCCTCCGGGATTCCGCTTTTGCTGCTGACCGCCGACCGCCCCGGGTATCTGGTCGGCACGGGAGCCAACCAGACCTGCGATCAGCTGGGGATCCTCGGGCCCGCCGCGGTCGGGGTGCTGCGGCTGGCCTCCGGCACAGGCGCTGAACGGGCCTGGCGTGCGACGATCACCCGTGCCTGCGCCCTGGCCGCGGGTACTAGGACCCGCCGCCCTGGGCCCGTGCAGGTCAACGTGGAGTTCGAGACCCCGCTCGTTGATGTCGCCACGCCTGCGCCTGAACCTCAAGAGGTGCTCCCGGGCATCGCCCCGAGTGTCGGCGCCGAGGTATACGAGGTGACGGGAACGGCTCGCACGGTGGTGCGCGCAGGGGACGCTCCCCCTGCGGTGGGGGCGGAGGCCAGGGCCGTCGCGGAGATGGCAGATGTTCCGCTGCTGGCCGAGCCCTCCAGCAACGCCCGCACCGGCAGCGCCGTGCCCCGATACCGGGAACTGCTGCCTGTCCTCGGTCCCGGGATCGAACGCGTAGTGGTTTTCGGACACCCCACGTTGTCCAGGCCCGTTTCCGACCTGCTGGGCCGCAGCGATGTTGAGCTGATCGTCGTCGCCCCACATGCCGACTGGATCGATCCCGGGCACACCGCCGCGCGGGTGGTCGATCGCGTACTACTGCCACCCGGGGACCCCGCCTGGCTGGCCCGTTGGCAACAGCAGGCGGATACGACCCCGCAGGAACCGCATGAGCTCACGGGGCAGACCGTGGCCGCAGAAGTGGTCGCGGCTGCGCGTCCCGGTGAGAATCTGGTGTTCGGTGCCAGTTCCAGCATCCGTTATGCGGACCTCGCGCCGATCAACCCGAACCCCGGATTTTGTTGGGCGAATCGCGGTCTTGCCGGGATAGACGGTACTGTTGCAACTGCAACCGGGATCGCATTGGTGACCGGAGCGCCGACGACATTGCTGCTGGGTGATCTCACTCTGCAGCACGACCTGGGGGCGTTGGCCCCGCCTGAGGTTGGACACGAGGCGCGTTTGCGTGTCATCCTTTTGGATGACCATGGAGGAACGATCTTTGCCTCACTGGAGCAGGGACAGCCGGCGTTCGCAGCCGCTTTCGATCGGGTGTTTCGCGCTTCACAAGGGGTTGAGCTGGGTTCTGTGGTCCGTTCGATGGGGTGGCGGACGGCGGAAGTTACATGCATACAATCGCTGCGTCAGATGCTCGCCAGGCCGAGCTCTGACCGAGAGTTACTGCATATTGTCCTGGGTCAGGACTAGCCTTCAAGGAGTGGCGAATGAATACTCGTTCAAGGAGGGAAGACGAAGTGCGTCAGTTCCACAAGCCTGTGAGGCGACCAAGCGACATCCTTGAAGAGTTCAATGGTTCAGGGGATCCGGCGGACGAGAGCAGCACGGCTCACGACACCGCCGCTGTTCTCGTTCACATGGTGGGCGACAAAGCGGTGCCCGCGGTGCGCACCCGGTTGGTGGAGTACATAGCGGCCGAGGGCATCGAGGACCTTTTGGAACTCTGGTCCCGGATGGCGGCGGTCTCACTGCCTGGGTCGCTGTGGCGGTTGCGGCAGATTGAGCGGAAGCTTCCTGAGGGGCCTGTCGCCGAGGACGTGCGCAGCGTTCTCGCGGGGGAATACGAGGGTGATTTCGGGGATCTGTGTGCCCGGGCAGCCATCATCGGTAGACGTCTCGGGCCTCGTTGGGATCAGCTCGCCGCTGAGCTGGAGGGATGCTCCAAGTCCTGGTACGCCGGAAAGCTCTGGTGATTGGCACAGTTCACGCTAGTATGGGTCTCACCGGATCGCGGTAACCCCGGGCTCCACCTTTAGCCGCTACGAGCGGCCTTTCGCCGAGAGGCGTTCCCGGTCCGGTCTGCACGTCGGGCGGTTGGCGGTTTCGTCAACCGCCCGACGTCGTCTCTGGAAATAGCATCAGCCCCACCTTGGATGCGCAGGACGGTCGATGAGCGATAGCGTGATCCCATGGACATTGGTGTACCTCGGGAAGCCAGCGACACGCGCGTAGCCGCGACTCCCACAACCGTTGCTCAGCTGCGGAAGCTCGGCTATCACGTCTTCGTGGAGACAGGGGCCGGTCTCGGAGCCTCATTCGACGACGATGCGTACCGCGAAGTCGGCGGAGTGGTCGTCGACAACGCCTGGAATCGTGACATCGTGCTCGCGGTCGGGGCGCCTTCGGATGCACAGCTGTTGGACATGCGTCCGGGAGCCACACTGATCTCTTTCCTGGCGCCTCGGCAGGACCCGAGCCTGACCAGGAGGATTGCGGCCCAGGGCATCAACGCGCTGAGTATGGACATGGTGCCGCGTACCTCTCGTGCCCAAGCCCTTGACGCTCTCAGCTCCCTGGCGAACATCTCCGGTTACCGGGCCGTCGTCGAAGCGGCCCATGCTTTCGGGCGCTTCTTTACCGGTCAGGTGACCGCGGCAGGCAAGGTGCCCCCCGCCACCGTGCTCGTGATTGGCACCGGTGTCGCAGGACTCGCCGCCATCGGCGCCGCGAACTCGCTGGGAGCCATCGTGCGGGCGACCGCCGTGCGCCCCGAGACGGCGGAGCAGGTCACATCCATGGGCGCCACCTTCCTGCACGTCGGCCAGGCCGATCAGGGGGTCAGTTCCGATGGCTACGCCAAGGAGGTCGGCGCCGACTACGCGGCACGGGCAGCCGAGCTGTATGCCGCCCAAGCTCGTGAGGTGGACATCATCATCACGACCGCGGCAATTCCGGGGAAACCTTCGCCCCGGTTGATCACAGCCGAGATGGTGAAATCCATGAAGGCGGGCTCGGTGATCGTGGACATGGCAGCCATCGGTGGTGGCAACTGCGAGCTCACCCGGCCTGGTGAAAGCTACGTCACCGACAACGGGGTGACCATCATCGGTTA
>JABCNW020000036.1 GCA_013333945.2 Propionibacterium sp.
CCACCCTCACCGGCCACACTCGCGCCGTGACCGGGGTCGCATGGCACCCCACCGGCGACCTCATCGCCACCGCCGACGCCTCGGGACTGATCCGAATCTCCCACCTCGACGGCACCCTGGAACGCGCCTTCATCTCCGTGCGACCCCGCGTCCCCGGAGTAGAGAGCTACGCCAGCTGGACCCCCGTAGGTCTCGACGTCCTGGAAGGAGAAGCCTGGCGGGTGCTGCGCCTCCCGAACCCAGAAGACGGAAGCTAGCTACGGGCCGAGGAGGGCCAGCGGCACCACCGCCACCCCGTCGGGACGCCGGTAGGCGGCCTTGCCCGTCGTGACGACCACCAGGTCGGCCACCCGGTCTGGGATCTGGTCGCGCAGCCAGATGAGATGTTTCACGTCCGAGTCGCCCACCGCAGCCGCGAGTTTCACCTCAATGCCCACGATCTGCCCGTCCACTCCTTCGACGACGAGGTCCACCTCGTGTCGTCCGCCCTGGGTGCGCATGTGGTACACCCGCGCCTCGGCGGCCTGCGCCGCGACGCGCACCGTCAGCGTCGCGAGCGACTCGAACAGCGGCCCCATCATGTGTGCTCCCGACGCGTTGAGCAGGGAGGACGACGACAGACCCAGCAGCCGGGCCGCCAAGGCGGGGTCGGCGAGTTGGTGCTTGGGGGCCTGCTGGAGCCGTCGGATCGGGTTGTTCGCGGGAAGCCAGCCGGGCACCGGATCCAGTATCCACAGGCGGGTGAGGAGGTCCCGATACACAATGGTCGTGGTGTGGGCCGGCTGCGCACCGTCGCCTCCGGTGGTGGCGTCCAGCATCCGCGAGTAGGAGGTGGTGGTCGAGGACGCCGCAGCGTAGGCCACGAGCCAGCGACGCAGCGTCTCTGGGCGTCGCACCGCGAAGCCGTGGTCGAGCAGGTCGCGGTCGATGATGCGTTGCAGGTAGGCGTCCAGCAGTCCCCGGCGCAGGCGCGAGGGCGCGTTCATGATCCCGGGGAATCCGCTGGCGACGATCGCGTCGGCGTAATCGGTGAGCCCGTATCCGCTATCCCCACCCACCGGATCGCGACCGCCCTCGAGGAGCCGCGCCAGCGACACCGTCGGTGTGGCACGTCCGCGTTCCGGCAACGCCATGGGACGCATCCGCAGCGACAGGATCCGTCCCGCCCCGCTGTGGGTCCCGGCGGCATCCGTCGGTGTGGCGGATCCGGTGAGGAGGTAGCTTCCGGGCGGGGCGCCGGAGTCGACACGTCGTCGCACCGAATCCCACACCTGGGGCAGTTTCTGCCACTCGTCGAGGAGCAGCGTTCCCGCCGGCACCGCCGTCAGTCCGAAATCCGCTGCGGCGATCCGCCGCTGGTCCTCGTCGTCCAGCAGCCACGTGGTGGTGGCGCGCCGACGGGCGGTGTCCGTCTTCCCCACTCCCTTGGGGCCGTCGATCGCAATGGCGGGAGCGAGCGGCAACAGCTCGTCCAACTCCAGATCCACCGTCCTGGGCAGGTAGTCCATGCTGCCTACGCTACCATTTACACACTTTCTACACTAGGATTCACACACTTCTTACGCTACCGTTCCCGCATCTCGCGACTGCCCCTCCACGACCCCCATCCCAGTTCGCCACCCCCAATATCCGCTGACATTCCCACCGCACCCGGGGATCCCTCCCGCACACCCCGAAGACCTTCTTTGACATGTCACAACACTACCGAAAACGGTAGACTTGTGACATGACAGCGATGGTGAAGTATCGAGATCTCGTGCACGAGATCGCCTTGGACAACCACGGCTACGTCACCACCCAGGCGGCAGTCGAAGCAGGAGTGCCCGCGGTTGAGCTTCCGAAACTCGCGGCACGCGGTGGGATGGAGAACGTCGCCTACGGGTTGTACCACGTCTCGGCAGTGCCGCGCAGCGAGATCGACCAGTTCGCCGAAGCCCTCCTGCGCGCGGGTGAGGGTGCCTATCTGTACGGGGAATCGGTGCTTGCGCTGCTTGGCCTCGCCGACGTGAACCCCCGCCGGATCACGGTGGCGGTCCGCAGACGTACCCGCCCCAGGCTGCCCGCTTTCATGGAGCTGACTCTGGTCAGGGGCGACGCCCGCACGACCCGCTATCAAGGCCTGGATTCACAGCCGGCGGCAGACGCGATCCTCACCTGCCGCGGATCCATCGAAACACCCCGCCTGCTGAACGCCGCCCGGGAGGCCCGCGAGGAAGGACTGCTAACCACGCGGGAACTCCGGCTAGTGAGAAAGGAACTGAAGTCATGACCTACACCAGCGCCCCGCCCAGCGTACGCTCCCTGGAACAACGGATCCGTAACGTCGGGGAAGCACGGAACTCGCACTGCGGAGAAGAGTTTCCATGACGATCCGCCTGTCATCCTCCACCACCCGTCCGCCAGCACTACAGCGCGAGCACACGACGCATAGGCAGGCAGACCCGCGATTGGCGAAGCCGACGCGATAAGCCGGACTACCCTGAGATGCAGCGGCACAAGAAGGCGGGGAGGAGATATGACGCACACCCACGACTGGGGAAGTTTCGAGGATTTCTTCACCACCGCCATGGCCCAGCCCGAGACCGATTGGCGACAGACCCACAGTCACATAGGTCTGACCGGTACGGCTGTCGACGGCGCCCGCGCAGCAGCCGATCTCATCGCCGTCGGCGAACCCCTCATCGAGGCGTGGCGGTTCGGCATCCTCCACACAGTCGACACCTACGACTCCGCACGCCGACGCGGAGGCACCGAGCTCGCGGCCCAGGTCTTCACCGAGGAGCCCCCGCCGACTGGTTCCATACACGTTGACGCAGCCTTCGCGGCCCTCGCCCGCCACTTGGCAGATCGCGATGGCTGGCCCCAACCCGCGTGGACCATGCGTCCCGAAAGAGTGAGTTCGGGCTGGTACGTCGCCGCACGCCCGGCCATTGAAGCCATGATCCGCGCCGAGACCCCACCCATCTTCCGCGAACACGGCGTCTTCATCGCCGCCAACGACCTGGACCGGGCATGACCAGCGCCGCTCCGCTCAGTCGCGACGAACTCTTGGAGCTCCTTGAGGATCTGTCGCACACACTGGCTCGCTCCGATGAGCGGGCCCGCATGTTCGTCGTCGGTGGTGCTGCCATGTCGCTGGGCTACGACCAGACCAGAACCACACGCGACGTCGATGCTCTCTTTGAACCAAAGCCGTGCGTCTATTCCGCCGTAGCAGATGTGGCAGCCCGTCATGGCCTCGATCCCGACTGGCTCAATGACGCCGCAAAAGGTTTCATGCCTGGCCCGGACCCCGACCCACGAACGGTTTATGAATCCGATCATCTCCTTGTACAGGTCGCTTCACCCGAGTACCTCCTTGCCATGAAACTCCATTCCGCCAGACCGGGACGCGATATCGACGACGCAGCAATTCTCTATCGGACAGCCGGATACACCTCACCCGAGCAGGCACTGGACCTTCTCGAGCAGCGATTCCCAGGACGCCTTTTGCCCAGGCACCAGTACCTCGTCCACGAGATCGCAGCGCAGGCATACGACGCATAAACAGGTGCGACCCCGCTCCGAGGGGAGCGACGATCACCCCGACGGTCGCGGCTGAGACGCAACCCCAGCAGCACGCCCCAGACCCTCCGCTCTCCGACTTCACCACGGTTCGCTCGTCGAGAAGTCCCAAGCGGTCTTATCGGTCGCACAACCCATACTGATTCAATAATTAACTTCACGCCTTCCTCGCAGAGCAACCTGCTAGGTTGAGGGCATCGTTGCTCCCCAAGAAGGTGATCATGCCTGTTTGCAGGACTTTGACGTCCGCAGATGTCTCAAAAAATTACCCTTGCCCGAACATCTGAAGAATCTTGCGGAAGATACCGCCAGTCTTCTCGACAGCGAAGGTCGGGTCTCCATGCTGCGAGTCGCGAAGATGCTTCGATACGACGACGCCGCTTGGAGGATAACAAAGCTTCAGGAACTCCACACACAGATCGAAGCGCTTTCCGAGGAGAACCAGCTCCAGTTCAGTTTAAAGTTACCTCGTTCCTGGGACATCAACCTCGAAGCCCAATTCCTTTGTTTCGAGGGACTAGACGACTATCACCCCGCGGTCCGTGTGCCACACCCGGAGGCTACTCCACTCACGGAAAACATCGTTTCCGTCAACGAATCAGATGCACGACCCGTTGCCGTGCTGCTCACCTTCAATGAGCATGAAGCTCACAAGGTGTGGGACACATTCGGCCACTCCCGCCGCGAACTACCCAAGGAAGGCGTGACGTATTCCGAGCTCGACGAGGTGGGAGGTTTCCGGGTGATCCACGGGCACAGCAGTCGCCAAGGTCCTCTGGAGGCACAGCTCAGCGCAGCGGACGCCATTGACCACTGGAAACCAGAAGTGCTGATCGCCGTCGGCATCGCCTTCGGGGTGAAGGAAGAGAAACACCACATTGGCGATGTCTTGGTCTCGAAAGAAGTACTCGATTACGAGTCGGCTCGAGTGGAACGCGACGGCACCTTCACCTATCGAGGCAGAACCTTCTCCACTTCTCGGGAACTGGCCGAACGCGTGTCGAATCTTGACCTCCGGCGCGCGGAAGTGCGCGACTTGCCGACCATCCACATGGGCACCATTGTCAGCGGGGCGAAGTTGGTGGACAACAAGGAATACCGGGACAATCTCGCTTCCTTGCACAGCACGGTCATCGGCGGGGAGATGGAGGGGTCAGGAATCCTGACAGCCTGCCAAAACCACCAGGTGGACGTGATCGTCATCAAGGCCATCTGCGACTGGGCGGCCAACAAGAACAACCCCTCAAAAGACGACGACCAGAAAAAGGCATCGAAGAACGCGACCATCGTCGCGCGCGCCATCCTGGAGCGGGGACATCTCCAGAACGAAACCGCCAAGCAAAGAAGAAGACTGCGCGAACTGGAAAACCCAACGAGCAGCACGCCGCCTTTCCCGGACGTCCTGAAAATGGGTAAACACGACCCGGTACTCGGCGAAGAGCAACTCATCCGGGATTCCCGCGCCTCCGCTGTGGACCTGGACCCCAAGGCGGCGCCGGGCATACCCGCCCAGGGAACACCGGTGGTGGATGCCATGCTGGACTGGGTCGTGAACCCCACCGAACCGCGATTATTCGCGCTGCTCGGCGAGTATGGCATGGGCAAGACCGTGAGCTGCCAGCGCTTCATTCGAGAACTCGCGGAGCGCCGGAAGGCAAACCCCACCCTGCCCATGCCCCTCTACTTCGACCTGAAAAACGTGGCTGATGCGCGCCTGGCCGACAGCCTGGAGAAGCTGGTGGTCACCTGCATGCGCGACGACTGGCTACCCAAACACTCCCCACAGCACACGTGGCAGGCCTTCACGTCCTGGCTTGCCGCGGGGCCCTGCGTGGTGGTCTTCGACGGCCTGGACGAGATGCTGGTGAAACTCGACAACACCCAAGGACTGTCGTTCCTCAGCCGGCTGCTGAACGTGCTGCAGCTGCTCGACGACGAGGATGCGAACCGGCGAATCAGGCTGGTGCTGTCCTGCCGCACCCAATACTTCAAAACTTTGAATAAACAGCGATCCGCCTTCCCGGACAGGGCCAGGGAAAACCGGAATGCTGATTCCTATCGGACCATGACCCTGCTGCCCTTGGGCGATGACCAGATCCGCCGCTACCTAAAAACCGTGCTTCCCGGCAGCGATATCGAGCACATCATGGACCTGGTGGCCAGCGTCCACAACCTGCCCGAGCTGGCCGCCCGGCCCTACACCCTCCAGCTCGTTGCCGAGCACATTCCAGAGATCGAACGCGACCGCGCCAACGGCAAACCGGTGTTCGGGGCGACGCTCTACAAAGCGATGGTGGAGCACTGGCTGGCACGCGACGAGAGAAGACACTTCATTGACCCGGAGCACAAGAGCGCCTTCATGGCAGAGCTGGCCGCCTGGCTGTGGCGAGAAAAGAAAACCTCCGCGCCCGCCGAGGACGTGGAGAACGTCTTTCAGGATTGGACCTTTGCCAACAAGCGTCTGCGGCGCCACTCCGCAGGACTCCCAAGTTCAGACTGGGACAAACTAGACGAGGACCTGCGCACCGCCACCTTCCTTACCCGACAGGACGATAAACGCGGCAGCACATTACGTTTCGCCCACACCTCGCTGCAGGAGTACTTCCTGGCCTGTTACCTCCTGGACGCCATACAACGCGACGACCGTTCCCGCTGGGCCATACGCACCCCGAGCGCGGAAACCCTCGACTTTCTGGGCCAGCTGCTGGCCGGGGCCCGGGACCCAGAATTGATCGACACCCTGTCCTCTTGGAAAACCCCCTACCTGGAGCAGGCGAGCGAACTCCTGCTGCGCTACACCTTCGCCGCGAGAAAACGGGATTACCCCGTCCCGAATCTGGCACGAATCGACCTGTCGGGCGCCCACCTGGACGATTGGGATTTCCTCGGCACCCCCGATAACCTCCTCAACCTGGCCGAGGCCAATTTCACCAATACCTCGCTGCGCAGAACCGCCTTCTCCCACGCCACTCTGACAGGAGCCCATTTCGCCAAGGCCGCTCTCAATCAGGCCACTTTTCATAACTGCACAACCCGACGCACTGACTGGCACGACGCCCCCCATCCAGGGGCAACGTGGCACACCCCCGCTCACAGCATTCCCACCGGCCTGGAAACGGCTTTATATCCCGGCCACACTAGCCGGGTGACCGGGGTCGCCTGGCACCCTGACGGTGACCTCATCGCCACCACCAGCTGGGACGGCACCTGCATCATCTGGAACCCCCACACCGGGAAACCCATCACCACCCTCACCGGCCACACCGATTGGGTGACCGGGATCGCATGGCACCCCGACGGTGACCTCATCGCCACCACCAGCAACGACCATTCTCGAATGATCTACTCTGAGATCACCGCTGACGGCGAGAACGTTGGCTCCTGCATCATCTGGAACCCCCACAC
>JABCNW020000037.1 GCA_013333945.2 Propionibacterium sp.
ATTTCGAGGCCCATCGGGCGAAGCGGGAGGAAACCTACCGGAACCCGACGAGCATCTTCTACGGTCGCCTGCCGCGCTTCCGCTAGCAGCGGAGGGATCACGACGAGGAACCGGTCATAGTGAAGCCGGTTGAGTCGGGTCACGCCACAAGCAGACCGACTCAACCGGCTTCCGGGTGGGGCTCCAGGCCTGCTCAACCGGCCTGGAGCCCCGTGATAGGGATTACTTGGATGCGAGGACCTCGCCCTTAGGCCAGGTCTGCTTGATGAAGTCCTTGACCTGCTGGCTGTGCAGCAGCTCGTCGAGCTTCTTCACGCCCTGGTTGGTGTTGTCCTCACGCCACACGAGGATGTTGGCGTAGGGGTTGTTCTCCACCTGCTCGACCAGCAGCGCGTTGCTGGTGTCCAGGTTGGCGCTGAGAATGAAGTTGGAGTTCACGAAGACCAGGTCGAAGCCCGGGTCGCTCAGCAGCTGCACGTTGATCTCAGGCTGGTTCTCCTTGAACTCGAGGCCGCGGGGATTCTGCTCGGCGGTCAGGTTGAGGACGGTGGAGTCCTTGGTGAGATTCTTCAGCAGGCCGGCCTGCTCCAGCAGTTTGAGGGCGCGGTACTGGTTCGTCACGTCGCTGTTGATGGCGACGACCCCACCGTCGGGCACCGTGGACAGGTCGGTGTGTTTTTTGGAGAACACGGACAGGGGTTCGATGTGGACTCCTTCACCGTGGGCGAACTTGTAGCCCTTCTCCTTCATCTCGGTTTCCAGGTAGGGCAGGTGCTGGAAGTAGTTGGCATCCAGGGAACCGTCGCTCAGGGATGAGTTCGGGAGCACGTAGTCGTCGAACTCCATGATCTCGATCTCGATCCCGGCCTCCGCGGCGAGATTGTCGCGGACGTACTCGAGGATCTTGGCGTGCGGCACGGGGCTGGCCCCGACCTTCACCTTGGCCTTATCCGACGATGCGCCGCCACCACAGGCGGCCAGCATCAGGGTCGCGGCCAACAAGGCCGCCAGCAGGGACAGGTGTTTACGCATGATGGCTGCGTCCTTTCCGGGCCAACCACGAGTTGGCCGCTGTTGTCACGGTGCGTCGGTTCCTCTTCAGCGGTGATCGACGCGACGGATCACCACATCTCCCAACACCTGAATGAGCTGAACCATTCCCACGAGGATCGCGATGGTGATCAGCTGCACGGATGTCTCGAAACGCTGGTAACCATAGTTGTAGGCGAGACGCCCGAGGCCACCGCCACCGATCAGTCCCGCCATGGCGGAGTAGCCGACCAGCGTGACCACCGTCGTGGTGACGGCTGCCACCAGCGACGGCGCAGCTTCCGGCAGCAGCACCTTGGTGACGGTCTGCATACGGGTGGAACCCATGGCATGGGCGGCATCCACCTTGCCAGGGTGGACGTCTCGCAGCGCCGATTCCACGAGCCGAGCGAAGAACGGCACGGCACCTATGGTCAGCGACACGCAGGCCGCGATCGGCCCCACCGACGATCCGGTGAGCCACCGGGTGAAGGGGATGAGGCTCAGCATGAGGATGGCGTAGGGAATGGAACGGGTGATGTTGGCGATGGTGGACAAGATGACTGAAAGCACCGGATTCGCCACGATCCCGCCGCGCTGGGTGACGAACAGCACCACGCCGAGCGGCAGCCCCAGGACAACGGTGGCGACGCTGGAGATGCCGACCATGATGAGGGTTTCGTAGATCGCGGGTATGAGGGCCCGGACGATGTCGTCAAGGCTCAGTTCGAGGAGGGTCATCGGCCGGCTCCGTTCAGCTCGGATGTGGGGGTGCGTTTGGCATCGGCGCCGAGTTGACGCAGGTATCCCACCACTGCGCCGGGGTCGGTTCCGTCCGGCACCCGGAGTCTCAGATGGCTGAAGGTGATTCCGGCCAGGTGTTCGACGCTGCCCGCGACGATCGGGATCGTCACCCCGAAATGCTGCGATGTGAGTGCGACCACGGGACGGGCGGCGGTGCTGCCGGATGCGAGCACATCGATGAGCCGTCCGCCGCTTTCGACGCTGGGGTCGTGGGGTGGGATTCCCAGCAGCGCCTGCGACAACGATCCGTCGAGGGTGCGGATCACCTCGGTGAGCGGCCCGGACTCGACGATCTGCCCCGCCTCCAGCAGCGAGACGGAATCGCAGATGCGTTTGACCACGTGCATCTCGTGGGTGATCACCAGAACGGCCAAATCGAGCTGGGAGCGCAGATCGAGGATCAGGTCGAGGATCTCGTCGGTGGTGCGGGGGTCGAGGGCGGAGGTGGGTTCGTCGCACAGGAGCACGGCGGGTTTGGTCGCCAGCGCCCGCGCGATACCGACCCGCTGCCGCTGCCCGCCCGACAGTTGCGCCGGGTAGGCGTTCGCCGCGTCCGCCAGCCCGACGAGCTCCAGCAGGTCGAGGGCACGCTCCCGCGCGGAGGCCCGGCGTCCCTGGATTTCCAGGGGGTAGGTGACGTTGCGCCACACCGTGCGGGAGTCGAACAGGTTCGCGTTCTGGAACACCAGCCCCAGGCTCCGGCGGGCGTTGCGCAGCGCGGTTGAATGGACCTTGGTCAGTTCCACGCCGCCGATCTCGATGCTTCCCGAGGTGGGGCGATCCAGCATGGCGAGGCAACGCACCAGGGTGGATTTTCCGGCCCCGGAGTGGCCGATGATGCCGTGGACGCTGCCCTCGGGAACGGTCAAGGAGACGCCGTCGAGGGCGCGCACCTTGCGTCCGGACTGGTGATAGACCTTGTGCAGGTCGGTTACGGTGATCAAGAACCCTCCTGGATGGTTGGCATGCTCCTCAGGGGCCGACATATTGCATCAACCCGGAAGACCTCACATAAATTCCTGCACCGTCGTCACTGCCCGGTTCGACGGTGTGTTCAGGCCCGCACGGCTGCGGCGACATCATCGAAAATGTCGCGGTCCAGTACGGCACCGATCCGGCGGACGTCGTCGGGGTCGATGCGGATGATCCGGTTGATCCGCACCTCGCTGGGACGGCGCTGGGGGTCCCACTCCCCCGTCCCGATGTCCATCCAGCGCCGTCCGCTGCGAGCCTCCTGGACAGCGTCGCGGTCGTGATCCTTGGAGGTCAGCAGCAGCCCGAGCAGCCACTCGTGGTCGCGACCGATGATCAGCACAGGGCGGTCCTTGCCCTCCTTGTGGTCCTCCTCGTAGGGCACCCAAGTCCAGACCACCTCACCCGGGTCGGCCTCCTTCCCGGGGGCCGGGGAATAGGTGATCCTGGGGGTGCCCTTGAAATCGCCGGGATACTCGCGGCGTCCCGACCCCCCGGTGCGGCGGGAGTCGTTCGGACGCCGCCCCGCGCTGCTGGATGTCCCCGTGGTGCGCCTCCTCGTGCTGCGGCTCCGTCGCGATCTGTTCACGTCGGGTCTGAACTGGGCCAGAAGGTCGCGAAAGATCCGTGACAGCAGGTCACCCAGCCAGTTGCTCATGGATTGAGCCTAGAGGGTCCGCACACGAGCTGCGGGCGCACGGGGAAGGTGTTGTGGAAATGACGTCACATCACAGGAGAAACCGACTGTGAATTCCGCGGGCGTCCTCTGTGAGAGAGGCCCGCGCCCGTCCGATGGGGGGGTTCGGGCGGGCGCGGGCGTCCTTGGGTCCCGGCTAGCCGGGAGCCGGTGTCGCGGTCCGCTGCCCAGATGGGGGGAACAGGCTACGTCTCCTGCGCTCCGGCGAGACATACGTTACCGCACTCACGGTTCACAAGGAAACCAATCGCCCCGCACGTTAACCGTGAATAATCCTTTTGGCCTCGCCGCGTTAACCGTGATTAATCTTTCCTGCCATCCCTTTGGTCCCCCACCTGGCATTCACCTTCGTCAAGGACGCGTTTCATACCTTCGTCAGTGGCGGATTTCGCACGTCGGAGGCGGTCAACATCACGACCGGATCACCGCTCCGGCTCCAAACAGCGGGCTTGACGCCGGCACCACAACCTCCCGGTCGCCATCGGAACCACCGCAGAATCCCGGCGACGCCCGAATCTTGGACAGCCAGCAGCGCCCATCGAAACCTTCTGCACCTGGTCACCATCCCCGCGTCGGGCGTTCCACCTCCCAGCCTCTTCCCGTGGGATCACCACCCGAATGGCATGATTGCCACCATGTCTGATGCACCCCTGACCGGCACCATCGCCCTGCTCAGCGACGCCCCCCTCGAGGAACTCATCGGAGTCGTGGAGGTGCTCGCCCAGGAAGGAGTAGCGAACCTGTCACTGCCCGTCGACTCCGCGTCCCTCGAAGAACTCGTGGCCTTGTACGGTCAACGGATCAGGATCGGCGTGCACGGAGCGGTGAAAGCCCCTGCAACGCTGGCGACACAAGGGGCAGATTTCATCCTCCCGGACTTCGTGACCCCGGACATCGCAACCATCGCGGAGGCGCTCGCGCTCGCCTGTTACGCCACCGCCATGACCCCCACCGAGGTGGCAACCGCCCTGACAATGCCCGTCACCGGCGTGCAGCTGCGTCCCGCAGAGGTCGTGGGGCCCATCATGGCCGAGCACCTGCAGCACATGGGACTGATCGATAAGACGATACCGAGAGGCGGGTTGATCCCCTTCACGGCCAAGCAGTGGCTGAGCGCAGGGGCTCCCGCGGTGTGTGTAGGCAGGCACCTGATCGGTGACGCCCTCAAAGGCGGAGACCTGGCAGCCCTCCGCGACCGCTGCCGCAACCTTCGGAACTAGGTCGCGCCACGGTCGTCGGGCCGCATTCAGCGGGGCTCGAGGAGTCCCGACGACCTTCCCTCACATCCCGCGACGCGGTTTCGGATCGCCTCCACGACGCGGCTGCGAACCCTGTGGCGGTTCCTCGTCACGCAGCCTGACCTGAGTGATCTCCGAGTCCGTGAAATCGTCCCAGTCCTCCCCGGGAGAACGCGGTTCGGGTGGCACGACGCTCTCACCTTCACGGAACCAGCCAGTCGGCATGGTCCGCGTCTCCTGCTGGGACACGACCCCCTCAGCGGCATCAGAGCGAAAAGCCTGATCGCCTTCGGATGTGAACCGCACCTCAGTCTGATCATTGAGTCCGAGCTCTGGCTCAGATTCCATCGCATCCTCCGGGAGCTCGTCGTCGAGCAGTTCCCCGTCGTCGAGCAGCTCTCCGTCACCGATCAACCCGAGCGTCCCCTCGTCGGCCTCCCTGCGTCGGGCTCGGACGATGAGGGCGAGCACCACCAGGGCGGCTGCCGCGACGGTGACAACACCTCCCCCGATGAGCAGCCACAGCAGGGAATCGCCGCGACTCTCACTCTGCGCAGTCCCCGCAGACGGCGTCCCAGAGCCGATGGGGCCTCGCGTGCTGGCCGTCGGCGAAGGAGGCGGCGGAGCAGCTTCCTGCGTGCTCTCCCCCTCGGTTGGAGTCGGACTGCTCTCGGCGACAGGGGCCTCAATGGTGATCTTTTTCTCAGCCGACCCCGCCGGCAGACCGGCGGCACCGGCGAAGGTTGCGACTAGCTTCCCCTCCCCCACCGTGGCACTTGCTGGGATCTCCACGGAACCGTCGAAGTTTCCATTCGCATCGGTTTGGAGGGTGTAGTCGGACAGCGCGGCACCGTCGTAGGAGAAACTCACCAGCGCGCCCGAGACCGGCCCACCCGTGGCGGCCTTGACACTGCCCATCACCCTGACGATGTCCCCCGGGGTCGCGCTCGCAGGTTCGGTCTCCAGAGTGACCGCGGTTGCACTCTGGTTCGCAAACTCAATCCGCGAGTTCTGTGCCGTTGGGGCGTGCTGGGCGTCCCCAGCATAGGTGATGACGAGCTCCTGGGGGCCTGAAATTTTGTCGGCCGGAACGTTGAACTCCATAACGAAAGCACCGTTGCCTCCGCTGACAACGGTTTGCAGCGGCTGCCCCGCGACGCTGGCTGTCAACTGCCCACCGCCCACACCCTGTCCGGAACTGTCCAGCAGGAGCCCCTGCACCTTGACATGACCTGTGGTGTCCACGGCGACGTTGCTCTGGATCTGCGTGGGGGTCGGGTCCGCCCGAGCGTTGAGGCCCGGCAGAACCAAGGCCAGCAAGGTCGCCAGCAGCAGGCTCAGAGCCGTTCGTCTCGCCCGCAAGGTCGGTGAACTCATTCGGTTTTCCTTTTCAGGAGGGTCTTGTGCAGATTACCGGGAAGGGTCACAGGGTGTCATGGCGCCTGTACCACCAACGCCGGACCGTGGGGTGAGTGTTCTGCCGCGGGCTTACGCCCATCTCACCCCCCAACAGCTGCCGACACCCCGTCGCCAAGCCTGCCTTCCAGCCTACCGTCTGCCAGCACCATCCCAGAAGCCACATTGAGGTGATGGGATGACGTGAACTTTCGGACATGGGATGATACTTCCGACACTCAGTTCAGCTGTGCACCGTTTGTACAAACCGCAACCACAACCTATCCTGAGAGAAGTTCAGGTATTTCTAAGAAATGAGGGGATCCATGGCAAAGGCACGCCGCGCCTTCCTGGAGGAGGATGACTACGACGTCCTCGACATCACCCCTTCCGCC
>JABCNW020000038.1 GCA_013333945.2 Propionibacterium sp.
AACATCAAATACAACCCGTCCGGCACCAATCCACCCCACACGCCCCCGACAAGCGACAACACCCCACAACACGCCACCATGTCCACCAAACGGACGACAACCGGAAACCACTCCGGCATAACACACGGTTAACGCCCACCCACCCGACACGAAGCCGTTGGACGCTCTGAGGCGGTGCCGTCGGGCCACGGATCGGACCGTCTCCTTTCCGCAATGCTGGCACCGCTCCTGGCCGGTCATCCCGGGTGATACCCTCGGCCCTGCCGCTGTTCGCTAGAACCATCAGGAGACCCATGAACTGGCTGCACGCCGTCATCCTCGGCATCGTCGAAGGGATCACGGAATTCCTTCCCATCTCCTCCACGGGACCCCTCAACATCGTCGAGAAGCTGTTCGGCTACGAGATCAGCTCGGAAGGCATGACGGCCTTCACGGCGGTGATCCAGGTGGGCGCCATCCTCGCCGCGATCATCTACTTCTGGAAGGACATCGTCCGGATCGTGGTGGCCTGGTTCAAGGGCCTGGCCAGTAAGGAAGCCCGGCAGGACCCCGACTACACGCTGGGGTGGGGTGTGATCCTCGGGTCTATCCCGGTGGCCGTGGTCGGGCTGCTGCTCAAAGACTTCATCGAGGGCCCGGTTCGCTCCATGTGGGTCATCGCCGGGGCGCTCATCCTCTGGAGCGTGGCCATGTGGCTGGCTGACCGTCAGCAGAACCTCACCAAGGGCATGCGCGACGTCAGCATCAAGGACGCCCTGATCATCGGTTGCTTCCAGGCCCTCGCGCCGGTCTTCCCAGGCATTTCACGTTCGGGCGCCACCATCTCCGCGGGTCTGTTCCTGCGTTTCGATCGGGTGACCGCCACCAGGCTGTCCTTCTTCCTGGGCATCCCCGCTCTCGTTGCCGCCGGTGGGCTGGAAGCCGTCACTGCCGGGAAACACATCGCTGATGCCTCCATCGGCTGGGGACCGACGATCGTCGCCACCGTGGTCTCCGGAGTCGTCGCCTACGCGACCATCGCCTGGCTGCTGAAGTTCGTCTCCTCCAACAAGTTCACGAGCTTCCTCATCTACCGCGTGATCCTGGGCGTGGTCATCATCGCCCTGATCCTCGCCGGCCTCGTCGCTGCCTGAGCTGCGCGCCCCGGCTCAACTTGCTTGAGAGGGATCTGGGTGCAGGTCTGCGTCCTGTGCTGCGAGCGCCGCGCCGATGATTCCCGCCCGGTTGCGCATCTTCGCCGGGACGATGGGGGTGCGCAACTTCAGCAGGGGCAGGAACTTCTCCGAATCCTTCGACACCCCACCGCCGACGACGAACAGGTCGGGGGAGAACAGCATCTCGATGTGGCTGTAGTAGCGCTGCAGGCGAACGGCCCACGCCTTGTAGCTGAGCTTCTCCTTGTCCTTGACGGAGGAGGCCGCCCGGGTCTCCGCGTCGAAACCGTCGAGTTCCACGTGTCCCAGCTCGGCGTTCGGCACCAGCACCCCGCGATGGATGATGGCGCTGCCGATTCCGGTGCCCAGGGTGGTCATGATCACCAGACCGTCGTTGCCCTTCGCCGCGCCGTAGTGGACCTCCGCCAGTCCGGCGGCATCGGCGTCGTTGACCAGGGTGACGGGACGTCCCAGATGATCCTCGAAGAAGGTCGCGGCCTCCAGTCCCGCCCACGACTTGTGGAGGTTCGCCATGAACGGCACCTTCCCGTGCACGACGGGGGCGGGAATGGTCAAGCCGATGCGGGAGTCGGCGGGAATCTGCTCCTTGAAGTTCTCGACGATCTCCGCCACCACAGCCGCGACGTTCTTGGGGCTCGATTTCGAGGGTGTGGGGATCCGCACCCGGGCTTCAGCGAAGTCTCCGAGCGCCAGGTCAACAGGGGCGCCCTTGATGCCGGAACCGCCAACGTCAATGCCCAGGATGTTCATGCCGGTAAGCATAAGGGTTCAGCCCTACCCGGGGGGCATCCCGGCTTGCCAAGCGGGTGTGATCCTCCGCTAGACTGGGCCCGTCCTTGAGCGACGCGCGGGCGTAGTTCATCGGTAGAACGGAAGCTTCCCAAGCTTCAGAGGCGGGTTCGACTCCCGTCGCCCGCTCCATTCATTCCCTCCCCAAACGTTGTGCAGGCCTTCGCAGGCGAGTCCGTGGGGGAGGGGCCAGCGCGGGCGGCCTCCTAGCGGAACATCACCCAGGCCGCTTTAGCGAGCACGCGGGGATCTCGCTCGTAGTGGTGCAGTTTCGTCAACGGCTTGTCCAGGCCCAGCAACGTGTACACGGCGACCTGCGCGCACCGCACCGAATACTGCTCGGTGAAAACCATGTCGAACGGCATTTCGGCGAACTGGCTGATGAACGCCAGGTTCTTCGACCCGTCGGGCACCACCTTCGGACGGTCCAGCGTGGTGCGCCGGTTGAACAGAGCCGACGCGTAGGGCATGTGAGCGGGAACCACGTTGATCACCGTGGACATCAACTCATCGACACGATCCGTAATCGGGTGCGCGGTGGTGTCGATGCGTCCCAGGTGTCCGATCGTCTCCAGCAGCATCTCTCGCCCCGTCATCTCGATGAACGGTTTGGCGATGAAATCGCCCGGGCGACGCGGATAGAGCGCATATCCCCAAAAGACTCCCTGCTCGGGGGTCTGGGCGTGGTAATGCGGCTGGTGGTGCACCACCAGGGAGATCAACGGGCTGGAGTCGACGAAGGTGTTGAGCGCGTTTCCGGGCCGCTGACGGGTCAGCCGGGAGATCTCGTTGATGAGGCTGTGGTCGGAGGTGGTGACGGTGAAACTCGTCCACTCTGACTGCGAACGGTCGTTGAAGAACTTGTCCGGATGGCCGAGGTTGTAGAACCGTCCCGCAGCCTGCTTCCACAGCAGGGCCGACGGTGCGTAACGGTGGTCCTCGACGATCGCGGTGTCCAGATCGCCGATCGAGGTCGAGTCCGTGATGGAACCATTGGTGGCGAACACGAGATCCTCGGGACGCACCTCGATCAGGCCTTCGGCGTCGTTGTTGTCCACCTCCTCGTACTTCAGGCCGGTGACGATGATCTCGTCGCGCAACGGGGTGTCCGCGAAGACGAACTCGGTGACCTTGCGGTTGGTGATGAAGGTGACGCCCTGTCCCTGCAGGTGGGCGCGCAGCGGCAGGATGACCGACTCGTACTGGTTGTACGGCGTGCGGGTGACCCCCTCCAGGGTGTTGATCCGGGAGAACTCGAGGATCATGCGATTCATGTAGCGGCGCAGCTCGGCTGCGGAGGAGACGTCCTTGAAGGCGAACGTGGTCTCCCACATCCGCCAGAAGTTCGTCGTGAAGAAGTCCGGTGTCTCGGCGAACCAATCGCGGATCGAAACGTCGTCGAGTTCGCTCTCGCGCGACTCCGGCAGCGTCATCAACCGGGTCAACAGCAGGCGCTGCTTGTTGGTGAACTGCATGTGCCGGTACCCCTTCGGCCCCGAGACGCGCAGGCCTTCGGAATCGATCAGTCTGCCGATGTCCTTGGTGGGGTGCGCGTGATCGAAGTCGAGGATCTCCTGTGTGACGGACTTGCCCGGCTGGTCCAGCGACGGCACGCTGCCCATCACATCCCAGAAGTTTTCGTAGGTCTCCTCGTTGAGCATCCGCCCGCCTCGGTTGAGGAAACCGGCAGCATTGCTCAGCGGGTGGTGCCCGTACTCACCCTCGAATTCCTTGACGGCAGCGCCGTCGTTCGCGCCGTGCGTGTCAAGCCCCAGGATCGTGATCTGGTCGCCGCGCCAGCCGCCGTCGCGGATCAGATAGACGGCGGCGGCGAGGTTCCCGATCCCCGCGCCGATCATGTACGCCTTGCGAGTCATGTCTCCCACGCTTTCATCCATCCGGCGCCGCGCCCTCCGCGACGTCTCTAAAACGGATTTTACTCCTTTCGGAGTACGCTCCAAAATGCTATCGTGCAAGCAGCCCCAACGACGTCTCGTGAGCCAGGTGGTGAGGATGAACATGCAGCAGTCGACGCCGGCGCCGGGAACCTCGCTGCGCGAGCGCAGGAAGACGGCCAAGCAGGAACGCATCCTGCAGGCCGCCACCAGGCTCTTTGCCGAGAAGGGATACGAGGCGGCGACCACAGCAGAGATCGCGGAGGCGGCAGATGTGGGGGTGGGGACCTTGTTCAGGTACGCCGGCTCCAAGGCTGAGCTGCTCGTCGCGGTGATGAACAACCGCTTCGCTGAGGGAATCGAGGCCGGTCTGTCGGGGGCTGCGGAAGGCCAGACGACAGCCGAGTCGATCGCCACCATCCTGCATCCGTTCGTCGAGGAGTCGATGACCCACCCCGAGAACATGCTCGCGTACGAGCGTGAGGCTTTGTTCGGTAGCGTCGAGCACCGGGAAAAGGCCACCAGCAGCGTCTCGCGCGTCGAACAGGCCATTCTTCAGGTGTTGCTGCTGCGTCTGGCGGAACCGAGAGAGCCCTCGGCTGATCTCGAGGACATCGCTCACACCATCTATGCCGTGCTCTACCTCGACATCGTCAAGGTCATCACCGGGCGCAGCGCCAAGGCGGACCTTCCCGCCCGGATACGATGCTCCGTCGACTTCCTCACCGGGGCGCTGCTCAAAACCTGAACTCGCCGCCCGGGTTTGTTGTCGGCTGCCGGATTGTTTCGGCTCGGCTGTTTTCTGGCGCTCACGTGCCGGCGCGGCCAGCTCCGGATGGGAAGGGTGCTCGTGCTTCGGGGCAACCAGCCTTGCAATGGTGATTTCGGTTCAACTAGGGCGAGAAAGAATTGTCCCAAAGCCCAAAAGTTATATTCCTTTGGGTGGGTTTGAGTGGTCGTTTTATGTGACGAAAGAAGGGTATTTTCATCTGCGTTTTCCGGGTCGTGGGGACTGCCCTATGCTGACCAGTGATTGTGCTTCGCCGGAGGTTTTCCGGGATTGCAGGTCCAGGAGGGGAAATTATGACCGATGTCCGAAAGGTGTCGCCGTGGCGACGCTTCATTGCGGTGCTGACTTCTTTCGTGTTGGCTGTGATGGGTGCCTACGCGCAGGGTGCAGTGGCGCACGCCGAGGAGAACAGCGCTATCGCATTCGGGCCGGTGACGCTCACCCATGTCACCGAGACCGGGGACCCCGTGCCAGCTCCCGGACGACAACTTATCCGGGGAAACTTCTTTTTTCTGGACATTTCCTTCGATGCCACGACAGCCAACCCACAGCCGGGGGACACCTTTTCCATTTCCATGCCTGAGCCGTTCGTGAACCGCGACGCGGGGAACTCCCAGCGGGAGGTCATCAAACCCCTCATGGTGGGTGCGACTCAGGTCGGTGACTGCAATATCAAGGCCAGCCTCATCACGTGCACCCTGAACGACGCGGTGCGGGGCCGTACAGACATCCTGGGGACGCTCCGGGCACAGTTGGTGGCGGACGGGGTCACGTCCAGGACCAGCAGCACCTTCGTCATCAACGGACAGAACCATGTGCTCCAGCACCCCTGGGGCGAAGATATCGTCGCTCCCAGGATCGTGCCGTTCACCCCGGGCACCAGGGCGGTCAAGGGGGCCACCGGAGTCGGCTCCGGATCGAAGGCCATCAACTGGCGCGTCATCTTCGGTGGCACCTGGCTGAAGAACAACTACCCCGACGGCGGACCCGTCACCATCAAGGACACCATCAGCGTGGGCATGGAGGTGCCGGATCCCTCCACGGTGCAGCTCATCGAGGTGTACGGTGATCCCACCACCGGCAAGGCCACCGACCGCGTCGTCGCCATGGGGGACGGAACCGGTGAGCTGGACGGCTTCAAGGTGACCCCCAGCATCGAGGGACGAACCGTCACCTTCAAGGTCGAGGGACCGCTTTCCACGGACAAGGATTACCGGGTTGACTTCGCCACTCCCTTCACCGGCGGCGAAACGGTGACTCCCGGATTCCAGTACACCAATGCTGCGACCTTCGTCGAGGCGGGTCACACCACTCCCACTGCTGTTCGCAGCTATTTCGAGTCCTTCAAGGCGATCGTCACCTACAAGCAAGGTTTCGGTGGCTTCGAGGTGAGCAAGAACATCCAGGGTGACGTGATCCCGCCGCGGGGTCAGAAGTTCGATGTCACCGTCAACTACACCCTGCCTGCAGGCACCACGGCAGCGGACTACCCTGGCTGGAATGCACCTGAGAACCCGACGAAACTGGCCGTGACGGTCGGGAGCACCACGCCGTACATGCCGACATTCCCCAAGGGAACCGTGGTCACCCTCAGTGAAGAAGCTGGTTCCGCCGACCCCGCGACCCCCGGGATCGCCTGGGGCGCCCCGGTGTTCTCGTCGGCCAACAAAAAGGTGAGCATCAACGGCGACAAGACCCAGGCCACCTTCACCATCGAGGACCAGGTGACCCTTCCCGTCTCGCTGATGAATACCACCGAGGCCTCTCTCAGCGGAACCTTTGCTATTTCCAAGACTGTTGTTGATGGTGGTTCTGAGGGCACCGATAGCTTCGGTGTCGAGTACAGGTGCTCCGCTGCGGGCGAGAATGATGAGGGAGCTGTTGCCGCCACGGGTACCGTTGCGGTGGCTGCTGGTGGTGAGAAGGTTGTGGGTAGGTTCCCGGTTGGGACTACGTG
>JABCNW020000039.1 GCA_013333945.2 Propionibacterium sp.
CCGGGCGGGCCCGGGCCGCTACAGACCGCCGACGGCCTTCCGGAACTCCTCGACGGTCTCGGGTTCGGCCGTGATCCCGATATCGGCGTCCCGGCCCGTCAGGAACAACAGCAACTCCGAGGGTGGGCCGGCGAGACGCAGCGGCCGGTTTCCCCTGCCGTGACGGATGACCTCACCGATGGTGGGAACCAGGATGAGCTGCCCACCCCAGGCGCGCTGCGCCCGGAAGGCCAGCACCCGGACGGTGCGCAGCAGTTCCGCCTGATCCTTGTCGGTGAGGTGCTGGGTCAGGCCATTCGCATGCAGCACGTCCTCGTGGTGGACGAAGAACTCCACAGCATTGACGATGCCGTCGAGCGGGCGCATCACCCAGCCCGGGCGGCGTAGCTCCATGACCAGGGCAGGAAATCCTTTCAGATGCAGGGCTTCGGTCTGGATGCGTCTGGTGAGTTCGGCGAAGCGTTGCGAACCGATCCCGGGCAGCGATGCCGGTTTATGCTCTCGGATCCACAGGTGCGCGGCCAGGTCGCCGACGTTCCAGCCGTCGCACATGGTGGGGGCCAACGGCCCGAGTTCGGACATCAGATCGCACAGCGAATCGCGCTGCCGGGAAGCAAGGCTCATGCCTCAAGCCTACGGGCTCGAGGCATGGGTCGCCTCGGAGGACGGCTCCAAGGCGACCCAGGTTCACCCCTTGATGCACAGCAGGGTCCGGAGCCGTGCCACGACCTCGACCAGATCAGACTGTGCCCGAATCACCTCATCGATGTCCTTATAGGCGGCTGGGATTTCGTCGATTACGCCGGGATCTTTGCGGCACTCGATTCCTTTGGTCTGCTCGGCCAGGTCCTCGGCGGTGAACCGCCGCTTGGCCTGACTCCGCGACATCCTCCGGCCCGCACCATGCGAGGCCGACTCGTAGGAGACCGGGTTGCCGAGCCCCCGAACGATGTACGAGCCGGTTCCCATGGAGCCGGGAATCACACCCAGATCATCCTTTCCGGCCCGGATCGCCCCCTTCCGAGTGACGATCAGCTCCAGGTCGTCGTAAGTCTCCACGGCCACATAGTTGTGGTGGCAACGGATCGGATCCTCGAAGGCGATCCGGGGGATGTGCCGTGAGAGGTCGTCGCAGATGCTGGCGAGCATCACGTCACGGTTGAGCAGCGCGTAGGACTGCGCCCACCACAGGTCGTGGAGGTAGGCCTCCATCTGCGGGGTGTGGCTCAGGAACACGGCCAGGTCCCGGTCCACCAGGCCCTTGTTGTGGGTGAGGGACTGGGCGACCTCCATGTGTTCCTGCGCCAGCCGGTTGCCGATGCCGCGGGAGCCGGAGTGCAGGGTCACCCAGATGCGGTCATCGTCCCCGGCGCACAGCTCGATGAAGTGGTTGCCGCCACCCAGCGTACCGATCTGGTTCACCGCCTTGGTCTCGAGTCTTCCGAAGGAACGCGCGAGCCTGCGGGCCTGCAGCGACTCGAAACCCTCCCGCATCTGCGTGAACCGGCGCTTCAGCCTGCCGTGCCGGTCGATGGTGGGGGAGTGATCCCTGTGCGCCCCATTCCCGACCGGGACGCCCCGCTCGATGGTGCGGCGGAGCCGGCCGAGATCGTCGGGAAGCCGGTCGGGACTCAGGTTGGTGCGCACCGCGGTCATGCCGCAGCCGATGTCGACACCGACCGCGGCGGGAGCCACTGCCTGGTGTATGGCGATCACGGATCCGACAGTGGCGCCCTTCCCGTAGTGAACGTCAGGCATGACGCGCAGCCCGTGGGTCCACGGAAGGGCGGAAACATTGCGGAGTTGCCTGATCGCAGGCTCCTCAATGTCGGTCTCGTCGGCCCACATGAGGGTGTTCACGGTGCCGCTCAGCGGCACCGGGTAGATGGACATGATGGTTCTCCTGAATCGGGAGGATCCGCGGTGGGCAGCACCCAGCAGCAGGGCCTCGAAATGTTGACAGGGGCAACCAGAGACCTCTCGGAAACGAGGCATGTGAGAAAATCGGGCGAGAGGGCTCCGTGCCCCCTGAACTCAGCGGGACTGTGCGGAGTTCGTGGGACGGGTTGAGACGGCAAGACGCAGCAAACGCGCCGCGGTGCCGCGACCGAACTGCTTTTCTCGCATGATTCAACCTCTCGCTCACCCGGTGAACCGGGCCCGGCACCTTCCTTGATGCCGCGGAGAAGCATGGCAAATTCGCTGGCGAAATGCAACTCGTCGGAGGGAGTCACCCGGGTAGTTATGGTCCGGTTGCCCCGTCACCCAACCCTGTCGAGCCCTCCGGGCGCCCTTCGTTGATTCTTGATCTTGTGAATCTGGCCACGGCCTGCCGACCTCGGCTCTCGCGCCACTGATGAGGTCCGTGTGGTCGGAATTCTGCAGAGAATCTTGGAATTTCTGTGGCCCTTCCACGGCCTTTCGGGTTGGCCAGGTCACGAGCTTACGGGAAGAATGGCTCCATGAGATTGCGTGAGGACGTGGCCGCCCGGGTGCGGTTCAACGCCGACGGGCTCGTTCCGGCAGTCGCCCAGGACGTCGCATCCGGGCAGGTGCTGATGCTGGCCTGGATGGATGAGGAGGCCTTGGCCCGCACCTTGACGAGTGGTCGGGCCACCTACTGGTCCCGCAGCCGTCAGATCTACTGGGTCAAGGGAGAAACCTCCGGTAACCACCAGCGCGTGCTCTCCGTTCATGTGGACTGCGACGGCGATACGGTACTGCTACGCGTCGAACAGACTGGGGCCGCCTGTCACACGGGCAACGCCACCTGTTTCTTCGCCGAGCTGACCGGAAGCGACGTCGAATGTTGAACATCTCTCCTTCTTTCGCCGAATTCACCGAGCTGGCGAAGACCCGTCGCGTGATCACAGTCCATGCCCGCCTGCTGGCTGATCACCTCACGGCGATTGGGCTGTACGCCACCCTGTGCGGGGCACGCGAGGGAACCTTCTTGTTGGAATCGGCCTCGGAAGGTGTGTGGTCCCGCTACTCCTTCGTCGGGGTGCGTTCCGCCGCCACCCTCACGGAGCGTGGCGGGAAGGCGATCTGGCTGGGGCGGGAACTGACCGGCATCGGTGACGGCGATCCACTCGATGTTCTGCGCCAGACCCTCGCCGAACTCGCTACACCGGCCACCGAGGGACTACCACCGTTCCACGCCGGGATGGTCGGTTATCTCGGCTACGACGTGGTGCGGCGGCTGGAGACGCTGCCGGATACCTGCACCGACGACCTCAGGCTTCCCGAGCTGGTGATGATGCTCGCATCCCAGGTCGCGGTGCTGGACCACAAGACGCATGAGGTGTACTTGATCGTCAACGCCATCAACTACGACGGCACTGACGAGGGTGTGGAACGGGCCTATCACGAGGCGCTGGTCGGCATCGAGGAAATGGCCGAACGGCTCGCTGAGCCGGTCCCCTCCCTGGTGGAACCGGCACGCGACGGCCTGGTCGACCTCGAGATCAGGCGGCAACGCACCTCGGCTGAGTATGAGCAGGCGGTTCGAGCCACCATCGCTGAGATCGAGGCTGGGGAAGCTTTCCAGGTGGTGGTCTCACAGCGCTTCGACGTGCCCACCGACTCCGATGCGCTGGAGGTATACCGGGCCCTCAGAGTGACCAACCCCAGTCCCTACCTCTACCTGCTGCGGCTGCCCGGTTTCGCAGTCATCGGCTCCAGCCCCGAGGCTCTCGTGACGGTCCAGAACGGCGTGGCCACCACCCGGCCCATCGCCGGTTCGCGACCACGGGGTAGCACCGAGGTAGAGGACAGGGAGCTGGCCGCCGAACTGCTGGCGGATCCGAAGGAGCGTGCTGAGCATCTGATGCTGGTGGATCTCGGACGCAACGACCTGGGGCGTATCTGTGAACCCGGCAGCGTCACCGTCCACGAGTTCATGCAGATCCACCGCTACAGCCACATCATGCACCTGGAAGCTGCAGTCAGCGGACGACTGGCCGAGGGGCGCACCGCGCTGGACGCTACCTTGTCCTGCTTCCCAGCAGGCACCCTCTCCGGGGCGCCGAAGGTGCGGGCAATGGAGATCATCGATCACCTGGAGGTCAGCCGCCGCGGACTCTACGGCGGCGTGGTCGGCTATTTCGATTTCGCAGGCAATTCGGACGTGGCCATCGCGATCCGTACCGCCGTGCTCAAGGACGGCATCGCCCACGTCCCAGCAGGAGCGGGCATCGTCGCCGACTCCGTTCCTGGGAGAGAGGACGCCGAGTGTTCGCACAAGGCTGCCGCTGTCATCACCGCGCTCCGCCGCGCCGCAAAGTTGGGAGAAACCACATGACCGTGCTCGACGAGATCATCACCGGGGTCAGGGAGGATCTGGCCGTTCGCCAAGCCGATCAGCCCTTTGAGTCACTGCTGGAGTTGGCGCGGGAGGTACAACCGGCGCGCCCTGTGGTCCCTGCTCTGCGAGCCCCCGGGCTGGCCGTCATGGCCGAGGTGAAACGTCGTTCACCCTCCAAGGGGGACCTGGCCGAAATCACGGATCCCGCGGCGCTTGCCGTCGACTACGCAGCAGGGGGAGCTACCGCGATCTCCGTGCTAACCGAGCAACGGCGGTTCAACGGTTCGCTGACGGATCTCGATGCGGTCCGCGAGGCAGTGGAGACCCCGCTGCTCCGCAAGGACTTCATGGTCCACCCTTACCAGTTCTACGAGGCGCGGGTTCACGGTGCCGACCTGGTGTTGCTCATAGCTGCCGCCCTCAGCGATGTGGAGCTGCGTGCTTTCCTGGACCTGACCGACGCGCTGGGGATGACCGCGTTGGTGGAGACCCACACCGAGGAAGAGGTGGAACGGGCCGTCAGCGTAGGGGTTGAGGTGATCGGGATCAACAACCGGGACCTGAAGACTCTCGAGGTGGATCTCGACGAGTTCGGGAAACTCGCCTCTCTCATTCCCGATGACCGGGTCAAGGTCGCTGAGTCCGGGATCCTCAGCCTCGATGATGCTCGAAAGGTTCGCCAGGAGGGAGCCGACGCCATCCTCGTTGGGGAGGCATTGGTCCTAAACGGTGACCCCTGCGCCGCTGTGGAGGAGTTCGCAGCGATCGATTGACCGCGCGGACCGGTGGGTTCTCGTTCCTTGGCAGACCGGTGAATGGCCTGGGCCCAGCGATCTGTCGCAGGAGCACAAGGACCACGTGGTGGCAATCAGAACCAGGATGGCGTCGAAGAGCATCGGCGATGTGGGAAAGCGAGGTTCGCACCCGTGCGACCCAGTAGGCTGCTGCACATGACCGCATTTCCCGATGCCCGAGGCCATTTCGGTCGATTCGGCGGAACGTTCGTGCCGGAGGCGCTGCACGCCGCCCTGGCGGAACTGGACACCGAGTTCCGGGCCGCCCGGGCCGATCCGGTTTTCCAGAGTGATCTCGCAGGCCTGCAACGAAACTACGCGGGACGACCGACCCCTGTAACGGTCGCTGAGAACTTTTCCAGACACTGCGGCAATGCCACCATCTTCCTCAAGCGCGAGGACCCAAACCACACCGGCGCACACAAGATCAACAACGTGCTCGGCCAGGCGCTGCTCACCAAGCGAATGGGGAAGACGCGGGTGATCGCGGAGACCGGCGCCGGACAGCACGGCGTCGCCACCGCCACGGCGGCCGCCCTGCTTGGCCTGGAGTGCCGCATCTACATGGGGCAGCTGGATACCGAACGCCAGGCCCTTAACGTGGCTCGGATGCAACTGTTGGGCGCCGAGGTTCATGCTGTCGCCTCTGGATCTCGTACTCTGAAGGACGCGATGAACGAGGCGATGCGGGACTGGGTGTCGACCGTCGAGAACACCCACTACCTGCTTGGGACGGTCGGCGGGCCGCATCCCTTCCCCTACCTGGTCCGGGAACTTCAGCGGGTGATCTCCACCGAGGCCCGCGCTCAGATGCTTGAGGAACACGGCGGCCTCCCCGACCGGGTGGTGGCGGCCGTCGGCGGTGGTTCCAACGCCATCGGCGCGTTCGCCGACTTCATCCCCGACGAATCTGTGCACCTGCTCGGTATCGAGGCCGCGGGTGAGGGCATCGAGACCGGGCGTCACGCGGCGAAGATCGGTGCGGGCCGCCCCGGGGTGCTGCACGGCGCCCGCACCTTCGTGCTCCAGACCGAGGACGGGCAGACCATGGAATCGCACTCGATCTCCGCTGGACTCGACTACCCGGGGGTCGGCCCCGAACACGCCTGGCTGGCCGAGACCGGCAGGGCAGGTTACGAACCCGTCACCGACGTCGAGGCGATGGACGCCTTCCAGCTGCTGACCCGGACCGAGGGAATCATTCCCGCGATCGAGTCCGCGCACGCGGTCGCGGGTGCCAAACGTCTGGCCCTGGAACTGGCCGGGGAGCAACCCGGAGCACGCCCCCGCATCCTGGTCTGTCTGTCTGGGCGGGGTGACAAGGACGTCTCCACCGCTTTCGAGCGGTTCGGGATGTCTGGCGAACCTGATCGAGTCGTGGGAGAGATGGAATGAGCAACTTCACGGACCCCAACCGCCTGGGGATCTCCGGCAAGGTTCTGGACGCCTGTCGCACCCAGGGGAGGGCCGCCTTTGTCGGTTACCTGCCGGTTGGCTACCCGAACGTTGCGAAAAGCTGCGAGGCTTACCGCGTTCTGTGTACGGGGGCCGACATCGTGGAGATTGGGATGCCCTACTCCGATCCTTTCCTCGACGGCCCTGTCATACAGCACGCCACTACCAGGGCCCTTGCCCGGGGGGTGCGCACCCGTGATGCTTTCACCGCCGCCGAGACCGTCGCCTCGTGCGGCAGGAGCCCGGTGGTGATGACCTACTGGAACCTGATCGAACAGTACGGCCCCGACGTGTTTGCTCGAGACCTGGCTGCCGCTGGGGGAGCGGGCGTCATTACCCCCGATCTCACCCCGGACGAGGCCGACGAATGGATTGCCGCCACCGATGCTCACGGCCTCGACAGGATCTTCCTGATCGCCCCCTCCAGTACTCCGGAACGTATTGCCATGACCATGGCAGCCTGCCGGGGGTGGGTGTACGCCACCAGTGTCATGGGGGTGACTGGTGTGCGCCAGGGCACCTTGCAGGCCGCCCCGGTGATTGTCGCACGCGCTCGGGAGATCGATCCGGGCCTGCCGGTCGGTGTCGGCCTGGGAGTCGGCAACGGAGAGCAAGCCGCAGAGGTCGGCGCCTATGCGGATGCGGTCATTGTCGGCTCCGCTCTGGTGCGTTGTCTGGCGAGCGATGGGACGGACATGCCGGGGGATCTGGAACGATTGGGCGCTCTGAGTGCTGAACTGGCGGATGGGGTGTGCCGATCCTTGAAGTGACGCGCTGGCCTGGCCCTCCCGTATCTTGAACTGAACTTCAAGCGATGTGACGGGGGAGTTTACTGTTTTTCGAACTCGTTTTTTACGGTCATTGTTTGCGCGGTTTTCGCTCTCGCCGCCTGCGGACGAAGTGCGTCACAAATCGATTACGACCCGAACCTTGA
>JABCNW020000040.1 GCA_013333945.2 Propionibacterium sp.
CCACACAATCACCCAATGCGCGGTCGCGGTGATCGTGTAATCCCCACGTTGATGGTAGACATACCCGCACGTCGGCGACGGCTTGTCCTCCTCCTGCCAAGCGAGGTGTTCCATCCCCTTGTCACACACCTTGGTATCCCCATTACCCATCTCCCACTTCACCTTCGTCACCGCCGCAGTGGCCGTGATCGCATACCCTGACTCGGTCACAGTCTTGGTGACCGGCCCCCACGTAGCAGGACCTGGATCCCTGATCCACATCCAGTTATGCCACCCCACATAGTTATGCCCTGTAGGCAGCTTCTCCAACGGGTCAGGCCACAACCCGATGTCTGGGGCGTGAAGATCCATCCGCTCTACCGCGACCTTTGCCAACACCACAGGCTCAGGCGCACCCGTGGGAACAGCGGGCTCATCGCTAGGAGGAGTGGGTAGACCGGGAAAATATCTGGCGCAGGTCCCGTCAGGCTTGTAGAGCCCGCACTGGTCCGAAGAACGGGGTTGACCAACCGAACCCCGCCCAGGCTTCCCGGGACGGCCAGGTTTCCCGGGCTGCCCACCAGACCCCGGAACCCCGACCTCAAGCCGGCAAGATCCACTTTTCACATCTTCTCGGGCGCATCGGATAATGCCGTCTGCATGGGCCAGCTGTGGAGACAGACCGGCTTCTGCCAACAGACAGATCACAACAACAGCGATGACCATGAGGCGTCTCATGCCGAACACCCCAACGCCCTATCGTTCGTGGCATCCCCGAACTTCCACCCCTCCTCGGTTTTGACCACATTCACATTCCACCGCAGATACCGCGACCGCCCCGGCAGCTTCACACTCTTCCCGGTCGCCGAATCAATCACATCGACCTTCCCGCCATCCGTGCACATCTGCACATCCACCGTCCGCACGCCATCAACCTCGACCGGCTCCGACGCACCCGTGATGTGAACGACCGTGGCCCCTGTTTGCACATGCCCTTGCCTGAGATAGTCGTTCAGATCTTCCATGTCCATTTCTTGACTCTGCCCCGTGGTGATGTCCTTCAAAGGCTGAGAATCACCATCAGGATTACCAAACACCTCGTCAGAGATACGGAAGTACTCGATCACGGTATTGGCTGCCTCCAGCTGCTCCGGGGTGAAGGTTTCCGACGGTTGCGGCCCCGACGGCGTCACCGACTTCGACGGCCGCGAAGACGAAACCTCAGAAGACGGCGACGAGGAAACAGGACTCCCCGACCCCGACACACCACCCCCCGGACCAGACGACCCCCCGCTACACGACACCAGCACCGAGACCACCGCCGCAACCACACCAAAGCGACACGCCACCATCCGACTCATCACACAACACCTCCATTGGTGCCACAAATCCCGAACCGGCACCTCCGACCCGGGATTCCACCGACACTAGAACCACACACCACCCCCCCGGAGACAACAACAAGAAACTCTGACCAAAAGTTAAGGTGGCGTCGCGGAGCGAGTCCCTGACTCGGGAATGAGGCAGCCCCGGAGCAGCAGCCCACCAAGTTTCGAAGGACCAGTCTGCCGAGCTCAATCACGAAGGCCTCCGCACCGCCATGGATTCAACTGCCCGAGCAATCAGGCAGGGGTTCCCGTGACAGGTTTTCTCAGGGCTGAACCGGGGCTGACCCCAATGGCGCTCTCACGGCAGCAGCGTGACACTGGAATACATGATCACGTCGAACATCAGTGACGCCACTCGAGAGAAAGCCATCGAAATCGTTCAGCGCGCCTACGCCGAAGGACGCATCAATGAGCCGGAACTGGAGCATCGGTTGGATCTGATTCTCGCGGCAGGTTCACAACAGCAGCTCCGCCTGGCGGTCGCAGACCTGCTCGCCCCGCCACAGGCACTGACCCCAACGCAATCACGCGCAGCCGTTCCTCGACCTGCCACGTCCTCCAGTGACATGGCGGCGTTGATCCACTTTTCCGGGCTGTTCTCCGGGCCAATCGGCCCAGGCCTGGCCTGGTTGGTGACCAAGAAGAATTCGACAGTCAATCGCGAAGCAGCGAAAGCATTGAACTACCAGCTCCTGGCTGTCGCGGGCTTCGTGGCGACCATGGTTCTGAGCATCATAGGCTTCGGAATTCCGGCTTTCCTGTGGTCAGTGGGGTGTCTGGCACTCACGATCATCAGCGCCGTCAAGGCGAGCCGAGGCGAGGACTGGGAAAATCCTCTGACCCAGATCACTGGTTTCCGGCCCATCACGTATTGAGCTCTATCTTAAACACCAATTCGCCAGGACATCCTTTTCACTCCAGGCGCCACGAACTCGGCGAACTTCCGGCGTCAATCAGTACCGCATTCAGTTTCCAGATGCATCGGGAATCCAGAGCTCCGGAGCCCCAGCTCCGTCAAAGAGATGCCCCGGCAGCCACATGGGGTTTGCCAGATGTCCCCCGAGGCACTCATCGATCCGGCCAAGTTCAGGATCCACGTCACTTCGTTCCTCGACTGGATGCCCTTCTCCTCTCAGGACCTTGAGCCTGGAGGTTTTCCGAGGAATTTCCAAGGACGTTAATTTGCACTCCTTCATTCTTCTCATGAGAACAACCATTTCTTGTGAAATTCTTTTGATTCGCATGTGGGAATCGCGAGCCGGTATCTCAGCGACCCCGTAAACCCGACGATGGGTTCGATTCAGCCGGTGAACCAACGCTGCCTGACGTGCTCAAGGCTGGTAGCGGGGGTTTCCCACCCCAGCGCCGCGGACAGCTGCAGCAGGATTGGTTGACGCAGGCGGGCGACCGCCAGGAGTTCAGCGTCACTGAGCAGCTCCACGAGTCCGCCCTGCCGCAACCTCCCATCGGTCATCACGGCGGCATGAGTGGCGAAAGCCAGGGCGTTGTCCACCTCGTGTGTCGAGAACACCAGCGTGATGCCCCGCGCATTGATCTCCTCCAGCGTCTGCAACAGAGCCTCCACGCCTGCGGGATCCAGCCCTGCCGGCGGTTCGTCAAGCAGCAACACGTCCACATTCATCGCCAACGCACCGGCGATGACCACTCGTTTCCGTTCCCCGTAGCTGAGCTGATGGGTGGGACGGTCGGCCAGGTGTTCAATACCCATGGCGGATATCGCCGAGTCCGTGGCCGCAGCCGCTTCAGCCTCGGACAGCCCGAGATTCAGCGGACCGAAGCTCACATCCTGCCGCACGTCCGCGGAGAACAATTGATCATCCGGATCCTGCAGCACCAACTGCACTCGACGACGATGTGCTCTGAGCCCTGCGCGGTCGAAACGCACCGGCTCCCCGTCGAGAAACACCTGGCCAGCCGATGGCCGGTGTGCTCCTGCGATGGTGCGCAGCAGAGTGGTCTTGCCCGAGCCGTTGGCACCGAGCAACGCCATCCTGGCCCCTGCGGGAACCTCCACATCCAGGCCCCGCAGCACCTCGCGCCCATCGAAACATGCGACAATCCCAGTCGCCGCCACTCTCATCGTGTCCACAGCGCCACTCCCCACACGAGGACCATCCCTGCCAGCACCCAGACCGGAAGATGCCGGTTTCCACGCCGGGAGGGCAGGGTGGTCAAAGTTGATTCATGTCCCCGAATGGCCAGACCATCGGCCAGGCGTGCAGATGCCAACCAGGTCCGTACAGCGACCGCACCGACCAGTTGCCCCGTCTCGGCGAACCGTCGCTTCATGGGCCCGGTACCGCCGAGTCGTTGCCGCTGTGCCTGGCGTACCAGAACCAGCGAGTTCCAAGCAGTGAAGATCATCCGGTACATGAGAGAGGCAATCTCGATCAGGGTGGCCGGTACGTGCAATTTTCTCAGCCAGCTGAGCAGATCCACCATGGGGGTGGTCATAGCCAGCACCAGCACCCCCAGCGTTCCGGCCGTCGCCCGCAGCAGTAGACCGATTCCCAAGGCGATGTCGGCCTCCCGGATCCCCAGCCAGCCCCACCGCCAGCCCGGTCCCTCAAAAGCGCCGATCGTCAACGTCGCCGAGACCGCTCCCAGAAGAATGAACACCGCGGGGGCGGTCATGGCGGCGACCACCATGCGGGCCGGAATCCTGGCGACGGCGAGGGCCGCGATGGCCATCGCGGCGACGAGTACCGCGGTTGGCCAGGGATGGGCCAGCAGCGCCGTCAGCACGAGCAGCAGCGACAGCCCCACCTTCTGACCGACCGGGACGGCCCGCCAGGGACTACCCCAGGCGGCGTCGTCCAGGCCACTAATCCTCAACGGAAGCGGCCCTCCCTGCTTCTTTCTCGGCCTTGCGCCTACCGGCCATGCGACCGAGACAGTAGAACATGATCCCGGAACCAAGAGCGGCCTGCATAGCGAACAGACCCGACTCGACCTCATCGCCCGCAGGTGGGGCGACAGGCTTGAACCAGGGCTCGGCGCCGTTCTCCTCCAGGATGTCGGTCACGGCCGAGTCGGTGCCACCAAACTCGGATTCGGCGGGAGCGGTGTAGAACGGGATACAGAACAGCAGCACCAAGGCGACGAGGCCCGCGATGACTCCCCACTTGTTCAGTTTCATGACGCCACCTCCACATCCTTGCGGGAGAGCACACCAAGTTTCGCCAACTCGGGCGATGCCACTTTGGCCAGGAAGGAAAACAGGAACACGCCGAGAACACCCTCGGCAAGAGCCAGCGGGATCTGGGTCAGGGCGAAGATGGACATGAATTTCATCAAGGTGGCTCCGAAACTCCCCTCGGTGCCCGGGTACGCGATGGCCAGCTGGAAGCTCGTGACGACATAGGTGCTGAGGTCTGCGACGGCCATGGCGAGGAACACCGCCACCATCGTGTTGATCTTCCTGAACAGCAGCCACATCAGATAGCCACACCACGGGCCCGCAATGGCCATGGAGAACACGTTCGCCCCGAGGGTCGTGAGTCCTCCGTGCGCCAGCAGGATCGCCTGGAACAGCAGGACGATGGTGCTGAGGAAGGCCAGGACCGGAGGTTTGAACAGCACGGCTCCAGCTCCCGTCCCGGTCGGGTGCGAGGAGGAACCCGTGACCGAGGGCAGCTGCACCGCCGACAGCGCGAAGGTGAAGGCGCCGGCAGCGGCCAGCAGGAGTTTGGAATCAGGATCCTTGCGCACCTGTCTCACGACGGCTCTGGCCCCGTGAACCACGAACGGCGCCGAGGCCACGAACCAGGCGGCAGCCTGCAGGGGAGGTAGGAAGCCCTCTGCGATGTGCATGACGAACACATCCCTTCTGCGGAATCTTGCGTTCCGCGACGGGGCGTGGGACGAGTTCCTGACTCACCTGGTTTGGCTCACAGTGGCGCGACCGTCCCGGAATTCCACCGGGTTCCTCGTGACTAACCCACGCTTCGGGCATCACCTTACCGGAACGAAACGCGGTGTCCACACTCTGCCGGAAGCAGTTACCCGGGTCAGGGAGGACCCGATGATCACGAGAGTTTTCATGTCCACGTAATCCGGGTCGAAATCGCCCAGGGTGGTGACGGTGCACGACTCCTCCGCCCGCCCGACGTCGCGGGCCAGCACCACCACTGTCTTCGGGGAACGTTCCTCGAGCAGTACGGCCTTGGCTGCGTGGAGTTGGTCGGGACGGGCCACGGAACGTGGGTTGTAGATGGCCACCGCAACATCTGCCCTGCTCAGGTGCCGCAGCCGGTCCGCGACGACCTCCCAGGGCTTCAACCGATCCGACAGCGACAAACACGCGAAGTCACCGCCGAGTGGGGCTCCTGCCAGTGCGGCAGCCGCCTGGGCCGCGGTGATGCCGGGCACTATCCGGATCTCCACCTCGGCGTAGCACGGATCCTCGGCTGCCTCGAATGTGGCAGCGGCCATGGCGAACACACCCGCATCCCCACCCGAGACGATGGCGACGTCCTGACCCGTCAGAGCCAGGTCCAGCGCTTCCCGCGCCCGCTCCACCTCCACGGTGTTTCCCGAGGGGTGCAGGGTGAGCCCGGGCCTGGCGGGAACGCGTCTGACGTAGGGCGCGTAACCGAAGACGTGCTGCACTCCGCCCAGCACTTCACGGGCCTCGGGGCTGAGCCACTTCTCGGGGCCGGGCCCGAGCCCCACCACCGAAACAGTGGCTCGCCGTGGTCCGGTCGCGGGCTCGTCCGGGACGTGTCGCCCCGCGTCATCGGCACGGCGATCCCGTCCTGGCACCCCGACGATCGCGAAGTAGGGAACCGTCGCAGAATCGACATCGGCAACCGGCAACGCTCGCTGCTCCTCCCACGTGGCCCGCTCCACATAGATTGCTCGCTCCAGCAGTCCCGCGGAGATCAATGCAGCACGAACCTTTGGAAAGTTACGTCCCAGCTTCATGACCACTGCCGCATCGGTCTGCGCGAGCCGCCAGGCCAGTTCCGGTTCACTCATCGTGCCCGCGAGAATCGTCACCACATCCTCGTGACGGCTGAGCGCAGTGGCCACGGCCGATGTCGCACCCTGGATGGATGTGACTCCCGGCACGACCCTGCAGTCCATATCCTTCAACCGATCCAGCAGATACATGTTCGTGGAGAAGAACAGCGGATCTCCCTCGGCCAGAAGCACCACGTCACCGATCTCGAGGAGTTCCCTCAGCCGCACAGCGGAGGCGTCGTAGAAATCGGCCATGGCCCCGTCATAACCCCGAATGTGGTCGGTGGTACCGGTAGTCACGGGGTACTCGAAGATATCCACAGGAGTTGCATCGGCGATGTGTTCCCGTGCGATGCGTAGGGCAATCGAATCCCTCCCCAGCCCGGAGAAACACGCGACCGCACTGGCCTCTCGGATGAGACGAGCGGCCTTCACGGTGAGCAATTCAGGATCGCCGGGCCCCACGCCGACAGCCCACAGGATTCCGGTCACAGCTCGGACTCACTCGCCAGAGCATTGATCGCCGAAGCAGCCAGCGCCGATCCTCCACGATGTCCGTGAACCACGAGCCACGGCACCCCGACATCGGAATCCACGAGGGCCTGTTTCGACTCCGCCGATCCGACGAACCCGACGGGTACGCCGATGATCGCCGCGGGACGCGGCCCGCCGTCGGCGATCAGCTCCAGAAGGTGGAACAGCGCAGTCGGGGCGTTTCCGATGGCGACCACCGCGCCCTCCAGGTCATCACCCCACAGCGACACCGCGGCTGCGGAGCGGGTGGTTCCCCACTCATCGGCCAGCACTGCTGCTTGCTGATCGCGCAGAAGACAGCGTACCTCGTTGTCGGCGGGAAGGCGCCTACGGGTAATGCCGGAGTTGATCATGTTCGCGTCGACGAAAATCGGCGCTCCTCCCTGCAGGGCCCCGCGTGCTGCGGACACCAGATCGGGATGGAAGACAATGTGTCTGGGCAGGTCGAGGTCACCGGCGGCATGGATCATGCGCACCACCACCCGGGCCTCGTCGAGGGTGAAGGCTGTCAGGTCCGCCCCTTCCCTGACGATACGAAATGACTCCGCGTAGATGGCGGGGCCATTGGTCTCATACGAGTAACGTCTCGCAGGTCGTTTCACCATTGTGCTCACCTACCAACCGCGGTCAGAACGGCCTCGACATTCGCTGGCGCGATGAGCCCCACGTGTTCTCCACCGGGCTCACCGCAGACCCGGTCGCAACCGGAGATGTGCACGAGGTGATGGAACGGTGCGGGATGCGCGGTAGCCACCTCCTCCGCAATGGCCCGAGTGTCGACCTGTGCGTTGTTGCATGGCTTGCCATAGCAGGCGGTGAGCGTCATCCACACGGATTCGGGGCACGTCATCAGGCCCACGGCCGCCAATTCCTCGAGACGATCCGCCGCTCCTGGGATAACGACTCCGCGCCACGGTGTGAACACGATCCGTCCCTCGCTGCAGTCGGCTGCGACGCGTTGCAGCGCCTCGGCCTGAGGCAGGGTCAGCACCCCCAAGGGAACGCCCACCACGGCCGCTCCCGCATGCGCCCCGTACTTGAGGGGGCGTTCTGCCGCGGGGCGCTGGAAGTCGGTTTCCTCCCCAATGCCCTCGAGGAGGGCGGCGGGATTGGTCAGTTCACGCACGTGCCAGGCAGGTTTGTCTCCGGACTCGGCAGCAGCCAGGAAGCGGTGCGCCAACTCGATCAGCGTCGAAACGGCCTCGGCAGCCGCGATTTCGCGCGCCTCGTCGCAGCCGCCGACGAAGACCACGCCCCGCCCGCCGGTAAGGGCCCGGTAGCCCAGATCGAAGGCTTCACCCAGCACGTCGTCGGAGCCGTCGTCGAAGACGAACAGGAAGCGCCCCGGCAGGTTCGGCAGTTCGGGATCGGCGATGATGGCGGCGTCGAGTTCACGCACGACACCGGAGAGGTCGGCATTGACGGGGGCGATGGAGGTCAGGGGTGAGCACACCACGGTGCGGATGCGTTCATGTGCCGGGGACGGCATAAGCCCGGTGGCGAAAGCGTCACGTACGAAGTCAGCCGGGACCGGTTCGGGCAGGGCACGCACCTGGAGGTTGTTTCGGCTGGTGATCTGGATCTCCGAGTTTGCGTATCGAGCTGCCAGTTTCGCGACGGCGACGATCTGATCCGCATGGACGAAGCCACCGGGTAGCCGTAGGCGAACCATGTTTCCGTCCACGGTGTGGTAGGGACGGAGGAGGCCGGGGCAACGGTCACGTTCAACGGTTCGGATCATGCCCGCCATTGTGCCCGCCCAGTCCCGGGGTGTCATCTGGGACTACGATGTCCGCGATGTTGACCTTCGAGTACCGCGGCCTGGGGCCCGAACACTTCCGCAGCGACTACCAGGAATCCTGGGACTACCAACGCCGGGTGCACGCCGAGGTCGCGACTGGAAGACGACCTGGGCACGTAATACTGCTGGAACACGAACCGGTCTACACGGCGGGACGGGCCACACGACCCGAGGAACGTCCCTTCGACGGCACCCCGGTGGTGGACGTGGACCGGGGAGGCAAGATCACCTGGCACGGTCCCGGCCAACTCACCGGCTACCCGATCCTGCCTCTGCCCGCTGGCGTCGGGGTGGTGGATCCGATCCGGCGTTTCGAGGACGCAATCATCGACCTTTTAAGCAGCTACGGCCTGGAAGGACAGCGCGTCACCGGCAGGACCGGGGTGTGGCTGCCCGCTTCCAGGAGCCGGCAGGAACGCAAGATCTGCGCCATAGGAATCAGGGTTGCCAGACGGACCACCCTGCACGGTTTCGCCCTCAACGTGCTCCCGAACCAGGAGGCGTTCGGAAACATTGTTCCTTGCGGCATCAGCGATGCCGGAGTGACCTCACTGGCTGAGGAATTGCCGGGAGCATGGAACGTCGCAGCGGTCGCCCACGACCTGGAACCCCATCTCCGCAGGTATTTGAAGACCTTCACTCACGACGCGAATTTCTCGGAGACGCCGCCGGGGGTGTGATGGACCACACGGCCAGCGTCTCAGCAGGTATCATCCCCTGAGTGACTGCTGTACATCCGGATGGACGTCGCCTGCTCCGCATCGAGGCCAAGAACGCCGAGACCCCGATCGAACGCAAACCCGGCTGGATCCGCACCACCGCCCGCACAGGCCCGAATTATGAGGATCTGCAGCAGATCGTGCAGACAGCGGATCTGCACACCGTCTGCCGCGAGGCGAACTGTCCCAACATCTTCGAGTGTTGGGAGGATCGTGAATCCACCTTCCTGATCGGCGGTGACCAGTGCACCCGACGCTGCGATTTCTGTCAGATCACATCCGCGAAACCTGAGGGCTATGACCCGGCCGAGCCCATGCGTGTCGCCGCCTCGGTGAAGAAGATGGGGCTGCGTTACGCCACCGTCACCGGTGTTTGCCGCGACGACCTGCCCGCCCAGGGCGCCTGGCTGTATGCCGAGACCATCCGCCAGATCCACGCAGTCAATCCCGGGGTCGGGGTGGAGATGCTGGCCCCCGACTTCTCCGCGAAACCGGACCTGGTGGGCCAGGTGCTGGAAACCCGGCCCGAGGTGTTCGCCCACAACGTGGAGACCGTGCCGCGGATCTTCAAACGCATCCGCCCGGCCTTCCGCTACGACCGCTCCCTCGACGTGCTGAGGATGAGCCGGGATGCGGGGCTGGTAACGAAATCGAATCTGATTCTGGGGATGGGTGAGACCCGTGAGGAAATCTCCCAAGCCTTGGTGGACCTGCACGAGGCGGGAACCGAGTTGATCACCATCACCCAGTACCTGCGCCCAAACGCAACGCTGCACCCGATCTCCCGCTGGGTGCCCCCCGAGGAATTCGACGAGCTCGCCGAGGAAGCGAAACAAATCGGTTATTCTGGCGTGCTGTCCGGACCCCTCGTACGCTCGTCCTATCGAGCGGGCAGGCTGTACAGAACTGCCATGGAGGAACGCAAGAAGGCCGCGCGGAAGGCGGGTGTCAAATGATGGCACGCAGCGAAAGGGCCCAAGAACTGGCCCAGCGACAGAAGGAACAGGCACGGAAACAGAAGGAGAAAGCGCGCGCAGAGAAATTGCGCCGCCGGAATTCTGACAATCCCGCCGACTGGGGGCAGATCCGTCTGATCACGGAGTCCTACAAACTTACGAAACAACAGGATCCCAAGCTGCCGTGGATCCTGCTCGCCGCTGGCCTCGGGCCGTTCGCTCTCATTCTGATCCTCGGTTTCGTTCTCCACTCCCCCATCATGTGGGGTGTGTTGGGTCTCGCCGTCGGCCTGCTGGTGGCGCTGCTCGTGTTCACGCGGCGTGTCAAGCGCGCAGCCTTCACCCGCTACGAGGGGCAGGCGGGCTCCGCCGAACTGGCGCTGAATATGCTCGGCAAGAAGTGGAAACACACCATAGCGGTAGCGGTCACCCGCAACCGCGACTCCGCGAACGTGGTGCATCGCGCCATCGGTCCCGGTGGTCTCGTGCTGATCGGCGAAGGAAACTCCAAGGGCCTCAAGACCCTGCTCGCCTCTGAGAAGAAGAAACACGAGCAGGTCGCCTATGGCGTGGAGGTAGTCACCTTCGTGGTCGGCAGGGGCGGCGGACAGGTGCCCCTCGCCCAGCTGGCCGACGAGATCAAGAAACTCCCGAAGTCCTTGAACACCTCGAAGATCACAGAGGTTGAGGACCGACTCCGGGCACTCGACGCGATGCGTCCGAAGCTTCCCATGCCGAAGGGGCCCATGCCCACCGGCAAGGGAGGCATGAAGGGAGCCCGGCAGGCGATCCGGGGACGTTGACGCGCCCCGGGAGACGGCTCACCGGTCGCCTGCGAAAGCATCCGTTGAGGCGATCCCCCGGTCTTCACTGGTAGCTTTCCGAACGTGGCAAATCTGGTCAATCTGGAATCCGTCTCGCACGCCTTCGGCACTCGTGTGCTGCTGGATGGGGTGAGCCTCGGGATCGGGGCGGGCGAGGTGATCGGCGTCGTCGGTCGCAACGGGGATGGGAAAACCACCCTGCTGCGCATCCTGACAGGTGATCTGGTCCCCGATTCCGGGCGAGTGACGATCTCGAACTCCGCCTCCATCGGGGTGCTGAGCCAGCATCAAGCCGGATCCCCCGGCGAGACGATCCGGCAGGTGGTCCTGGACGGTGCGGCTGACCACACCTATGCGGCCCGGGCGGATCGGCGAGAGATCGTCGAGGCACTGCTGGCCGGTGTGGACCTGGAACGTCCCATCGAGACCCTGTCTGGTGGCGAACGGCGGCGGGTCGGACTGGTCGAGGTGCTGCTCGGCGACCACGACCTGATCGTTCTGGATGAGCCCACCAACCATCTCGACGTGGAGGCGATCGCCTTCCTCGCCGCCCACCTGCGCTCCCGCACCGCAGCGGGGCTCGCAATGCTAGTTGTTAGCCATGACCGCTGGTTCTTGGATGCGGTGTGCACCCGCATCTGGGAGGTTCACGACGGTGTGGTGGATGCCTATGACGGCGGTTACGCGGCGTATGTGCTGGCGCGGGTGGAACGGCAACGACAGGCCGCGGCCACGGAAGCACGCCGCAGGAACCTGGCGCGTAAAGAACTGGCGTGGTTGCGGCGAGGAGCCCCGGCTCGCACCTCGAAACCGAAGTTCCGCATCGAGGCGGCCGAGGCCCTCATCGGCGACGTGCCCCCACCACGTGACCGGCTGGCCCTGGAGAAGTTCGCCACCTCACGGCTCGGCAAGGATGTCTTCGACCTGATCAACGTCGACTATGCCGTTGAGAACCGCACACTCTTGGACCGACTCACCTGGTCCATCGGGCCGGGCGACCGAATCGGGCTGGTGGGCGTCAATGGCGCGGGCAAGAGCACCCTGCTGGATCTGCTGGCAGGCCTGAGATCCCCTCAGGGCGGAAAGATCAAGCGCGGCATCACGCTCAGGGTCGGTTACCTGTCGCAGGGTGTCGGGGAACTGGACGATGAGGATCGCGTGCTTCAGTCCGTCACCCGCCTGAAACAGGCGACGAAGTTGGCGACCGGTCGGGAGGCATCGGCCAGCAACCTTCTCGAGGAGTTCGGTTTCACCGGTGACAAACTGGTCGCCCGCATCGGCGACCTGTCCGGCGGAGAACGCCGCCGCCTCCAGTTCCTCCGGCTGCTGCTCGAGGAACCGAACGTCCTGCTCCTCGACGAACCGACCAATGACCTCGACATCGACACCCTCACGGTGATCGAGGACTACCTGGACACCTGGCCGGGCACCCTGATAGTCGTCTCCCA
>JABCNW020000041.1 GCA_013333945.2 Propionibacterium sp.
CGCACCCACCGGCCCGAGACCCGCGGCCAGCATCATGTAGCCGATCTGCGACATGGTGGAACCGGCCAGGACCTTCTTGATGTCGTCCTTGGCGGTGCCAATCCAGGCACCGGCGAGCAGCGTCACGACGCCCACGATCGCCACCGCGAGGGTCGCGGCCTCGCTGATCTCATAGATTGCGTGGCTGCGCACCACCAGGTAGACGCCCGCCGTGACCATCGTGGCTGCGTGGATCAGGGCAGAGACCGGAGTGGGGCCCTCCATGGCGTCGAGCAGCCACGACTGCAACGGCACCTGCGCCGACTTGCCGCACGCCGCGAGCAACAGCAGGAAACCGAGCAGCGTCGCGGTGGCGACATCGGCCCGCGGTATACCGGCGTTGACCTCGGAGAAGGCGGTGCTGCCGAACAGCGACAGCATCGTGAAAATGGCCATCGCCATTCCCAGGTCGCCGACGCGGTTGACGACGAAAGCCTTGCGACCCGCAGCAGCCGCAGAGGGTTTGTGTTGCCAGAAGGAGATCAGCAGGTAGGAGGCCAGGCCGACGCCCTCCCAGCCGAGGAACAGCACCAGGTAGCTGTCAGCTAGCACCAGCGTGAGCATCGCCGCGATAAACAGGTTCAGGTAAGCGAAGAACCTGCGGCGCCGCTCGTCGTGGGCCATGTAGCCGATCGAGTAGATGTGGATCAGCGACCCGACGCCGGTGATGAGCAGCACGAACAGGATCGACAGCTGATCGATCAGCATTCCGAAGCTGAGGTTCCACGATCCGGTGCTGATCCAGTCGTAGAGATACACGGTGACGGCCCGCTGCCCCTCATCGGCGCCCAGCATTGAACTAAACAGCAGAACCCCGATGACGAACGACGCCAGGCAGCACGCGGTCGCCAACCAGTGGCCCCACGAGTCAGAGAAACGCCCGAGCACCAGCAGCAGCGCCGCCCCGGCCAGAGGAATCGCGATCAGGAGCCAGGCGAGGCTGAACAGCCCCATGGCGGGTACCGTCGCTATGGTTTCCAACAACAGCACGGCAGCCTCCTCAGAACTTCAGCAGGTTCGCGTCGTCGACGGAGGCCGAACGGCGGGCACGATACACGGCGACGATGATGGCCAGGCCGACCACGACCTCGGCGGCGGCCACCACCATGACGAAGAAGGACGCCACCTGACCGTCGAGCCCGCCGTGCTGGCGGGCGAAGGTCACGAACACCAGGTTCGCGGCGTTGAGCATCAGCTCCACGCTCATGAAGGCGATAATCGCGTTGCGGCGCAGCAGGAATCCGAGCGCACCGACGGCAAACAGCAGCGCCGCCAGCACCAGATAGGCCTCGGTGCTCACTTGGCTTCTCCTTCCAGTTCAGCGGAAACCTTCTCGATCTCACCGAAGGTGGTGGTCGTCGGGTTGCGCAGGTCATCGACCGCCACCACCGCACCACGGGTGGTCAGGGCGTGGCTCACAGATTTCTCGGCGACGGTGCCGTCGGGAAGCAGCGCAGGCGCGTGGATTGCGTTGGAGCGGGCGTAGACGCCGGAGTTCGGGTCCGGACCTGGGTGTACACCACCAACCGCATAGCGCTCGATACGAGCTTCCATGTTCTCGGCCTGACGTCGCGGCTCGCGGAGCCGGTCACCGTGGGCCAGCACCATGGCACCCACCGCCGCGGTGATCAGCAGCGCCGAGGTGGCTTCCAGCAGCACCACGTAGCGCGAGAACAGCAGGGCGGCCACGCCCTGGGCGTTGCTACCGTCGGCCTCGTTGGCCCGTGTCAGCCCCGCCGGCCCACCGACGAAGACCGCCTGTCCGATGGCAAACACCAACAGACCCGCCAGGCCGAGCACCGCCAGGATGCCCGCCACCCGCTGGCCCCTGAGGGTCTCCACCACGGAGTCGCGGCTGTCAACGCCGATCAGCATCACCACGAACAGGAACAGCATCAAAATGGCGCCTGTGTAGACGAAGATCTGCACCACGAACAGGAACGGAGCGTCCTGGGCGGCGTAGAGGACCGCGAGCCCCACCATCACTCCAGCCATGCAGAGGGCCGAGTGCACGGGTTTGCGGGCGACAACGATGCCGATGGCCAGCAGCACCATGATCGGCGCACACACCACGAAGGCGACGAGCTCACCCGTCAGCGGGGGAAGGGGAATCATTTCACCGCTCCTTGTTTGGGCGCCGTTCGGGTGTCGGGCTGACCGGTGGGCGGCAACCCCAGGAAATAGTCCTTCTCGTCATCGCCGAGGCGGCGCGGATGCGGCGGCTGCTCCATGCCCGCCACCAGCGGCGCCAGGAGGTCCTGCTTCTCGTAGATCAGCTTCCCACGGGTCTTGTCGGCGATCTTGAATTCGTTGGTCATGGTCAACGCACGCGTCGGGCAGGCCTCGATGCACATCCCGCAGAAGATGCAGCGCAGATAGTTGATCTGGTACACGTGCCCGAACCGCTCCCCCGGCGAGAACCGCTGTTCGTCGGTGTTGTCGGCGCCTTCCACGTAGATGGCGTCGGCAGGACAGGCCCAGGCACACAGTTCGCAGCCGACGCACTTCTCCAGGCCGTCGGGCCAGCGGTTGAGCTGGTGGCGGCCATGGAAACGCGGCAACGTGACCTTCTCCTTGCCCTTCTGCGGATAACCCTGCGTAAAGGTCTTGCGGAAGATGGTGTGAAGAGTGATGCCGAAACCGGCCCACGGGTCGAAGATTCCCATTACTTCTCCTCACTCTCGGTCGGCGCAACGGTCTCGGACCGGATCACCCGGGCCAGTTCAGGCAGCACCTGACCTGGCCTGGGCGGCACCGGATAGCCGCCCGCAAAGGCATCGAATGGTTTGTTCGAGTCCACGGGAGGCACCCGCTCGGGTTCCTTCTTCCTCGGTGCGAAGGCCACCAGGATCGCCACCAACGCGACAGCCAGCGCGAGGGTGTAGCGCGGCGCGAGCGCGACCATCACGATCCACAGCAAAGAGATCGGGATCAACCGCTTCCAGCCCAGGTCCATGAACTGGTCGTAACGGAACCGGGGCAGGGTGCCGCGCAACCACACGAACACGGATAACAACAGCTGCACCTTGAGGACGAACCAGATCGGGCCGAACCACGGGTTGTTAAGGGGTTCGATGAGGTTCAGCGGCCACAGGGGCAGATAACCGCCCAGGAACAGGGTCGTGCACACCGCGGAGACCGTCGCCATGTTGATGTACTCCGCCAGGAAGAACATCGCGTAGCGGAAGCCGGAGTACTCGGTCAGGTAGCCGGAAACCAGCTCGGACTCACACTCGGGCAGGTCGAGGGGGCACGGTTAGTCTCGCCCACCATCGCGATGGCATAAATCACGAACGACGGCGCCAACAGCAATGCGTACCAGCCCATCATCCCGATGTTCGCCTCGCCCGCCACGAAGGGAAGCCGGAAGATGATTGGTGTGCGCTGCGCTTCGACGATGCCGTAGGTGGACATGGTGCCCGCCTGCAGGAACACCCCGACGATGGACAGTCCCATCGCGATCTCGTAGGAGATCATCTGCGCGGAGCTGCGCATCGCGCCCAGGAAAGCGTAGGTGGAGTTCGACGCCCACCCAGCCAGCACGATGCCGTAAATGCCGATGGAGGCGATGGCCAGCACGAACAGCACCGCCACTGGAAGATCGGTGACCTGGAGCCGGGTGGGGACCCCGAAGATCTCCACCTGACCGCCGAACGGGATCACCGTCCACGTGGTGAAGGCCGCCATGCCGGTCAGAATCGGAGCCAGGTTGAACACCCACTTGTCCGTGTGCTTCGGCCGGAAATCTTCCTTCACGAGCAACTTCATGCCGTCAGCGAGCGCCTGGCCCAAACCGAAGGGGCCGTTCATGATCGGTCCGAGGCGGTGCTGCATCTTGCCGACGAGGCGCCGCTCGTACCAGACGTTGAAGATGGTCCACACCAGCAGGATCACGAACAGGGCGAGGACCTTGATGGCGATGAGCCACCACGGATCCTGGAAGAACACGTTCATTCCTGATCTCCTTCATCGCTGGAGGCGGGCGTCACGGTCACGATGGACCCGGGCACCACGCCGAGACGACCGGGTTCCCCGGGGTTCATCGGCACCCACACCACACCGTCGACCATCTCCGTGAGCTGGACGGGCAGCAACTGCGAGGACCCAGGGGCCTCGACGCGGCACAGCTCACCGATCCCGAACGCCGCAGCCGTCGCCGGGGACATCCGGGCGACGGCAGGCCGGGCGGTCCTGCGCAACGCGATCTCGAAGTCAATACCGCTGGTGGCGTCGAGAGCCTCCCGCCACGAGGCGACCACGAGGCCTCCCTGGGTCACACCGGCGTCGAGTTTGCGTGGAACCGCGACCCGCTCGCCCTCCCAGGGCCCGAGCTCCCGGAAATCGGCCCAGGCGGCAGCGGATGTGCGGAATCCAAGGTCGGTTCCCATGGCGTCGGCCAGGGCCGCGAGGATCCGTAGATCGCTCATGGGATGTTTCGTGCCCTCGTTGACCAGAGCGACGGGCCGGATGCGCTGCTCCCAGTTCAGGAAGTGCCCGGCCTGCTCTTCCGTCAGACAGGCAGGGAAGACCACATCGGCCACCTCGGTCACGGCATTGGCGCGAGTGGAGACGTGCACCACAAAACTCTTGCGCAGCGCATGCAGTGCAGAATCGACCTCCGGCATGTCGTAGGGATCGACACCCGCCACCAGGAACGCCTTGAGGTAGCCCTCCTGCGCCGAGGCGAACTGCTCGGCAGCGCTCAGGCCGGGTTCTATCGGCAGGGTCTCGCCCCCCCAGGCCGCGGCCATGTCGACCCGGGCTTCCGCGGAAGCGACGGGGCGACCGCCCGGCAACAGACCCGGCAGACAGCCCGTCGCGATGGCACCCATGTCGCCCGCACGACGCGGCATCCACGCCAGACGCGCCCCGCTTCGAATCGCCTTGGAGGAGACCTCGGACAACAGGCCCGGCTGACAGGCAGCCCGCTCACCGCCGAGGATGATGGTGCCCTCCTCCAGCTCCATCGCTTCCAGCGTCTGTGCCTCGGCTCCGGGTGCGACGGGAATCAGCGTCGCAGAGAGCTTCTGCGTTCCGCGGGACGCGAAGGGCGCGAGCGTGGTGACCTTGAGGCCGTGCTTGCGCACAGCCTTGCGCAGTCGCAGGAACACCACGGAGGTCTCGTCCTCGGGTTCGTAGCTGACCAGAACCACGTGTGTGGCGGCCTCAAGATCCGCGTAGGTGACGTCCATTCCGCGCCCCGCGATTCGAGCGGCCAGGAACTCGGCCTCCTCCTCGGAGGCGGCCCGGGAGCGGAAGTCGATGTTGTTGGTGCCGAGCACGGTACGCGCGAACCGCGAGTAGGCGTAGGCGTTCTCGACGGTCAACCGACCGCCCGGAAGCACACCGACCGCGGTTCCCGCGGCCTTCAATCCGGCGACGGCGGCGTCGATGGCCTCGGGCCAGCTGGCGGCCTGCAGGACCCCGTTGCGCCTGACCAGTGGCCGGGTCAAGCGGTCCTCGCCACGTCCCGAGACGAAACCGAAACGTCCCTTGTCACAGCGCCATTCCTCGTTCACCTCGGGGGCATCGCCCGCCTGGTGGCGCTTGACCTGGTGGTGGCGGTGGTCGGCACGGATCTCACAGCCCCCCGCGCAGTGATCGCAGGTGGTGGTCGTTGACTTCAGGTCGAAGGGGCGTGCCTGGAAGCGGTAGGCGGCCGACGTGAGCGCACCCACCGGACAGATCTGCACCACGTTGCCGGAGAAGTACGAATCGTAGGGATCCTGCTCGTAGAACCCG
>JABCNW020000042.1 GCA_013333945.2 Propionibacterium sp.
GGTCGTCCCCCCGATCCTGCCTGGCAGCTTTGGATCTCAGAACTCGGGCGGCCTCGGGTGCTGGAGGACCACCGCCTGCTGTTGCTGCTACGGCGGGTCGCGGATCACCGCTGGATCGACATCAGGACCGCGGCCAGGATCACCCACACGAATGAGTTCATGGCCCGCACGCTGCTGAGAAGACTGAGCAGCATCAAGGTCTCCGGCGCCTGGTTTCTCGTCCCGGTGGCCGGTGTGCCGACGGAGGGCCCCGAGGTGTGGACCCTGTCCCAACCGGCACGAGAGGGACTGACTTCCCTGTATGACCGGGTGAAACTCGCCATGCCGGGACGCGACCGGCAGGCCGTGGCGCGCAGCTACGTGCAGTCGAGGGGCAGGTTGTCCACGACGGAGCTGGGATCGATCCTCGGAATATCGGCGGCTGGAGCGGTCCCGCTGATCCAGAAGCTGGAACGAATCGGGGTGGTGCAGCCCGCATGGGCCCACCGGAAGGGACGTGGTTTCCACTACGTGTTGAAGGATCCGGTGTCGGCGGAAGTTTTAGGTGAAGAATGACACCATGACTTCCTGGCACATCAAACGCATCTACGAAGAACCCGCCGGGACGGACGGCTACCGCGTTCTCGTCGACCGGCTCTGGCCTCGTGGGATCTCGAAGGAGGCCGCGCGCCTGGACGAGTGGTGCAAGGACGTGGCGCCGAGCACCGAGGCGAGACGCGACTTCGGGCACGACCCGTCCCGGTTCGAGGAATTCAGGGACCGCTACCGGGCCGAGCTGAAGACCTCCGGTGCGGCTGAGGCCCTGGTGGAGAGACTCGCCGGTCAGCCGGTGGTGACGCTGCTGTACGCGGCCCACGACTCGCGGTTCAACCATGCGGTGGTGCTGCAGGAGGTCCTGCAGGCCACGTCGTGAGGCGGGAGACAAGCGGGCTGCACACCGCCGCCTGTGGTCGCTGCGCTGCTGTGCAGGTCTCGCCTCATCAGGGCATGGTGCTGGGCAACCTGGGGTGCGGATGGCCGTGAGGTGGTGCCTCTCGTGTCGGAGGTTCACCACCCCCTGACGTGAGGAGCTAGATTCAAGGCTCCACGTCAATTCAGGAGTTGAAGGAATGCTCGATATCGGTAGCGCGTCGCTCCGCGATTGCTCAAAGCTGGCCGCATGAGTGAGGGGCCCGGAGAGCACACCGAACTCACCCCGCGCTCGTTCGCCTCCTTCAGTGTGATGATGCTCGGTCTGGGGCTGCTCTCGGTCGGGTTCAGCGTCATCGACACCGCGATGGTGGCCCCGTTCGGGCTGGTGCCGGTCGCCGCGGTTGGCCTCGGGGAGTCCGTGGTGTCGCTGCTCCTGGCATTCTTCGTTGGTTTCATCGACGTGTTCACCGCGCGGCTGGCTCGCGCGGAAGGAGCTGGGCAGTCCGATCGGGTGTTCCCGGAGCTTCTGCGCGCGTACCTGATCGTCGTCGGGCTGATGGAACTCCTGGCTGTGGTCGTCGCTGCTGCTGTGTGGGTCGTGCTGCCACTGGTCGTCTCTGACCACGCACTCGCGCATGCTGCCCGCCAGTATGCCGCCGTGCGGCTGCTGGGGGTCGCTCTCGTCGCCGCGTTGGCAGGTGTTCGGGAGGCGCTGAAGATCGTTGGGGCGCGTACTGGCAGTCTCGCGGTGTATGCGGTGGGTCTCGGTATGAACGCCGCGCTGAATGCCGTCTTCCTACATGTCATGTCGGGCACCCTGGCCGGAGCCGCCACAGTGGCAGTAGCCATGGCCACTCTCGTCGCCCAGCTTCTCATGACGATCATCGGCGGCATCCTGTTGAGGTGTCACCTGGCTGTCCGGGAATTCGAGCCTCCTTCCGCCGCCATGGTGCGGGAGCAGGCCCGCACGATGGTGGTCCGGGGTGCCGGGGTTGGGGTGCGGCATCTCAATGACTACGCAGGCAGCACCATTCCGTTCGTCATGGCTGGCACGCTCGGAGTCACATGGGTGGCTGCAAGCACCGTGGCATCCACCATCTGGACCCTGTTCTGTCGGGTGCCGCAGGCCTGTTTCGGAGCTGCTTTCGTGTTCTACGGCTACGTCAGCGAAAGCGGTGGGGCGGTCGCGCGCGAGGTTCGTCGACGCATCGCCATCTACTCCGCCATCCCCATGGCAGTGGCCGTCGTGGTCTTCCTTGCACTGTCGCCGGCTCTGATCTGGATTTTGACCGCCGGGAATCTCGATACCTGGACCGGCATGATCATGGTGGCCGCCTTCTTCATCGTCGTCGTGCCCTACTTCTTCGAAGGGCTCAACGGGGAACTGCTGTCAGTGCTCGAAGATGGGGGTTTCATGTCGTGGACTTCGACGCTGACCACCTGGCTTGGAAACATAGGGTTCGCCGCTTTCGGTATTTTCGTCCTGCACTCCGCCTTCTGGGCGTTTGCTCTCGCGGTGATTCCGACCATCGTGCTCGGCAGCGCGTTCACATGGCGCCTCAACCACCTGACGAACCGTCCAATGTCGTTGTCGCAGGCGTAGCCTCAGAACCAATGGAAGCGTGGGGCGCGGTGACGCGGGCCTCCAGAGCGGTGTCCTTGAGTGAATCTGTTCCTTCTGGGAAGACGATCGGTGAGCGTTGCACCACCGATCCTGTGAGACCTTCACCCGCACCCCCGACCACGGCCCTCGGGTTTGCTCATCTGGGTTTACCGTGAAAGCAGTGGCGGTTTCGGCGACTACCCAGGAGATAAGGGTGGCGCCTCGCAGCGTGGAGCCTCGGGCTAGGAATGTGCTCGCGCCTGGGCCGTGTTTTCTACTTGGCTATGAGGCTCGGTAGATGACAACCACGCCGCTTTGCAGGATCGTTTTCGGCATTGCCAGTCGGCGGTGCCTCGCTACCTTCCATCCAAGTATTGGTAGGACTGCTTTAGTAGCTTGGAGCCATGGGCGTTGTGTTTTCGCTGAGAGCGGTAACTTGGATGCAAGGCGGTGGCCTGTGGCGTGAAGCCGTCGGGGAGGTGATCCGAGGTCAGCGTGTCAAGCATGGTGAGCGTCTCGCTGATGTGGCATGGCGAGCTGGGCTCTCTCCACAGTACCTGTCAGAGGTCGAACGTGGGTTGAAAGATCCCTCGTCGGAGATGCTGCACGCAATCACCGGAGCGATGGGGCTCGAGGTTCCGGAGCTTGCACGACAAGCAGCAGATGCCTTGGAACAGGTTGTGGCGAACTCGGGTGCGCAGCTCACGACTTGAAGCTGCTCACAGCAGAATGAACTGCATGTGTAGTAGCGCAGCTGCAACAGTTGTGCCATGGACATTCTCTTGCTCGGCGGTACTGGTTTCCTAGGGCGCGAGGTTGCGCGCCAACTAATAACTACTGGGCACTCGGTCACGTGCGTGGCGCGAGGTTCTGGTCACGTTCCTGCCGGTGCAGTGCTCATCAAAGCGGATCGAGACCAGCCCGATTCGCTGGAGCCGGTTGCTGGACGAGACTGGGGTGCGGTAATCGATGTGGCTACCCATCCCAGTCATGCACGACGTGCAGCCCAGCGACTGACTGCCAAGCACTGGGTTTATGTCTCCTCGGGGAGTGTCTACACCCACTTCGATGCGACAGCGACGACGGAAATGGCCGAGGTCCACGATGCTCTTGAGGCCGAAGTCATGGGAGACATGAGTCAGTATGGGCCGGCAAAGGTGGCGTGTGAAGAAGCGTACCGAGATCACCACAAAGCGCTCACGATCATCCGTCCCGGTCTGATTGGTGGCAACGGCGATTGGACTGGACGATCCGGCTACTACCCTTGGCGGTTTGCTCATCCCACAGGGAATGATGTCCTGGTCCCCGACGCCACCCAGCCGACGGCGATCTTGGATGTGGCAGACCTCGCCGGCTGGATTGTTCACTGTGTGGTGAACAGAATCTGTGGAACGTTCAATATCGGGGGAGAGGCCACAACGCTTGGTGAGGTTTATGCTCACTGCGTAGCCATCACAGGAAGCTCCGCACAGGCTCGTGTTGTTGATGACACGATGCTCCTGAAGCACGGGGTCCGACCTTGGAAGGGGCCGCGTTCCCTTCCGCTCTGGATTCCTGACCCCGCGCTTCGATACATGAGCATCCTCGACTGCAGTAAAGCGAAGCTGCAGGGTTTCTCCACCAGACCCATGGAAGTGACTCTTGCAGCTGCACAGCGTTACGAGGAGAGCCGTCAGGACGTGAGACAGGTCGGCCTCAGCGATGATGAGGAACGAGAGCTCCGCAACCTCATCAGCTAGGCAGAGCTGAGACCGGCAGGCCTATCCTCCAAGCCGGGAGCCCTGCGCTGGGAGTATCCACCTTCGAGCATGGAATTCAGCTTCCATGGTGAGTGCTAGGCGTTGACGACTCTTCACAGTTGAGCGCAGAACTCAGATCCGGTCGGGTTCTCTGGGCTGCAGCTGGGTTTGTTATGACCGGTGATCCACATCTGGCGCCAAGGAGTGAGCGGTTCGGTATATCGGGGTGCTTCTCATGGTTGTTGGCCTGTGGCGCTATGTGCGGTTGAGGTTTCGCCCCGTGGTGCATCGAAAGGTGCGACGGTATCGGCCTGGAAAACTCGGCGCGTATTCCACTACGGCCCAGAAATGCAACGCGAGATTCTGTGCGGACTCACGGCGACGCAGCTGAGCACGCTCAATCATCTGTGAGCGTCAACTCAGGCAATTCAGGTCCTGCTTCACCCCGCAAAACCAGAAACCACTCAACGGTGCGACATGCTAGATGTCGAGTTCCTCGAGGGGTGGGGTCTTCTGGGCGGCGGCGACCCGGTCGGCCAGGTCCGGGTCTTTCTCGCGCAGCTGGTCGAGTGTGTCGTAGACCTCCAGGGTGCGGTCGCTGCGGATCCAGAAACTGTGGGTCCATGTGAGGGGGTCGCGCCAGAGACGTTCTCCCTGTCCTTCCCAGTCGGCTGGGTCGGCGATGATCTTCTCGTGGATGGCGTAGCGGTTCTGTTTGGTGAGGTAGGCGAACCGGACACGGACTCCGTTGGCGACCTTCTCCTCCAGACGGAGCAGCTTCCGACCGGTGAAACGGACCTTGTGGCTGACGCCGTTGTCATCGACTGTCAGGTCGATGACCTCCATTCCCTCGTTGCGCAGCACCGCCCTGGCCATGTACTCGTTCAGGGCGATGGCGACGGTGGGGGACAGGCCCCCGGGTTCCTGTGCGGCACGCTCGAAGAGCTCTTGATCGTTCTCCGAGACGTAGATCGTTCGTCGTGGCATGAGATAAGTATATGCATACGTATACTCACTAATTGCAGGGTTGGGCCAAACGTGGAGGCTCACCGACCGGCGGCGCCGAGGATCAGGCCGCCTCGCTCTCGGGGAGCCGTACCATTCGCCACCCGTCGTCCAGGCCGATCACCATCCCATCGGGAAGGGAAGCGATCGCCCGGACCGGTCGTCTGAAGCGGGTCTCGTGGAGCTGATCGCCCGTAGCGGGGTCCGTCACCCGAACCGTGCCGTCACCGTGCCCCGTGGCGATCCGCAGCCCGGGCAACGATATCCCGAGACCGGGTTCAAGCCCTGAGGGAAGTCGATAGGAAGCCACTTTCTGTTCGGCCTGCGGATCCCACAGCGTGTAACCACCATCCTCGTCGATCACCACCAACAGCGTCCGCTCCGGGGAGGTGTGGGCGGTGATGCTGTTCAACCATTCGTCAGGCCCGGTCAATTGCCCCAGGTTGCGACCAGTTTCCGGGTCCCACAACAGGGTGACGCCGTCGCCGCTGGATGCGAGCCGTGGCTGACCTCCGGGGGTGAACCAGGTGGCGAGGTCGACGACCGCGACCTCGTGGCCCATGAGCACGAGCCCGTCCTGTGTCCCGGCCTCGGGATCGATGATGCGGATACCAGCATCACCACAAGTGACTGCGATCCGGGGGTGGCCCGACGTGGTGTTCCACGCCACCAGCCGTGATCCCATGTCTGCTTCCGCGACCCGTAGCTCGTCGATCTGGTTTCCCGCGACCGGATCCCAGACGTGGATCTCTTGATCGGCGGTGAGCACCGCGAGTCGGGGACTTCCGGTGCTCGACACGAAGGTGGCCAGGTGAACAGAGGCGCCGCTCATCGGCAGCCTTCGCAGCCGGCGTCCCGAATCGGCGTCCCAGATGCGGACGAAACGACCGCGACCGAGCGTGACCACCCGCGGTTTCCCGTCCGCGGTGGTGAAGGTCGCGATCGACTTGACGGCACCGCGTCTGCGGGCATTCCTGAGCCTGGCCAGTGCCAACACACCCACGGTGGTGGCGGCAACGATCTTCCTCGGGATCCGACGCATCCGATCAGCCTTCCGGAATCGTGACGTCGCATGTTATCCGGCGTTCTCCGGAGCAGGCATTCAGATCGCTCATGGCCTGAACAGTACCCGGCGTCATCGACAAACCTGAGGCGGGGCTTACACCCCCAGCGGCAGCCGCAGCAGCGCCCAGCCGTCGTTGAGGCTCACAGCCAGGTCGCCGTAGCGCAGCGACATGATGGTTTCGGTGTAGTCCAGGGCGTGCATGGCGTAGGTCATCCTGCCCGTTGCGATGTCCCAGAACCTGATGGAGCGGTCGAGTCCTGACGTGACCAAGCGGGTGCGACCCTCCCGGTTCGTCCCCACCAGGACGACGTCGCAGAGGTTCTCCTCGCCGCTACTGAGACGTCCCAGTTGCCGACCGTTGCCCGGATCCCAGACGCGGACGATGTAGTCGTCCCCGGTGGTCACCAGCCGGGGTTCGCCGTTCGCGGCGGAGAAGGCGACCACGCGGGTCATCGGGCAGGACGGTCCCTGCAGGGGCCTGCCGATCTGTCGGCCCACGTCGGGATCCCAGACGCGGATGGCGCCGTCGTCGCCGACGGAGGCCAGCCAGGCGTCGCCGTGGCGGGTGGTGAAGGTACTCAAGGCTCTGACCGGTCCGGCGTGCCCCGTCAACGACCGCCCAACCTGAGTGCCCCGGACCGGATCCCAGAGCCGGATGCTGCCGTCGCTGCTGGCCGTGGCCAGCCGGATGTCCCCGAAAGGTGTGGTCCAGGCCAGGATGTCGTTGATGCGTGCGGTGTGTCCGTTCAGGGAATCGCCGACGAGCTGTCCCGAATCGAGATCCCAGAATCGCAGGGATTCTTGTTCCGCGACGGCGAGCATCTGGTTGCCCTGCTGTGTGGTGAACCGGGCGCTGCACGTCTCCGCCCAGAGCTGGCCGGGGCAGGCGTTCAACGCCCCGACCCACTGGCCTGTGTCGGGTTCCCAGATCTGGAGGATGTCGTCGTAGGGGTGGCCGATGGTACCGACCCGCGGCGAACCGTCGCTAGCCGTGAACCAGGTGATCACCTGCATCTCGTCCAGTTGTCCGACGAATCTCGCCGCCGGGCGCGACTTGGAGGCCGGATCCCAGACCCTGATGGTGTGGTCGCGGGAGGCGGAGGCTAGCAATGGACGCCCGGCGGGGCCGTAGAAGGAAAAGACATCCGTCACCTCGGAATCGTGGCCGCGCAGCGGCACCCCGACCTCCTCGCCGGTCGCGCGATCCGTGATCTGGATGTTGTTCCCGTCCGGGGCAGCCAACAGGGTCCGACCGTAGGCGTCGGTGAACGTGGCCTCACGTCTGGTGGGGATACCCGACAGTGGCGAGTCGACGGGCTCGTTGGTCTCCTCGCCGGTACCGGGATCCCACATGCGTGTGGTGGCGTCCTCGCTCTCGGAGACGAGCAAGGGACGGCCATCCCGGGCGTTGCAGCGGGAGAGTTCGAGGACATCGCTGGTGTGTCCCGCGAGCGTCAGGTGCGGAGTCTGGGGGCGTCGGACGGCCTGCCGGACGTACCATGTGGATTCGTCGACGGCGCTTGGGGGCATGGACGTGAACCAGGCGGTGGCGAGCTGCCGGATGCCCTGCCGGTCCTGCGGGTCCGCGTCGCGCAGCAGATGGCTGGCGGCCAGCATCCCCGCGACCCGGGGGGGCAGCGAGTACCGCCCGAAAGCGTCCTGCATGATCCGCTGGGTCAGTTCACGAGGGCTGATGCGGTCCATGGCGAGCTCGTTCTCGGCCAGTTCCTGCAGCCACGCCTGCACGCCCGAGCGGGCGGGAAGCGTCGCCTCCTCCTCATGAATGATGTCTGCGGGCATGGCGAGATGGGCAGGTGTTCCTGAATGGATGCTCATCTAGCTCCTCACGCCTCTGCACACCGAATAGATACAGGGTAATCGAGACTTTGGCATGA
>JABCNW020000043.1 GCA_013333945.2 Propionibacterium sp.
CCGCACCTGAGAGAAGTGGTCCCCGGGCTGCGACGCCGGAAACGGAGGTCTTGAACCTTGTTGCGAAAAACCATGTGGGTTTCCGCTGGTCACCGCGGGCCTGGAGCTGACCAGGTTCGACCTCACGGCGGGCATTTCCCGGATGACCTATGCCGCGATGATCTTCGTGGCGATCGCCATTGGCGTGTGGGTCGTTGCCAGGTCCGAGGTATCACGGGTGACTCACTCCCGCCTTGGCGAGTCTCCGCCAGGCCATTGCCAGCACCTTCGGACGCTTGGCCTCGCGTCTGGCGGGGACCTCGATGAAAACCACGTCCGAGTCGAGGGTGCTCCCGAGACTCCTAGCTTCCCGGGCCGGGGAAGCGATGCGGATGATGGCCACGCGTGAGCGGAGGCGAGCGCCTGGGAGAGCTCGAAGGAGACCCGCACCCCACCCGGACCTCGTAAGTTTTGTCCGCGGTGACTGGGATCATCCCACCTGTTTCAGCGTCCTGGCTCGAACGAAGTGACATGGGCGGCGATCGTTTCTACCACCGATTCCACCGAGGCGTGGTCGGTGTCCACGGTGAGGCTCGCCAGCCGCGCATATGTCGGGGCGCGTTCGAAGAGCATCGTCCGCAAACGGATCACGGCGTCCTGCCCTGCCAGAAGCGGACGGCCCTCGTCATGCCCGATCCTCAGGGCAGAGCTTTCGGGTTTCACCCGCAGCCAGATGACGGGATGGCCATCGAGGGCGTCCGCGATCGCCCGGGTCATCGGGGCTCCTCCCCCGAGACTGAGAACCCCCGGTGCATCCAGGAGTTCGATCGTGATCTCACGCTCCAACGCTCGGAAGTACGGTTCCCCATCGGTGTTGAAGATCTCTCGGATGGTTCGCCCTTCTCGCTGTTCCAGGATGAGGTCGACATCAAGATGCGGTAGGCCTAGCCGTTCCGCGAGGAGTGGGCCGATCGTCGATTTTCCGGAACCCGACAACCCGATCAGGGCGATTGCGTTCAAGGCAACCGTCCGATCGTGGGGAGATCGCGATCCGATTGGTTTTTCACGGTAGGAGCCTAGTGCATCACCCTTGACCGATTCTGGTGTGCACACAGGTGAGATATGCTCACGTGCCGCCGTGGTCAGGAGTCTGCGCAGCCAGCGGGATCTCGGAAAGGTTGGGTCAGTACTGCTCGACGTTCCTGAAACGGACGTGGGTTTTAAAGGGCTTCCTTTCAGGCAAGGTGTGCGTCGAGGAGCTCCAAGATCGGTCGCAGCTCCTCCACGGGGATCTGGCCGGGAGCGGAAGGGTGATCCACCATCGCGAACGTGGCACACGACCCCGTCACCCGAGGGGACAAACGGGTAATCAATCCCAGACCGCCCATGGATATTGTCAACACGGGGGTTGATGGGTGCTGGCTGGTCATGGTCCAAGGGGCTTCCATCAGCTGGAGCACATCACCCATGTTCTGGGGCATGACCGCGGCTTTTGCGACGGCGCAGCCCCGTTCCTGTATCTCCACCAGACGCTGGACCAGCTCCTCGGCCGGTGGAGTGGCCGTGAAGTCGTGGAGGCTGCCTATCACTGGCACTCCGGCGTTCTTTGCGGCTGCGATGATGGCGTCACCGACTGATCGCTCGAAGCGATGCTCGACGTCGACCGCATCCACCAGGCCGGATGTGATGGCAGCGATGTTGAGGTCGTGGTACTCGTCGGGGGTGATGGGTTTGTTCCCGTTTTCGTGGTGGCTGCGGAAGGTGAAGAGGACGGGCCGGTCTCGGGCAGCGGTGCGTATCTGGGCAGCGGCCTCGAGGACGGCAGCGGGGGAGGGGGCGGCGTCGAGGAAATCCACGCGCCACTCGATGATGTCGGGTTTCACCCCTGCAAGCGTGGTGGCTTGAGTCACGAGTTCCTCGGACGTGCTGGCGGTGATGGGCACGATGACCTTCGTCCTCCCCTCACCCAGGGTGACGCCTCGCAGCTGAACTGGTGACATGGTGACCTCCTCGGGCCTCAGGGTAACTGAGAGGGAGCGTCGGCCTCATGCCTGGGGGATCGCGCCCCGTGCTGCCCGGCGGGGTGGTGAACGGAATAGCGCCACCCGGTCCCGCGCCCATTTCCCCGCAGTGACAGTAATAACGATATGGTTTTCTGCTTTTTTTGCATGAGGAATGCCTGCGTTCTCGAGAGGTGTTTTCCCTTGGAATGCCTAGGTTTCTCATAGTTTTTGTGTTAGCGTGTCTCTAAACCAGACGGGCCTATCACCGCGTGGCGTGATGGGTGCGGTACCGGGGACAAGAAGAGGCACTCATGAAGCGTTTCATCCTTGCGAGGTGGCGAGACTTCACCCGTGTCTTCACGGGCTGGACGGGTGTGGCTTTGGCTGCCCTGCTCGGCGCGATCCTGGGCGTCGGGGGCTTCACTGTCTACTACTCCGGGGTCACCGATTATCTTGGCGACGACCCCTCCAGCTGTGCGAACTGTCACGCCATGAACGAGCAGTACGAGGGCTGGCTGAAGGGGTCTCATCACGACGTGGCAACCTGTAATTCTTGTCACGCCCCCCACGACAACATTGTTTACAAATACATCAACAAGGATGACAACGGTTTCTGGCACGCGCTGAAGTTCACGTTCCAGAATTACCCAGAGAACATCAAGATCCGCGAACACAACCGCGAGATCGTCGAGGCCGCCTGCATCGACTGCCACGGTGACTACGTCGATCAAGCCAAGAACAGTTCCGAGCACAAGGGTCAGCGGATGTCCTGTCTCCGCTGCCACGATGGCGTCGGGCACAAGAGGTGAGGAGAGATGAGCCCCACGACTGAGAACAACGACAAGCCCACCAGGACCGAGGCCGCCGATCGCACATCCTCGTCTGACGATGTGGGGAAGAAGAAAACCACCACATGGACGGGTCCGCGTAAAAGGTGGGTTCCCGTCGTGGTCCTGCTCTTCGTGGCGGTGGCCGCCGCCGGGCTCACGTGGCTGCTCACCAATATCTTCCAGCACAAGGAGGAGGCCAAGCAGCCGTTCACCAAGGTCGTCGAACTGGATGATTCAACGTATGACCCGGCTGTGTGGGGGCAGAATTTCCCCACACAGTACGAGCAGTACAAGAAGACCTCCGAGGACACCGACGGTGATTTCGTCAAGGTCGATCCCCCAGCGGACGACCCGCGTCAGTACCACACCTTGTCCCGTATCGAGATGGAACCCCGGGCCCAGCTCATGTGGCGTGGCTATGCGTTCTCGGTGGATTACACCGAGCCGCGTGGACACGAATGGGCCCTGGAAGACCAGAAGCACACCCAACGCACCAAGCCGCAGTTCAAGCAACCCGGTACCTGTCTCAACTGTCACGCCTCGATGCCAGAGGTCTACGACAAGCTCGGCAATGGCGACCGGATGGCTGGTTTCCATGCCATGAACTCCATGTCCTACGAGGAGGCCGTTCAGCACGCCTCATCGACCATCGCCTGCATCGACTGCCATGACCCGAAGACCATGGAGCTGCGGATCACCCGCCCGGCCTTCATGGAGGGGATCAAGAAGGTCAAGGCGTTGGAGGGAATCACTGATTACGACGTCAACCGCGATGCCACCAACCAGGAGATGCGAACGTACGTCTGTGCGCAGTGTCACGTCGAGTACCACTTCGCGGGCGAGGGTAAGACCCTGACCTTCCCATGGGACAAGGGCCTGACAGCCTACGACGCCATGGCCCACTACGACGAGATCGGCTGGACCGACTACAAGCACGCGGAGAGCGGTGCTCCCATCCTCAAGGCTCAGCACCCCGATTTCGAGACTTGGTCCCAGGGGATTCACGCCGCCAACGGCGTCACCTGCGCCGACTGCCACATGGCATATCAGCGCAACGGCGCCGGGAAGGTGAGCAACCACCAGATCATGAGCCCGATGGCAAGCGATGAGAGCATCAATGCGTCGTGCCTGACCTGCCACCATTCCACCGAGGCCGAGATGCGTCAGCGCGTCGATAACATCCAGACGACGTGGCAGAATTCGCTCAATGTGAGTTTCACTGCTCTGGAGGCACTCATTAACGACATCAAAGCGGCAGATGCCAATGGACGGCTACCGAAGAACAGCTGACGCTCGCCCGTGACTACCAGCGCAAGGCGCAGTTTGTCGTCGATTACTCGTTCTCCGAGAACGGACGCGGGTTCCACGCCCCGCAGTACTCGGTGTCCATGCTTAACCAGGCCACCGACTGGGCGCGTTCCGGACAGCTCGCCCTGCGCGGGGTCTCGGTGGACAACGGCAAGCCTTCGGCCATCCCGGAAAAGCATTCGCCCGAGAAGAAGAACTGACGACCATATACAGAAGGGATTGATCCGGGGCGATGAAGATCAAGGGTAGGGCTTTCACGAGAGAAGACCTCGAATCCTTCCTCGCCACCGCCCCGGACCAGCTCAAGGACTGGGCGCAACAGCAGCTCGCACAGTTCGACGAGACCAGCGAAGAAAGTCCGGAGGACGAAAACGAGGACGGTGCGGACCTGGCTGATCTCCTGCCGGAGGATGAGGACGATGCCGAGGCGGATACCCCCAAGGTCTCGGCTCTAGAACGCCGGGCGGGGGTCTCGCGCCTCAACTTGGTGCTCGTGACCCTCTTGGCAGCTGCTCTGGTCGTCATCATCCAGATGGCTGGGCGCTCCCAGCCTGAAACGACTACTGCGATGCCGAGCAACCACCCGTCTGTCGACGCTTCCGCCTTGGCAGAAATGGATCAGGCCCAGAAACTCGACAAGGAGCGCGAGGCCGAACTCAAGACCCAGATCGAGGCCGACCCGGGCAATGTCGAGGCCCGATTGAAGCTGGGCACCCTCTACTACAACGCCGCCTTGTACCCGGAGGTGATTCCCCAGCTGCAGTACATCCTCGACCATGACCCCGACAACCTGGACGCGCTCCTCGGTATCGGGGCGGCGGAGTACAAGACCAACCAGTATGACGCTGCCGAGAAACACTGGCTGCGCATCACCGAACTCGCACCACAACGCGTGGAGCCCTGGTACAGCCTCGGTTTCCTGTACATGGCACGCACACCGGCCGACCCAGTGCGGGCCCGGGAGGCCTGGAACAAGGTGATTGAGATCGATCCGGACTCGAGCATGGCACAGGAGGTCACCCAGCATCTCAACGCTTTGGCCACCCCCACTGCGGCACCGAGTACCGAGGGTTGAGAGAGCATGGAGCTGACGATTCCGGTGGCCCTTCTCGCTGGGCTCGTCTCCTTCGCCTCCCCATGTTTCCTGCCCATCGTGCCGGTCTTTGTCGGCCAACTCGTCGGTTCCGGGCCCGGGCGGGTGAATCGACGTGTAGCGCTCGGGAACTCGCTTGCATTCGTCGCCGGGTTCTCCGTTGTCTTCATTGCCCTGTGGGCGTCGCTGGGTTTGCTGGGTCGGTCTTTGGGACCCTACGCAGTCCATTTCCGGATTCTCGGGGGAGCGGTGCTGGTGTTCATGGGGCTGCACGTCGCAGGGATCCTGCGGCTTCCCGTGTTCGACAGGCTAGCGAGAGGTCGGCTGCCTGGTGAAGGCGGGAACACCTCTGTGTGGCGTGCGGGGCTCATGGGGATAGTTTTCGGTGCCGGATGGACGCCCTGCATCGGCCCGGTGCTCAGCAGCATCCTCACCCTGGCAACAGTCAGCTCCACCGTGTGGTCGGGGATGCTTCTTATGACCGCATACTGTTTAGGACTCGGACTGCCCATCGTCGCGGTCGCCATCGGGTCGGCCGAGGTCACGCGACGTTTCGGGTGGTTCGTCAGGCACCATGTGGCGGTGTCCTTGGCGACCGGAGGGCTCTTGGTGGTGGTCGGTTTCCTCATGATCACCAATCTGTTCGCATCGCTGGCCGGGCTGATCCCCGCGTTTGGAATCTAGAGGTGACCGATGAGTGATGAAACACCCCGTAGAACGGGAACCACTGACGGACTGGACGAGGCTCTCGACCTCTCACCCGGTCGTTTTCTGCACGCAATCTACGCGTTGTTTCACAACAAAGCCTTCGGGCTCATCCTGATTCTGCTGACTGGTTTGTTGTCGCTCATCGGAGCGCTGCTGCCGCAGAAGCCGTCGAGTATCGCGGGTGACTCGGAGCGGCAGGCTGTCTGGCTCGACAGGGTGCGCGACAGCGTCGGTGGCTGGACGTCGATCCTTGACGCTCTTGGGTTTTTCTCGATGTTCTCCTCCATCCCCTTCCTCGTCGTGATGGGGCTGCTGGCCCTTTCGATCATCGCCTGTACCACGCACCGGATTCCCGTTATCTGGAAAGCAGCCCGTCATCCCCATGTCCGCGTCAAGGCCAGGTTCTTCGATGTCGCAGGGCTTCGCACTCGATTCATCACATCGCAGGAACCCGATGAGGCGTTGGAAGTGATCGTTGCCGATGCCCGCCGCCACGGTTTGCGGGTCATCCACGCCGACGCGGGAACGGGGCGGGGCGTGTACCTGGACCGCAACGCCTGGATGCCGTTCGGCACCGTGCTGGCGCACACGGCGTTCGTCGTCATCATGGCAGGGTTTGTTGTTTCATCGTTGACCGGGTTCCGTGATGAAAGGTTCGCCCTGACCATCGGATATCCCCGTGAGGTCGGGCACGGCACCACTCTGGTTGCCGAGGCCACGGGCTTCCGCGATACCTACTACGACAACGGGGGGCCAAAGGATTACGTCGCCGACCTGGTGCTGCGTGACGGCGATGAAACGGTGGCGCAGCAGGAGGTCAGGGTCAATAGCCCGCTCAGCCACGCCGGGCTCATGTTCCACCAGGCCTACTTCGGGGTTGCTGCGGTGATGCGTGTGACAGACGCGTCCGGGGCGACGGTCTTCGAGGGTGGGGTCCCGTTGGAATGGACCACGCAGGACAAGATCTTCAACTACGGGCATGTCACCCTGCCGGATCAAACCATGATGTACGTGATCAGCCCAGCCTCTGGGCAGGTGGGGAGGGGAATCGCTCCCGGCCAGGTGAGGGTTGAGCTGCGCCGGGGTGAGAAGACCGCTCCGCTGGCCTCGACCGTGATCGACATGGGGACCGCGACCCCCGTCGGGGACTACTCAGTTACGTTCCAACGCGAGCAGCAGTTCACAGGAATGATCCTGAGAAGTGATCCTGGGACGGGAATTGTGTGGGCTGGGTTCGCCCTGCTGGTCGTCGGTACCTGTATGACGATGTTTTTCCGCCACCAGCGCCTGTGGGTGCGGGTGAGCGGGACCGAGGAGGGAACCTTGGTACAGATGGCCTCCCCGGATCGGCGTGATTCCGGGTTCACGCGTTTCGTAACGGATATGGTCGAACGCATCAACACCCAACTGGCCAGCGCCACGAAGAAGGGAGATCAGCGATGATCGAATATTCCCAGGCCCTGCTGCTCATATCAACGACCCTCGTGGTCATTTCCACCATCGCCTACCTCGGAGCTGTCCTCGCGGCGAGGATGACGAGAGCCGCGGCAACCACCTCGGCAGACGGAGTGGTCGTCGGCGAGGGAAGCAGGGAGGTTAAGTAAGGTCACGGGAGGTTCCCGGCGCACGCCGCTGCGTCGTTTCACGGTGGCGTGGTGGGCGGCCAAGTCCACCCAGCTGGCCCTGCTGCTGATGACTGGCGTGTTGATCACCCGAACGATCGCGACAGGGCATGCGCCTTTCTCGAATCACTACGAGTTCGCCATTGCCTTCACCTGGGGCATGCTTCTGGCGCAGGTCTACTTTGAGTGGCGCTACCGGATTCGGACCATGTCAGTGATCACCCTGCCAGTGATCCTGGCCATGCTCATCTACGCCTCCACCATGTCCTACAAGCCGAATCCGCTGATGCCCGCATTGCAGAACTCGCCGCTGCTCACGTTGCACGTGTTCACTGCATCGCTCGGCTACGGGGCTGCTCTGGTTTCCTTCGCAGCTGCCGTGATGTACCTGCTGGCGCCACGTGAAGTGGAAGGGCTGGCCGAGCCGGGAATCCCTCGATGAGCTGGGCTACAAGGCCACCGTGGTGACTTTCCCGATGCTCACCCTCATGCTCATTCTTGGATCCATCTGGGGCAATGTCGCGGGGGGGCGGTACTGGGGCTGGGATCCGAAGGAAACGGCGGCTCTGGTCACCTGGTTGATCTACGGGGCCTATCTGCATGCCCGGGTCACCAGGAGCTGGCGCGGCAAGAAATCGGCATGGCTGCTGGTGCTGGCCTTTGCAGCTGTGGTGTTTACCTATCTCGGCAACCTGTTCTTCGGAGGTCTGCATGCCTATGCCTGATGATGACGAGGTGACCGAGTTCCTGGAGACCGATGAGCCCGCTCCGGAACCGGACCGCACATCCAAGGAGGAGCCGGCCTGGCGGGCTCGACTGCGGTCTTCGAGTTTCGGCCAGACTGCGGTGGTTCTGGTGACGGCTTTTGCCATCGCAATTGCCGCTTGGTTGGTGGTGAAACCGGGCGACCAGGATTCAACCCGTGCAGAAAGCGAGGCCATGTCCCACGTGGATGTTGAGGGCGTGCAGCAACCTCCCGCCGTGGGGGCCAACGCTCCGGGCTTCACCGCGACGGACATCGACGGGACGCCGGTTGCGCTGGAGGAACTGCGCGGCACACCGGTGTGGCTTGTGTTCATGGCCACATGGTGCACGGGGTGCCGTACGGAGATCCCGGATATTCAGGGCGTCATGGCATCCCAAGGTGACGCGGTCAGGATCGTTGTGGTCTATGTCGGCGAGAGTCCGAACACGGTGAGCGACTACTCGAAACGCGTCGGAAATGACTTCCCTGAGGTCGCAGACCAGGACCAGCAGATCTCCGCGGCCTACGGAATCATGGGGGTGCCGTCGCACTATTTCATCGACGCCAAGGGCGTAGTACAACAACGGCACGTCGGGGTTTTGAGCCCCGATGCGATGAACCAGGCCATTCACAACGCGATGTCTTCCTAGAGCCAATCATGCATGCCGGGGCGCCAGGCTCCGGCGGTGCACTCCGGAGCCGTCACACTGCTGATGGCGGCGTGCCACCCGGGTCGGCAGGTGTGGTCGATCGAACCGGGTGCTCGTCACTGTCCATGAAACACGCGGTTCAATGGTCCCTTCCTCGGAACCTCCTAGACTGGGCGGGTTCGACGCATGAAGGAGAGACATGCCCGCGCTTCGTTCCCGCACGTCCACTCACGGCCGAAACATGGCCGGCGCCCGCGCACTCTGGCGCGCCACGGGCATTACTGACTCCGATTTCGGCAAACCCATCATCGCGGTCGCGAACTCCTTTACCCAGTTCGTTCCTGGTCACGTCCACTTGCGCGACATGGGAAAGCTTGTCTCGGAGTCCATCAGGCAGGCAGGTGCCATCGGTCGCGAGTTCAACACCATCGCAGTCGATGACGGCATAGCAATGGGGCACGGTGGGATGCTGTACTCACTGCCAAGCCGCGAGCTGATCGCTGACGCAGTGGAGTACATGGTCAATGCCCACTGCGCCGACGCGTTGGTGTGCATCTCCAACTGCGACAAGATCACCCCAGGGATGCTGCTGGCAGCCCTTCGACTCAACATTCCCACCGTGTTTGTCTCTGGTGGCCCCATGGAGGCGGGCAAAGCCATCATTCGCGATGGACAGGCGGTCGCGTCCCTCGATCTCGTCAACGCGATGACTGCGGCTGTCGATCCGAATGTCAGTGATGAGGAGCTGGGGCGTATTGAGGCCAGTGCCTGTCCGACCTGTGGTTCATGCTCCGGGATGTTCACCGCGAACTCCATGAACTGCCTGCTGGAGGCGATCGGGCTGGCCCAACCGGGCAACGGCTCCACCCTGGCCACTGCCGCAGCCCGTCGAGATCTGTTCGTCAACGCCGGGCGGCTTGTTGTTGACCTGTGCCGCCGCTGGTACGACGAGGACGACGCCTCCGTCCTGCCCCTGTCAATCGCCACGAAATCGGCGTTCAGCAATGCCATGCGCCTGGACGTTGCGATGGGGGGATCCACCAACACCGTCCTGCATCTGCTGGCCGCAGCCCAGGAAGCCGGGGTGGATTTCGACCAGGATGACATCGATGCCATTTCCCGCGTCACCCCCTGCCTATCCAAGGTCGCGCCCAACTCGGAGCGCTACTTCTTGGAGGACGTTCACCGCGCGGGTGGTATCCCTGCCATTCTCGGGGAGTTGCGTCGCGGAGGGAAACTTGACGAGGACGTTCACGCGATTCACTCGCCATCGCTGGAGAGCTGGCTGGCGGACTGGGACATTCGTGGTGGCAGCGCGACTGAGGAAGCCGTCGAGCTTTTCCATGCTGCTCCGGGTGGGGTACGTACCACCGTACCGTTCAGCTCTACCAACCGGTGGGAATCCCTCGATCTGGACTCTGCCAACGGCTGCATCCGCTCCGTGGAGCATCCCTACACCGTCGATGGTGGCTTGGCAGTGTTGAAGGGCAACCTCGCACCGGACGGTGCCATCGTCAAGACCGCGGGGGTGCCCGAGCACCAGTGGGAGTTCACCGGTACCGCCTTCGTCACCGAATCCCAGGAGGAAGCGGTCGAATCCATCCTTGGCAGGAAGGTCACGGAGGGCGACGTCGTGATCGTCCGCTACGAGGGGCCCAAGGGCGGTCCGGGGATGCAGGAGATGCTCTACCCGACCTCCTACCTGAAAGGACTGGGGCTGGGGCCGAAGTGTGCGCTGATCACCGACGGTCGATTCTCCGGTGGTTCCTCCGGGCTGTCGATCGGGCACGTCTCTCCAGAGGCGGCATCCGGGGGACCGATTGCGCTGGTACGCACCGGCGATGAGATCACCATCTCCATTCCCAACCGGTCGATCGTGTTGAACGTGCCCGACGAGGTACTGGCTGCCCGTCGCGCTGAGCTGGAAGCTGGCAACGGCTACCGTCCCGCAACACGGCAACGGCAGGTCTCGACCGCGCTGAAGATCTACGGCTCCTTGGCACAGTCGGCTGACAAGGGAGCGTCCCGGCGCTTCGACGGTTGACCACCCCGACCGAACAGGAAGAAGCTAGTCACCGCAGCGGCCATCACGATGAGCCCCGCGATCGTCATCGCAGGGCTGTGGTTCCACGCCATGGATAGGAGAACAAGGCTGATCATTCCGCCCGTGCCCCAGATGAATGCCCAGACGGTACAGCCGGCGACCACGGCTGGCAGGTAGCGGCGCATTGGCATCCGGGCCCCGCCTGCTGCCAGGTTGACCATGGTTTGCAGACCAATGACCAGAAAGCTCAAGGTGACTGCGGGTGGGCCCCAACGGTGCAGCCAGGAGCTTCCCACTCGGTAGGGGCGGGTCTCCAGCACCCTTCGCCAACGGGTATGGCTCGTACCCGCGACGACTCCGCGACCGATCCAGTAGGTGCCGTTGGAGCGCACCATGACAATGCAGAACAGGGGCAGGATCGTCAGCCCGTAGGGCAGATTCCAGTCCTGTGGATGCATCGGGTCCTCTCAAGTTGGGGGAGGCCCCAGCTTAGGGCAACCTAAAACACAATAGCCAGAGATCGTTTTCTTCTCCCGTCCCGTTGCAGGAGCTCGTCTGCGATCCGGACCTCGGGAATCACCAGTTCGCCTGTTGACGCGATCTCTGAGTGCGGTTTGCTAGGTTGATTCCCGGAGGTGGGCTGTATGGCTGATATTGAAGATTTTGATCTGGACAGGACCACCAAGCAGGCATGGGACGATTTCACCGAAAGACTTGCCGACGTCTTGTCCGTGATGGATGCCAGCGCTGATCTGACCATTTCTGCAGTCAATGGCGCAGAGACCGATGAATCACCGCCCGCTGTGCGTTTCTCGGCCGTCGAACCAGGAGTGATCGAGGCTGTTCTGGTGGGTGTCGACTCTCCTCGGCTCACAGAACTCGGGTGGACTTCCTCACCCAATGGAGTCACGGCCCGCAGAGATCAAGAGGAGGCCATCGAACTGGCGAATCTCACCACCACCACCATGACCCAGGTGGTCGGCGTGCTGCACCCCATCTTCCTGGAACCCGATCAGCTGGCGGAGCTGCTGACCGCCCGGGAGAGCAACCCGGCTCAACCCAAGCCTGGAGCCTACGGTGTGGTGCTTCCCAACAGCCAGGCCCAGCTCGACGCCATCGTCGACGCGGAGCTGGAGAAAATGTTCGGGCACCCGGCGCTGCGCAATGCAGCAGGTGAGGTTGCCATCAGAGTCGGTTCTACCATGGTTTTCTGCCGTTCGACCCCGGACTTCAAAGAACTGGTGCTGTTCGCGGCTCTCGTGCACGACGTCAGTGGACGTTCCCGGGCCTGCGAGGTGCTCAACGACCTGAATGTGGAATCCCGCTACTGCCGTTTCGCCCTGCACCGGGACCGGGTCTTCGTGCAGGTCTCGGTACCGGCCCGTCCATTCGTTCCCCAACACCTGAGAGAGGCCCTCGAATCCATTTCCCAGGTTGCCGACGGCATCGATGACGACCTGGCACACAAACTTGGTGGACGCACCACCTTCCCGACCGCAGGCTGACCAGGTGCGGGCCACTAGAGTTCTCCCATGACCGAGGTCACGTATTTCGAGCGGCTGGACGTCCCCGAGTGTCTGCACCTTCTCAGGACCGGGGGTGTCGGGCGCGTGGCCTGGCAGGATAATGCTGAAGGCCTTACCGTGCTCCCCGTCAACTATCGGGTCATCGGTGACTCGGTGGTTTTCCGCACCAGCGCAGCATCGACGTTGGCACGCCTAGCGAAACCCACGAGGGTGGCGTTACAGGTGGATGAAATCGACCATGCCACTGCGGTCGGATGGTCGGTGCTGGTCCGTGGAATGAGCGATATCTGTGAGGGGCGCGATGTCGACAGCTTCCTGCCACGAGATCCAGCCGTCGGCGTGGCGGTGAGGATCGAAGAAGTGACGGGCCGGGTGATGTCCGGCAATCCAGTTCCCCAGAGTTGAGGAGGAAAACAATGGAGGACCGCAAACTTGTTGTCGTGGGTGTCGACGGCAGCGAAGACGGTTTGAGGGCCGTCAAGTACGGTGCCAGCTTCGCCGCAGAGACCAATGGGGAAGTGCTGCTGGTGCACGCCGTGGACGACGCAATGTTGGCAGGAGCCTGGGGAGTGGTCTACGACCCCGAGGTACTGCAGAATGCTGGAGCCAACGCAAACGCGGCCGCAGCCGCAAAGGCCCGTGAGATCGGCCTCCCGGGCGATCGTATTCGCACCGAGGTGGTGCTTGGCTCGCCGGGTGGGTTGCTCGGACGACTCAGCGAGGTGGCGGACCTCATCGTCGTGGGTCGGCGCTCCGTTTCGGGGCTGGAACGCATGTTTGTCGGTTCCACCAGCGTCTCTGTGGTTGCCAGTTCACGGTGTCCGGTGCTGGTGATCTCCGCCGCGGCCCATCCGCAGGACGTTGGAAACAAGAAATTGATCGGGGTTGGGCTCAACACCAGCCGGGTGAACCACTCCACCCTGGCTGCGGCCTTCGAGCAGGCCCAGCTGCTCGGTGCCCGGCTCGAGATCGTCCACGCACTACAACCCCCCATCGGACTGTTCGGTCCGAAACTTGGGCCCGCCGACCTGGAGGAGCTGATCCGCTTCACCCGGGGCGGAATCGAGGCGATGGCTTCGGAACAGGCCAAGACCTTCCCCGATGTGCCCTACGAGGTGGTCGTGGTGGCGGCCACCCCGATCAACGAGTTCGTGACCCGCTCCGAGAACTACGACCTCTTGGTTCTCGGCGCCGGTGAGGAGGCCATCCCGGGATTCGGGTTGGGTGGCTTGTTGCGTGGTCTGATGGCCCACTCGCTATGTCCGCTGTACATCACTCACGGTAAGTGAACCCACAGCCACGGCTCGCCTTCGATCCGGCGCTGCCGATCTCCGCGGAGGCACCGAGAATCGCATCCCTCATCCGCGACCACCAGGTGGTCGTGGTCGCAGGTGAAACCGGGTCAGGCAAGACCACCCAGCTCCCGAAGATCTGCCTGTTGGCGGGCAGGGAGCGGATCGCCCACACCCAGCCGAGGCGGATTGCGGCCCGCACAGTCGCGCACCGGATTGCCGAGGAGTGCGGAACAGAAATGGGGGAGTTCATCGGCTACCAGGTGCGCTTCACCCGCCGAGTGAGCCGTGCCACCCGCATCAAGGTGATGACCGACGGCGTGCTGCTCAGTGAGCTGGCCCACGACCGCGACCTGGAACGCTACGACACAATCATCATTGATGAGGCCCACGAACGCAGCCTCAACATCGACTTCCTGCTCGGCTATCTCAAACAGCTCCTGGAACGTCGCTCGGAACTCAGGGTGATCGTCACCTCCGCCACCATCGACACCGCCCGGTTCGCCTCTCACTTCAACGACGCGCCGATCGTGGAGGTTTCCGGGCGCACCTATCCTGTGGAGATCCGCTACCAGCCCGTTGGTGAGGACGACGAAGTGGATGCCGTCGCCTCTGCTGTCAGGGAGCTGGCGACCACCACATCCTCGGGGGACGTGCTGGTCTTTCTGTCCGGGGAACGAGAGATTCGCGATGCTGCGGAGGCCGTGAATGCCTTGAAACTTCCGGGTTGGGAAACACTGCCCCTGTACGCGAGGCTGGCCGCGGTCGACCAACAAAAAGTGTTCCAGACTCACCCCGGCAGGCGGGTGGTGCTGGCAACCAACGTTGCCGAGACCTCAATCACGGTCCCCGGTATCCGGTTCGTGATCGACGCCGGTGTGGCGCGCATCTCCCGTTATTCGGCGCGCACCAAGGTGCAACGGTTGCCGATTGAACCGATATCGCAGGCCAGCGCCAATCAGCGGGCGGGCCGCTGCGGCCGGCTCGGCCCGGGGGTCGCGATCCGGCTCTACAGTGAGGAGGACTTCACCTCCCGTCCCGAGTTCACCGAACCGGAGATCCTGCGCACCAACCTGGCCACCGTCATCCTCCAGATGGCCCAAGCCGGACTCGGTGAGATCGAGAGTTTTCCGTTCGTGGAGGCCCCGGTCGCCTCCCAGAGCAGCGACGGACTTCGAGTGCTGCAGGAACTGGGTGCGATCAAGCCGCGTCGCCGCCACGAACGGGTGCGGCTCACCCGCACGGGACGCCTCCTGGCGCGGATGCCCGTCGACCCCCGGCTCGGTCGGATGCTCATCGAGGGATCTCGCAAGGGGGCGCTTCGCCAGGTGCAGGTGATCGTTGCCGGGCTGACGGTGCCAGCCGTGCGGGAACGCCCAGCCGAGCACCAACAGGCTGCCGATGAGCTGCACCGGCGTTTCACGCAACCGCCTGCCGATGAAACCGGCTCTCCCACGAACGGAGAGCCCAGACGTCACACCGTCCACACCGGTACCCGTCCCGTCGAACAGGGTAGGAGATCCCTAGCAGGTGGTGATTTCGAGGCCCTGTTGAACGTCTGGGAATACCTCAGGAATCGTCGCCGGGAACTTTCTGGAAGTGCGTTCCGCAAGCTGTGCCGGGCCGAGTTCCTGCATTTCGTGCGGTTCCGGGAATGGGAGGATCTCGTTTCTCAGTTGCGTGACGTGTGCCGGGAACTGGATCTGCCCGGCGAGGGGGACGCGACGATGGACGTCGTCCTGGAGTGTCTGCTCACCGGGTTGCTGTCCAACATCGGGCTGGCCCTGCCGCCACCCCCGAAAATACAGGGCAGGCGCCGTCCCCTGACCGAGTATCAGGGCGCGCGGGGTGTCCGGTTCGCCATCGTGCCCGGGTCGGCGTGCTCACGGTCCACACCTCCGCTGGTGGTGGCCTACGAACTGGTTGAGACCTCTCGGTTGTGGGCGCGCACCGTCGGCCCGGTGACCGCGGCACAGATCGAACGTGCCGCAGGAGAATTGGTGACCCGCACCCTCTCCGAGCCGACGTTCTCACCCCGCAGCGCCACCGTTATCGCCAACGAAACCGTCAGCCTGTTCGGGGTGCCGATCATTTCCGGGCGTCGCACGAACTACGCCGTCAGCCATCCCGAGCAGGCTCGGGAGATCTTCATCCGTACCGGTCTGGTGGAACGGGAATGGGAGACCCGTAACCCGGTGGTAATGGCAAACCGATTCGCTTACGACGAGGCCGAAAGGCTCACTGACCGGATGCGCCGACCTGAGCTGCTGATCTCTGACCAGACTCTCTACGACTTCTATGCCACCCGACTGCCCGCCGGCGTGGTCTCTGGGGCAACATTCGACAAGTACCTGAAATCCTTGGGCGATGACTCCGCACTGCGGTTGACGCCTGCGGATTGCATGACCGACCCCGGGGCGCTCAGCGTCACCGACTTCCCCGACCGGTGGCAGGTTTCGGGACTGGAGTTGCCCGTCAGCTACGTCTACGAACCCGGGGCGGGCCACGACGGCGTGACGATCGAGGTACGGCTGGAGCAACTCGGGGTCCTGGAACCCGAACCCTTCACCTGGCAGGTTCCGGGGCTGCGCGAGGACCTCGCGACTGCCCTGATCCGCGGCCTGCCCAAGAGGGTCCGCACCTCTTTCGTGCCCGCCCCCGATTTCGCCCGTCGCGCCGTGGCGTGGCTCCGGGAACGGGGAACGGGTGACGAGGTCGCCTTCCCCGAGGCGCTGGGAAGGGCGCTCAGCGCTCTCACCGGGGAGCGGGTGGACCCCGGCGACTGGCGTCCTGAGGCCGTGGATTCTCACCTACGACCGACCTTCGTTGTGGTCGAGGGACGCAAGGAGCTGGGGAGAGGCGAGGATCTGGTGGCTTTGAAGACCCGGCTCAGCGCAAAGGTGGCCGCACGCCTGACCCGCTCCGCGGGGCGGATCGCGACGACGGGCCGTATTGCTTGGGATTTTGGGAAGCTGCCCCTGACCCAGCGCATCGGCAAAGGAGTCGAGGGCTATCCCTGCCTCGTGGATGAGGGGGGCAGCGTCGGAGTGCAGGTGGTGGACTCGACCGCGAAGGCGGAACGTTTCCATGCCGCGGGGCTTCGACGTCTACTCACGCTGGTGAATCCGTCGCCGATCCGCTGGGCGGTCTCCCGCCTCGGGAATTCCGAGAAACTGGCCCTCGGGGCGAGCCAGTACGATTCGGTCCCGGAACTGCTCCAAGACGCCTGGTTGAGAGCGTCCGACAGGTTGTTGCGGGCGATCAAGGATCCAGCGCAGGTCCGCGACGAGCGGGATTTCCAGCGCGTTGCGGACATGGTGCGTGCCGACTGCCCCACAACCATGGCCACAGTCGTCAGCACCGCGGCGAGGGCCTTGGCTGCCCAGGCAACGGTGGAACGAAGGCTTGCTGCGCTACCGGAAAATGATGAGGTGCGCTCGGACATCACCGAGCAGCTGGCCAACCTCACCTTCAAACGGTTCATCTCCGCCACCCCAGATCCGTGGTTCGACCGCATCCCGGTGTGGATCGAGGCCTGCGATACCCGGCTCATGTCCCGTGGCAGGAACCCTGGCAGGGATGAGAGGAACCGCGCCGAGATCATGGAATTGGAAGCCCGCTACGGACAGCTGTGCGACGCCCAGCCCCCCGGTCCGTTGTCCACGGAGGTGGAGGAGATCGCGTTCCTGTTGGAGGAGCTCCGGGTGAGCCTGTTCGCGCAGGGGACACGCACCCTGGTGCCTGTCTCGGCGAAACGGATTTCTCAGGCCATGGGAAGGATCGGGTGATAATGGACTGGTGCCAGCAACCACAGATGACCTGATGCAGCTCTTCGACCTCGTTGAGGTCGGCAAAGACAGGTTCCGAGGCCCGCAACCGGACACCCAGTGGCAGCGGCTGTTCGGCGGACAGGTGATGGCCCAGAGCCTCGTGGCCGCGATGCGAACCGTCACAAGGAACCGAGTGGTGCATTCGCTGCACGGGTATTTCCTGCGGCCCGGTAGCCGGGAGGCCCCGCTGCGGATCGGGGTGGAACACGTCCGGGACGGTCGCACCTTCTCGGCGCGCCGGGTGATCACCCGCCAGTACGACGACGTGATTTTTGATCTGAACGTCTCATTCCAAGAACCGGAGGAGGGACTCAGCCATTCGGCGGTCCAGCCGGAATCGGTCGCCTCGCCCGAGGAATCGTCACCACTGGGAAGGGTGCTGGAGGAACGTTTCGGTGCCCCTATCCGGATGCTGTCGGAGTGGGATGCCCTCGATGTGCGGCTGGCCTCCACCCCTGTGCCGAGCCAGAATGGGGGAGTGATGCGAGCCTGGGTGCGAACCCAGGATGCCCTGCCGGATGATCCGTGCCTGCACGCGGCCGTTCTGGCCTATCTGACGGATCTACTGTTGCTCAGCGTCTCCACCGTGCAGCACGAGGTGGAGTTCCTATCACCAAACCTGCAGACGGCCTCCATCGATCACGCGATGTGGTTCCATCGTCCGGCCCGCTGCGACCAATGGCTGCTCTACGACATGGTCTCGCCGTCGGCCTCCGGGGCGCGGGGATTTTGTCAGGGCAGGTTGTTTCAGGACGGGAAGCTGGTGGCCTCCTGCGCCCAAGAAGGGCTGATCCGGCTCCTTGGGTGAGCCGGATCAGGGATGGCTGTCAAGCAGCGGCCTGGTATTCGCGCATCTTGGCCAGCGCAAGGCGCTCGATCTGACGGACCCTCTCGGCAGTGATGCCCCAGTGCTGCCCGATGTCGGCCAGCTTGGCCTGGCGTCCATCGAGGAGGCCGTAGCGGCGTCGCACCACGTCTGCGGAGCGGTCGTCGAGAGCGGAGAGCATCCCATCGAGGCGGGCTCGCTCCTCCGCGTCAAGCACCACCTCATCCGGGCCGGGTGCGGTTTCGCGGGCGATCAGATCGCCGAGCGCGGTATCGCCATCGGCCTCGACGGGCGCGTCGAGGGAGACGTGGTCGCGGGCGTAGCGGATCAGGTCGATGACCTTCTCCTCTGCGAGGTTCAGTTCATCGGCGATCTCGCCGACCTCGGGTTCGCGACCCAGGGTCCGCTCCAGGTTGCGGCGTACCGCGGAGACCTGGTTGACCTGTTCGGCAACGTGCACGGGCAGGCGCACGATGCGACCTTGCTGGGCGATGCCACGGGAGATGGCCTGCCGCACCCACCACGTGGCGTAGGTGGAGAACTTGAATCCCTTGGTGTAGTCGAACTTCTCCACGGCACGGATCAATCCGGTGTTGCCCTCCTGCACCAGGTCGAGCAGCGGCATCTGAGCGCGACCGTACTTGCGGGCCACGGAGACCACCAGGCGCAGGTTCGCCTTGATGAATTGCTGCATGGCCTGATCGCCGAGTTCGACGAGCTGCTCCAGCTCGTCGCGAGTGGCGTCGGTCGAGGTGGTCTCATTGCCGTTGAGGATCTCGCGAGCGAACAACCCGGCCTCGATGGCGTGGGCAAGTTGTACCTCTTCCTCGGCGCTCAGCAAGGGGGGCTTGGCTATCGCGTCCAGGTAGAGGCCCACAGCATCCTTACCATCGATACCATCGGTGCTACGGGTTCGCGTAGTCGTGATCATTGGGTCCGCCTTTCTGACGTCTACACCCAATCAAACGCGCCTACTGGGTCAAAGGTTCCCGAAATCGTGACCCAATCGTTATCTCAGGGGTGCATCAGACCTTGGTATGACGTTGCGGGATGAGCGGCTGAACCAAGTGGGGGAAATCCCTGGGGGCGTGTTTGAGTGTTCGCGATGCTCGTGGAAAGATGGTTTTCGACACCCCTTGACCGCAACGGGGTGATCTGTGCCCAGATGCGAGGAGAAACCGCTGTGACCTCTGGTTCGAGCTCCGAACAGGCTCCGAAGAGCACCAGTAGTCGCGCGAGAAAGACCGCCACTGCAACCGTGGAGAAGGAGACCAAGCTCGCCGCAAAGCGTACCCAGGCCCAGACCACGAGGGCGGCGAAGTCCGAGGCCAAGGAGAAGGCCACCGGAACCAAGACGCCGAAGACCGTGGGCAAGCCGGCCGCCGCAAAGAAGACCAGGAGCGCAGCCAAGACCACCGCAAAGTCCACGAAAACTGGAACGACCAAACCTGCACGTTCCAGCGCCAAGAAGAAAGCCGCCGTCGAGGACGTTGAACCAACGATTGCGCAACTCACCTCAGGTGAGATCGAGGTCGAGGTGCAGCGGGACGGTGATGAAGTCGTGCTGAAGGTCGGAGGTAAGAAGCGTTCCCTCGACGAGGTGGACGACTCCCAGTTCGTGGAGGAGAGGGAGGCCACCCTCGAGAAGGAACTCGTCGAGGAAGAGGGGTTCTCCCTCTCGGATCAGGACGATGCCGACGAGCCGGAGCAGCAGGTCGTCTCGGCCGGCGCCACCGCCGACCCTGTCAAGGACTACCTGAAACAGATTGGCAAGGTGGCCCTCCTCAACGCCGTTCAGGAGGTGGAGCTGGCCAAAAGGATCGAGGCCGGGCTTTTCGCGGAGGAACGGATCGCGGACGTCGAGAACCCAATCGTTCCAGACGATCTCGAGGATTTCGAATGGATCGCGAACGACGGGCGCAACGCCAAGAACCATCTTCTCGAGGCCAACCTGCGACTCGTCGTCTCCCTGGCGAAACGCTACACGGGCCGCGGAATGCTGTTCCTTGATCTGATCCAGGAAGGCAACTTGGGTCTGATCCGTGCCGTCGAGAAGTTCGACTACACCAAGGGATACAAGTTCTCCACTTACGCCACGTGGTGGATCAAGCAGGCCATCACCCGGGCCATGGCTGATCAGGCCCGCACCATCCGTATCCCCGTCCACATGGTCGAGGTGATCAACAAGCTTGCACGTGTTCAACGGCAGATGTTGCAGGATCTCGGTCGGGAACCAACGCCGGAGGAGCTGGCGAAAGAGCTCGACATGACCCCTGAGAAGGTCGTGGAGGTACAGAAGTACGGTCGTGAGCCCATTTCCCTGCACACCCCGCTCGGTGAGGATGGCGACTCCGAGTTTGGCGACCTCATTGAGGACTCCGAGGCAGTGGTACCTGCCGACGCGGTGAACTTCACCCTGTTGCAGGAGCAGCTCAACGACGTCCTTGACACCCTCTCCGAGCGGGAAGCGGGTGTAGTCTCAATGCGTTTCGGGCTCACCGACGGGCAGCCGAAGACCCTCGATGAAATCGGCAAGGTCTACGGGGTGCCCAGGGAACGCATTCGCCAGATCGAGTCGAAAACCATGAGCAAGCTGCGGCATCCGTCACGCTCCCAGGTGCTTCGCGACTACCTCGACTGAGCAGCGACCGCCTGCATGCGGGGGCATGTTGAAGGAGAGAACTTGCGAGACAATCCACGTTCCTTCGAGGACGACACCCCGACCGTTGAGCTGCCTGCCATTACGACGCCGCTGCCCCCGGCGCAGGCGCCGCCAACGCAGATGCAGCCACGGGTGGGGTCGTGGGCCACCCCGACCGAGGTTGATGCCATGGCCATTCCCGTTTCTGAAGGACGAGCCTCGCGACCCTTGGTTGAATCGGACAAGGAACGCCGTCGACGCGAGATGAATGAGTACCGGCTGGCGGTCTGGGAAAGAAGGTTCGTGGCCTGCGTGCGGTGGCTGTACTCGCGGGTCAGGGCAGCGGTCTACATCACGGCTGTCGCTGTGCTGCCAGGATTGCTGTTCCCACCCATCAAGGGATACCTCAACTGGGTCATGGTCGCGAACCTGGTCCTGGTGGGTTTCGTTGCGGTCTCCCTCGTGGCGGGCGAGGTGACCAGTCAGAGACCGCAGTGGTCCTGCATGCTCGGTGCTCTCTTTCGGATGCTGCTGGTGGGTGGGTTTGCCATTGCCTGTGTTCACGTCAGCGAGGCCGATCCGTGGAAGGAGACGTTTTCCTCGCTGCTGGGCTTCGTCAAGCCCGTCTGGTTGCAGATCCAGGCCTGGCTGGATTACGCATCCCTCGACCACGCTGTTTTCATGTGGCTTGGCGTGCTGCTGGCTCATCGAAGCCTTGGAATTCTGGCCGAAGGGGGGCGCATCAATCTGGAGGGCACGTCGCGTTTCGGAGCCAGGCCGGGCTGGAGTCTGAAGGACTACTACATCGGACCGGATCCGCGCGCACAACAGGGATGGGTGGATGCCCCCGTCATCTTCGCCTACCGCCGGGCGAAGCTCCGCTTCTACCTGGGGCGTTTCTGGGTGTTGCTCAACAGCGTCTACATCATTGTCCTGATGTTCCTGATCGCCTCGGCGTGACAGGTCACTGAGTCCGAACCGCGGCAATGGCCTTCGCGACGGTCTCCAGGTTGCCGTCGTTGAGGGCGGCTACACACATCCTGCCCTTTTCGGTGCCGTAGATTGCGTGGTCGCGGCGCAACGCGAGCATCTGCTCCCGGGTCAACCCCGAGTAGCTGAACATGCCGGCCTGCTGGGCGATGAAGTCCATATCCTCGATGCCTTCGGTGCGCAGCGCTTCGACGAGGCGGGCACGCATCTGTTTGATGCGGTTGCGCATCCGGTCGAGTTCCTGCTACCACGAGGCCCGCTGAGTGGGGTCACCGAGTACGTCGGCCACGATTGCCGCGCCGTGGGTGGAAGGATTCGAGTAGTTGGTGCGGATACAGATTTTCACCTGCGACAGCACACGGGTGGCCTCTTCGGCGTCCTGGCAGGTGATGTGCAGGGCGCCGATGCGTTCGCCGTAGAGTCCGAATGATTTCGAAAACGAGGTCGAAACGAACACCGGCAGCCCGGCTGCCACGAAACGAGAGATCACGGCTCCGTCCTCGGCAACCCCGGCTCCGAAACCTTGGTATGCCATGTCCAGGAATGGGATCAACTCGTGCTCCGAGACCACCTGGATCACCCGGCCCCACTGCTCGGGACTCAGGTCGTAGCCTGTTGGGTTGTGGCAGCAGGCGTGCAGCACCACGATGGTGCCTGGCCGCGCCGCCTCGAGGTCCTCGATCATGCCTTCAAAATTGATGGTTCTGGTCTCGGAGTCGTAGTAGCGGTACGCGCCGACAACGAAACCGGCGCGCGCGAAGATCGCCCGGTGGTTCTCCCACGACGGATCCGAGATCAGGACGGGGGCGCCGGGGTTCAGCGTTGCGAGGAAATCGGCGCCAACTCTCAGCGCGCCGGTGCCACCGAGGCTCTGTGCCGTGACGATACGGCCCTGCGCGACGGCGGGTGAATCAGCGCCGAAGACCAGTTCTCGCACCAGGTGAACGTAGTCCGGGAGGCCATCGATGCCGAGATAGGCGTGTGGTTTCGCGGCTGCAGCCAGCCGGTTCTCGGCGGCGTGGACGCAGTTCATCAGCGGCAAGTGCCCGTTCTCATCGAGGTAGACGCCGATCCCGAGGTTCACCTTGGATGTGCGCTCATCAGCTTTGAACGCCTCGGCCAATCCCAGGATCGGATCAGCAGGAGCCAAGCGGACGTGCTCGAAAACGGACATGTGTGGGCCTCTTTCTGTTCAACAGCCCAAGACTAGCGTTTTGGCTTTCCCAGGGTGGCGGTCCTCACCAAACCGCTTGCCCGCCTGGCCCGGGTCTCAACGGCCTTCCGTAGCGCGTCCGGGGAGCCGTAGAGCCGAACCACCGACTCGGCACGAGTGACGGCGGTGTACAGCAGCTCCCGGGTCAACAGCGGCGAACCGGGAGGGGGCAGGATTACGCTGACTCGCCCGAACTGGCTGCCCTGAGATTTGTGGATGGTCATGGCGTGCAGTTCCTGTGTTGCTTCCAGCAACAGCGGGTTCAGCATCTCTGCATGGCCGCCCCGGTCCACGGCAGCCAGTAGCCGTCCATCGCGCTCAACAATCACCGCGACATCGCCGTTGCTGACCAGATCCGAGTTGCGGGTGACGATCAACGGCTGTCCCGGGTACGGGCCGACCTCGGGTGCGTAGCCGGGCAGCGTCGCAGCCAGGTGTCTGCGCACCTCCTTCTGCCAGTGCCCGGTGCCAAAGGGGCCCTCCCGGTGCGCGCACAGCAGCCGGTGCCGCTCCAGGGCCCGTACGGCCTGGTTGCCGTCACCTGCCAGCGCAGCGGCCAGTGCATCGCGGGCGACAGCCCCGATGTCGGCGGCCAATGCGGACAGGTCGGCCAGTGACTCGGTGCCGGTGTATGTGGTGAGGGAGCATGTCTTTGATCGTTCCAGCAACGCTAGGCAGCCGTCCGCGTCGCCGTCGCGGATGCTGTCGGCCAGTCGGGCCACGTCGTCGAGGTTGCGGTGGCTTCCGCCGAGCTGCACCACGGCGGGCCCGCCCGGGGATGTGACCAGGTCCGGAGCGGCGGAGATGTCGGCGAGTACTGCCCCCGCCTCCACGGAGGCCAGCTGGTTCGGGTCGCCGATGAGGATCAGCCGGGTGGAGTCGGACACCGCATCCAGTAGCCATGACATCAACGTGATCGACACCATCGATGTCTCGTCCACGATCACTACATCGAAGGGCAGTGGGTTCAGTGCGTCGTGGGTGCGTTCCGCGCGACCCGGGACAACGCCGACGATCCTGTGCAGTGTGCCGGTGGTCAGGGCGACCCGTTCCGGGCGCCGCAACCTGCTTCGCACTGCGGTCTCCAGACGGGTGGCGGCCTTCCCGGTGGGGGCGGTCAGGGCGACGGTGACCGCCCCTCGGGAGGTCAGTGTGTCGATGATCCGGGAGACCACCGTCGTCTTGCCGGAACCGGGACCGCCCGTTATGACGCTGGTGCGGGCCCGGGTGGCTGCTTGGACCGCGGTGTCCTGGGTGGGGTCGGGCACCATGCCAGGCTCGGGGGCACGAGGTTGAGGGGAGGGCAGATCCGGCAGCGCACTGCGGTGCCTGAGGTGAGCTGCCAAGGCCCGTTCCTCTGCGAAGAACCGGTCCAGGTACAGCAAACCGTCGGCCAAGCGGAACGGTCGCGGTCCGCCCTCCGGGCCTGCCACCGCCGGTGAGGCTGACACAGCCGCAGCCCACGCATGCGGTTCCGGCCAGGGCAGCTCGATGGGCGCCATCGCCGATCCGTCGTCGGCCTCGCCCGGAACGATCAGCTCGGGCGCGGACACCAGGTCCAGACACACCGAACCCAGGCGCAGTTCCCGCACAGTCAGAGCGAAAGCCAGCAGCACCCGGTCGTCGCTCTCCCCGCAGTACGCAGCCATCCGGCGGGCCAGATGGAAATCGGCCACGTGAATCATCCCGGCCTCGGCGAATGTTCTCAGCAGTCCCGTGGCCGCCACGGGAATCTCCGGCCCTCTCACTGCCCACCTCCCAGCAGATCGGAGACCTCCACCACCAGCTCAGTTGGTGGAAACCACTCGAAAACCCCGCAGCGGCCACCCGCGACCACCGGGGTCTCGGGTCCGGCCATGCCCCGCACGAACAGGTAACCCACCCCACCCAGGTGCTTATCAGGAGAGTAGTCGGTCAGCCGCCAGGCCAGGAAACGGTGCAGCGCGGCGCAGTACAGCAGTGCCTGCAGTGGATAGTGGGCCTGCATCATTGCCTCCGCCATCGCGTCCGGGTGGTAGTGCTCGACGGACAGCTCCTGATCCGGCAGCACGGGGAGCCGGTTCGTCTTGTAGTCCACCACCACGAAACCTCCCCCGGGTAGTTTCAGCACCACGTCGATCGAACCGGTCAAGAACCCCTTCAGCGACGTGCGGGCGGCATCAGTGGCGAGCAGTCGGGCCGGGTAGGGTGCCAGCGGATCGGAGGTGGGCAGATGCCTGGACATTGCTGCTGCCAGGTCCGCGACCACACGGGCCGGGCCGCGATCCCCCAGGGGCAGGTCGAAGTCCAGTTCCGCCCGCCGCTCGGCGACGGGCAGATCGGCCAGGGTGCCGTCCCACAACCCCCCCAGTGGGGTCGTGACCACCAGGCTGAGGGCGTCGGCGAGCCGCTGCGCCTGTTCCCGGTCCAACCCAAAAGCAGGGGCTCGTGCGGTCGTCACCTGCTGCACGTGTCCTGAGTCGGCCCAGTCTGCCTGCTCCAGGACCTCGTGGACGAGGGTTCCGAAACGCGCCCCGGCGGGTAGGTCGTTCATGGGGGAGGCAGTGGTGGCGCCGTTGGTTTCCCCGGGAGGCAGGTTGAGTTCCTCCGGTTCGTCTGGTGCGTTCTCGTGGAGGTGCACGGTTAACCCGGAATAGGAGGTGCGGCGCCACTCCTGATCGATATCACGGGTGAAACGGGCGATCCGGAGGCCTTCGGATCCTGGTTTGGGGGTGGGAACAGAAGATGTGGGGGAGGCCTCCCAGAAAGGAGCGGTGACCGGCGACAGGTGCACCAGGCCTGGATCGAAACCGAAGGCGGGAGGCAGCGTGGGGTATTCGGGACGAAGCTGCTGGACCGAACGGTCGCGGCACAGCAGGGCCGTCAGCGGTCCCGAGGAGGCCCTGCGGTCCATCACGTGCCAGGCGATCGCCAGGTGCTTGGCACGGGTGAGGCCTACGTAGAGCAGACGGAGCTCCTCGTCGCGTGCCTGTTGCCGGGCGATGGAGGACAGCTCGTCTCGACTGCCGGGGCGGGTGCCGACGTGCAATACTCGCCGACCGGTTGCATCCAGATAGGGGAAGGCGCCGCGCAGGTTTACCTCCGTGACGCTCACCTGCGGTAGCAGCACAATCGGGAACTCCAGGCCCTTCGCCGAGTGCATGGTGCACACCCGCACCGCTTCCTGGTCGGAGGCCAGCCGCGTGGCCGGTTCATCGCCCGGGGCGGCAGCCCGGGCAACCAGCCAGGCGCGGAGCCCGTCGAGGTTGGTGGCATCTGAGTCGAGCAGCAACTCACCGATCTGGGTCAGGTCGGCCAGATGGCGTTCTCCATCCCCGAACCGTGCCAGGTGGGGGCCGAGACCCGCCAGCAGTTCACTGACCAGCAAGGTCACCCCGCCGGTTGCGAAGCATCGGGACAGATCATAGATCCGTTGGGCCGCGGGAGTTTCGTCGCGCCCGGCCAGCAGATCGGTGGCGGGTAGACCGAGCAGCTCTCCCAGGGCGGCCTGAAGAATGTGGGCACGGGTCGGTTGGGCGACGGCGGAGAGAACTGCCAGCCAGTCGGCTACAGCCGGTGATTCGAGGGCGGAGCCGGGACCATGCCAGGTGGCGGGAAGCCCTGCTGCACGTAGATCGGAGACCAGAGACAGGCCCCGGCCACGGGTTCGGGTGAGGATCGCGATGTCCCGGGGACCGATGGGCCGTTCCCCTTTACTGCTGCGGAATCGTGCCCCGGCTAACAGCGTGCGTACGTGCGCCACAACGTCGTTCGTCACGGTGCGTTCCGGGTTCTCGGTGGCCCCGGGGCCGTGCCCGCGTAGCCAGATGCGGGCCGCGGGGGCTGCGTCGAGAACCAGGATCTCCTCATCTGGGGAGCGGGCGGAGCGCACGGGGGTGACACGGATGTCCGAATCGCCCAGGCAGAGGTCACCGAACAGGTTCGTCACCCCGGCCACTACTCCGGGTTCGCTCCGGTGGTTGGTCTACAGGGTGGCGCGGTGTCGGACCGCCTGCCGGGCCTCCAGGTAGGAACCGAGATCCGCGCTGCGGAAACCGTAGATTGACTGCTTGGGATCGCCGATCAGCGTGATCATCGCGTCCGCGTCCACGAAGGTGCGTCGCAGGATGGCCCACTGGTCCGGGTCGGTGTCCTGGAACTCGTCGACCAGCACCACGGGAAAGCGTCGTCGAAGCTCTGCGCGCACCTGCTCGGCGACCGGAGAGTCAGTGACCAGGAACCGTAACCTGCCCGGTAGGTCGTCGAAACTGACCAGCCCCAGTGCGCGGCGACGCGCCGCGAAACGAGCCCGCACCCGCTCCTGAAAACCCAGCAGCTCGTGATTCGCCGAGGCGAAGGGGAGCCGCGACGGTGCCGCTGTGGTGGCGACCAGAAGCGCTCGGCGCGCGTCCAGCGGCGGGTTGGGGTGATGGAGATAACTGGCCAGGTATTCGTCTGTGGTGCACTCACGCACCAGAGAGGAGACGTCCGCGCTCACCTCGCCGGCGCCGTCCCAGTCACCCAATACGCCCAGGCTCTCCAGCTGTCCCTGGCAGAACGAATGGATGGTGGTGATCGTTGCGGTTCCGAAGTTGTCCAGGGCCGTCTGGAGTCGTGCCCTGTGGCGCGGGGCGTGGCGGTCCGCTCCGAGCAGTCGCGAGACTGGATCTACGGGTTCGGGACCGCCTGCCAGCAGATCCTCCAGATCTTTCGCTACGGAAGCGATCCGGGAATGGACGCGACCCCGCAATTCCGAGGCGGCCGCGTTGCTGAAGGTGATGAGCAACAATTCCTCGATCTTCACCCCTGCTTCGGCGATGTAGCGGGCGGTGAGTCCTGCTATGGTCCAGGTCTTGCCTGTCCCGGCGCTGGCTTCCAGCAGCATCGGACCATCAGGCAGGGGATCGGTGATCTCGAACGGAATCACTGTGCGGCCTCCAGGAGGGGGGAGTGCAGGGCTAACGCCCAGCCTCCAAAGGCGCCGAAGCGCTCGGGACCCACCGGGTCGCCTTCCTGGGGAGGATCGGCGAACAGCTCTGAAGCAGGGCCGGTGTAGAAATGCTCCCAGTGTGCCGGACGCCAAGCCCAGGGGGAGTTCCAGCTGCTGGTGGGAAGGTCCCAATCGGCGGCGTTAAATGTTCGTTCCCGTGCAGATGCTGCTAGCGCTCGGGCTGGTTCCGCGGGAACCGGGATGAGCCGGGAACGTCCCAGGCGGGCGCCTCGCACCAGAACCTCCAGGCGTGCGACGGCCTCCTGCGGTGGGGTGAGTGTCACCGATCCTGGGAAGTGTTCGCCGTAGTGACGTCGAAGGTGATGGATGCGGGCCCGTGTCCTGATCCCGGAAGCTGCCAGGGCCAGCAGCTGCACCCATGGCTCGAACAGAGGACGGGGAAGGTCGCTGGGGGAGATGACCACTAGCTCATCGCCGCGCAGTCGGACCATTCCTGTCAGCTGCAAGCCGGAGTATTCCAGGTTGATGGGGACGTCTCGGACCGGGCGGTCCCAATCCGGGCGGGCCTGCTGCCAGAGCTGTCGAACTAGTTTGACGTCTGCGTCGAGAACTGCACCTCCCAAGGGGCCAGTCGGCAGTAGCTCCCTGCGAGCCTCGGCATGGATCGCCGCGTCGGGGGACTGGCCGCCGCAGGCCGCCGCCAGCAGCCGGGAACGAATCCCCCAGGCGTTCAACCCGCCTGCCCCGAGGGGCAGGTCGTCGCTGATCTCGGGGGTGAAATTTCCCCGGATTCCCGCCCGCTCGCGCAGGAAAGTGGCTGCAGGGTCGCGCAGGAACCGCGCCACCTCGTCCAGAGACATGGGAGCAGTGTCGTCGCCGGTGGTTAGACGAAGGGCAGCGCGCCGACGCTTTACGCTTGCCGGCGCGGTTGTGGCTGGTCTGGCTCGCAGGCGACGAGTCATCTCCAGAGCCGTGGCGTCGAAACTCGGTGCGGGGCCCGTGAAGTTTTTTTCCGAATGCGCCGTCAGGGGGGTTTCCTGCAGCTCGGGCGTGACTCCCAGCCTGCGCCACAACCAGGTGAGGGTGGTCGGGTGCTCCAGGACAGCATCGGTGGTTTCGGAACGGTGTTGATGCACCACCACCAGATGCCGGGCGGCCCGGGCATGATCCAGCAGATCCTCCAGACGTTCCTGCCTGGGATCCGGTAGGACGCCGGGGATCGCGTCGGGAAAGGGATCGAGTCCGCCGTCCTCGAAACCGAGCAGCACGACCACGGGGAAACCCACACCCTTGAGCTCCCCAGGAGCGACGACGGTGAGATTGCCGTTGCCCATCACCATGCGTGATGTGGGTTCGGCGGCCAGCTGCTCCAGCAAGCGGGTGAAGTCGGAGGCCGGCACCCTGACGGGGCTGCTGGCCCCTTCCTCCGCCAGCTGGGCCAGGCGGGAGGTGGCCTCTTGGAGCAGAGAATCTTCTCCGGGAGGCAGATCGATGAGCTCGTCGAGCAACCTTCGGGCCCGGGCGACCCATTCCGGAATGGTGGTGGATCCGGCTGTGGCCGCGTAACGTCGCAGCCGGGTGAAGACCTCCGTGAGCGAACCGATCAGCTCCAGCTCCGATGTACTGACGACATCCACGCCGGAGATGGGCAGCGCGGTGCTCCCGGGCGCCAGGGCAAGCCCGGCCAGCAGCCGATCCAGGCCCCGGGCCCAGGTGTTCTGTGCGATCCCGGAGAGCCCCTGGTTCGCACGGTGTTGGGCGTCGAGGCCCCAACGAATCCCGGCCGCATCGATCAGCCGGGCTAGTTCGTCGCGTTCCGGTAGCTGCCAGCGGTACGAGATCGGCGCGAGGTCCAGCAAGTCCAGCAGGGAACTGGCGGTGGCGCGGGAATCTCGCAGTTTGGTGGCCTCGGCCAGGGTGCGCAGCACGGGGTTGGGGGTGCGGGCCTCGGGAGGGGCCTGAAACCGCAGGCGCCGGCCCGGGTGGGAACTACCCTCGAGCGGTGTGAAGGCCAGGTTGAGGGCAGGCCACCACGCCGCGGGGTCGGGAACGACCACTAGGACGTCGCGTGGCTCCAGAGTGGGTTCCCCTTGCAGGATTCGGCACAGTTCCTCGCGCAGCACCTCGGCCTGTCGCAAGGGGTCATGGGAACCCAGCCAGGTGATTCTCTCTGGCGCCGCGGTGTTCCCCAATTCCAGGACAGGGACGTCCTGGATCTGTCCGATGGCATCCAGCAACAGGTGTGTCGCCGCAGGCAGATCGGGGCAGTGAAATACGGCTGTGGCCGGTCCGGGTTTCTCTGTCAGGGCGGCGCGCAGTCGCGTCAGCTCCTCGATCGGATCCCATTCGAGGATTTCGGTGACACGGGCCGTCAGCTCCGGCTGCCAGCGCAGGTGCATAGGCAGTTCCCCGGCTGCCTCCTCCGGGTCGGTGAGCCAGCGGGCGAGTAGTTCCGGGTGGTGTTCCGAGTAACGGCGCAACAGGACTGCCAGGCGTTGCGAGGCGCCGCGCAGCCTGCCCGGTCCCGTTCGGAGGTGCTCGGCCACCACGGGATGTGATTCCTGGAAATCCAGGTCCTGGAGGACTTCCCGGATTGCCAGTTCCAGTGCCAGGCCTCGCCACGGGGACGATTCTCCATCGTTCAGTTCCGCTTGCAGCTGTGCTACCCAGCGGTCGACTGGAAGTAGATCCACTCCAGCGAGGATGCCGATCCGGGCCGCCAGAGCCTGTCCCACCAGGCGTGCGGTGGCGGCCGAGGACGTGATGATCCGCACCTGTTCCAGTGGCCCGGGACGCAGTTCGTCCAGCCATGCTGCCAGGGCGTCGACCAGCTTCTCCCAATGCTTGGCCGATCTCCTGTTCACTGCGATGATCCTCTCCTTCCCTGCGACCGATCACATTAGTGCGCCTCACCGACAAAACCTTGAGGGTTGGGACGCCGGTCGGGTTTTTGCGGGCGTTGCCTGTTTGAATGGTCCTCGTGACTGATCCGATCCTCGACGCCCTTGACCCCGAGCAGCGGTTGGTGGCGACGCTGCTGGAGCAGCCGCTGGTGGTGTTGGCCGGGGCAGGGACGGGGAAGACGCGGGCGATCACGCACCGGGTCGCCCACGCCGTCCGGGAGGGCCGCTACGCCCCGACTGCGACCCTTGCGGTCACCTTCACCACGCGGGCGGCAGGGGAGCTGAAGTCGCGGTTGGCGGGGCTCGGGGTACGCAGGGTCTCGGCCCGGACCATCCACGCAGCTGCTCTCAGCCAGTGCCGCTACTTCTGGCCCACGGCGTATGGTTCCGATTTCCCGGTGTTGTTGGACAACCCTTTTCCGTTGGTGGGGCGGGCCGCAAATCGAGTACTCGGCAATGCCGACACGAACTTGGTGCGAGATCTGATAGGAGAGATTGGCTGGGCCAAGTCCAGCAATGTCCCTCCCAGCCGCTACGCCCAACTCGCCCGTGGCCGTACCGTTACTGGGGTGGAGCCCGAACGTGTGGCCCACGTGATGGAGGCCTACGAGAAACACAAGACCAGTTCCGGAGTGGTGGATTTCAACGACATCCTCCTGTGCGCAGCCGCGCTGCTGGTGGAACACCCCGCCGTAGCCGAACAGATCCGTGACGCCTATCGGCACTTCGTGGTGGACGAGTACCAAGACGTCTCCGCGATCCAGCACCGCCTGGTCTCGCTGTGGGTGGACGGTCGCCCAGACATCTGCGTGGTCGGCGATCCCCAGCAGGCCATCCATGGTTTCGCCGGCGCCCGGGCCGATTGCCTGACCGGTTTCGCCTCCGAACATCCCGGGGCCCGGCAGGTGAGGCTGGTCCGTAACTACCGTTCTAGCCCGGGCATCGTCCAACTTGCGAATCGTGTAGTGCGTCGCCGCCCCAGTGCAGGGGACCTGCAATCCACATGCCCCGAGGGGCCACCCCCCGAGTTCCACGCCGACGGCACGGAGGAGGACGAGGCTCAGGCCGTGGTCGCCTGGCTGGGGGAGCGGCATGCTGAGGGCACCCCGTGGAGTGAGTGCGCGGTGCTCTACCGCATCAACGCACAGTCACCCGTTTTCGAATCCGCCCTGGACTCCGCGCGGATTCCTTACCAGGTCAAGGGCACCGACCGTTTCTGGGAACGCCCCGAGGTGCGCGACGCGGTGAACCGGCTGCGCCGCGCCGCACAGCAGGATCCTGGAACCAGTCCGGAGAGGCTGCTCGACGAGGTGCTGGCCGAGGTCCGCTGGAATCCGGAGGCCCCATCGGGAATGGGGGCGCAGCGGGAGCGCTGGGAATCCATCAACTCTTTGACACAGATGATCCGCGACGCCCAGGGCGGTTTCCCGGACTGGACCGCCCCCGCGTTCATCGCCTGGCTGAATGATCATGCCAATCTCGAGACCCCACCCGCCACCAGCGCCGTCACCTTGGCGACCATGCACGCCGCCAAGGGTCTCGAGTGGGATGCGGTGGCCGTGGTCGGGGTGCGCGAGGGCATGGTTCCCTTCGCGCTGAGCCAGGAGGAACCCGCGCTGTCGGAGGAACGAAGACTCCTGCACGTCGCGGTCACCCGGGCCCGCCTGCGGCTGCGGATCTCATGGCCCGGTAAACCTTCCCGCGGTCGCGGTGCGCGTTCCCGTTTCCTGACGGGCCTCGTGCCTGAGGACCAGATTCCTGTCACCCGCGAGGGCAGGGCTGGGCGTGGCAGTGTGCGTTCCCGCACCTGTTTCGTCTGCGGGGGGCAGCTGACTGATGCTGCTGAACGCAAGCTGGGTCGTCACACCGGCTGTGCGGCACCTTTCGATGAGGAGCTCTTGGCTGCACTGAAGACCTGGCGGTTGGAAACGGCCCAAGCCGCATCCCAACCGGCCTTCGTGATCTTCACTGACGCCACGTTGCAAGCCGTGGCCGAGGCCGAACCTGCGAATCGAACTCAGCTGCTGCAGATCAGCGGCATCGGTACCGTGAAGGCTGACCGGTTCGGTCAGGACGTTCTGCGGATCGTCGCGGAGCACGATGCGAAAAATGTCGCTTCAGCGAAAGAATGAAACAAGGCCTCCGCCTGGAGGTTCGCCTTCCCCTGCGAACCACCCCTGGCGGAGGTCTTGGCTCAAGTCAATCGTGTCGAGGGTGTTTTCGTCAAGTGCTATTCGCCCAACAGTTTTCGGAGTTCCGCGTCAAATTCCCCGTCGTCCTCGTCACGGTGGGCCGGATGTACGTAGGAGAGGGGATCTTCCAGATGCCGGGCTGTCGGCAACATGTCGGGGTGTTGCCACACACCATCGCGTTCGAAGGCCCCGTGACGATGCTCCATGACCGCCCACAGATTCTCTGCGTCGCGGATCAAACGGGGACGCAACTCCAGGCCGAGCAGATCCCGGAACACATCGCGAGTGGGATCTGCGGAGGCTCGACGCCGGCGGACCACCTCGTCGAGCTGTGTTGCGGTGGTCATCCAGTTCGCTGCGGCGCGATTCGTGACATGGTCCACCCAGCCCTCGATCAGTGCCAGCAGTACCTCGAGACGCCCGAGGATCTCCAGCTGCAGCTCAGTGCTGGCAGGCTTGAAGAACGAACCACGTACCTTTTCCCCAACAGCGACGATCTCTTCAAGCGAGACCTCGTCATCGCTGATGTCCAGCTGTGAGGACAGGGCTTCGAAATCGATCCGAATCTCGCGGGCGTAGTGGGCCAGGAGCGCCTCCACCTGAGGGGACAGCCAACTGACTCCCTGGAATAGTCGTTGTCTGGCGGCCTCTCGCAGAAGCAGATAGAGCATGACGTCGCTGTCGGGCAGATCGAGGTCGCGGGTGAACTCGGCGACGTTTGCGGGCAGTACCGTCACCGCGGCCTCTTCGGTGAGGGAAATTCCTACCTCCGAGCCGGTGAGCGTGGATCCGGCGACCGATGCCAGCACCTTGCTCAGCCGGTCGCGGTAGATCAGTGATGCCGAGGTTCGTATCATGGGGGCGAGCATCGATGAAAAGTCGGCGAACTGTGGATTCTCGGGGGCTGCTGTGCCACGCTGCAGTGCGTCAGCGAGGCCGTCGATGATCGGTTCGACCAGACGTCGCCATCCCTCGGATGTGGCCTCGATCCACTTCTCACGATGTTGCGTCACCGGCGGTGTTCCGGAAGAAGCGAACTGTGTCACCGGGTCCAGCCAGGACTGGGCCAGCCGTTCTGCATCAACGATGGCGAGCCGCTCCCCGGGTGAGAGGGCTGGGTCAGGTCCCAGCTTCGAGACGAGGTGACGTGCCGCGGTGATTGTGGTTCGCCATGAGGCCTCCGGATCCTGATCGGCTGGGGTGATGCCGAATCTGATTCCGCCGGATGTCTGAAGGCGCTGCATCTGCTTCATCAACTCGTCGAGATTCAGCTCATCGGCATTGAGGCCGAGCTGCTCCATCATGCGCTTGAGCTGTTCGAAGTCGAACCCTTCGGGAGTTGACATTGGTCATCAGGCCTTTCGCATGGGAAACCGATTCGGAAACCATTCAACCCTATGGACTCAAGGAAAACGGAGAAGGACGGTCCGGTGAGGTCCACTTGGTAGGCTTGTCGCCACCCACACGGCAGGCAAGGAGGGGCGAGATGTCGCGAAACATGGTGGCCGTCGTGTCCTCGGCGCTGTTTGTGCTACTGGCCGCAGGCCTCATCCTGATCCCGGTGCCGTTCATCACCTGGCAGCCCGGTAAGACCGTTGATGTGATGGGCAGTACCGAGGAGGGGCCGCTCATCGAGATCTCCGGCATCCCAACGAGCAACAGTGGTGGCAAGTTGCTGATGACAACGGTCTCTACAACGCAGGTTGATTCCATCATCAGTCTCCCCGCGGCGCTCATGGCTCATGTGGCCGCTGATTCGGATGTTCTGCCGCGCGACGTCGTGTATCCAGCTGGGAAATCGAACTCTGAGATGCAGAACGAAGCGGTCGCCATGATGGATTCCTCCCGCGTGAACGCGACTGTCGCTGCTCTCAGGGCGGCAGGGCAGTCCGTCACCGAAATGCCGATGGTGTCCTCGGTCAGCTTGTCCGGACCAGCGAACGGGCAACTGCGTCCCGGAGACCTCATCGAGGCCGTGGACGGCTGTGAGGTGACAACCAACGACGAGGTGAAAACCGCCATCCAGACCAGGGCCGTTGGGGATCCCATCGTGTTCAGGGTGCTGCGTGGAGGTGCAAGCGAAAAGGTCACCGTGACCACCGCCACGGAACGTGACGGGGCGCCGTATCTCGGGATCCTGCTCTCGACCGGTTATCGATACGCGCCTTCCATCTCCTACAGGATCGATCCCACAATCGTCGGTCCTTCTGCAGGTTTGGTGTTCGCGCTGGCGATTTACGATCGCATCACGGATGGAGTACTGCGCGAGGGGCGTGTGGTGGCCGGCACCGGTCAGGTGGACGCTGCAGGAAAGGTGTACAGCATCGGTGGAATCCGAGAGAAGATCAAGGGCGCGGAGGCGGCCGGAGCGAAGCTGTTCCTGATGCCTGCCAGCAACTGCGCCGACCTAGGGGACCTGCACACCGACCTCAGGCTGATTCCTGTGGGCACCCTCAAAGACGCGATTGCTGCGCTGCAGCTCGTCAACGAAGGATAACCCACACAGGAGGTGCCCAGCTGTGGCTGAGGTGGATCCGAGTCGTCTGATAGCTGCCCTGGCCGATATTGAGCGTCACGTTTCCGAGCTCGGGTGGGATCAGCCAGCTCGATTGTTCGCGCTCGTGGAGACCAGAACACTGCTTGAATTGGAACCACAGCTGCGGGGACGGGTTACCCAGACCGCGGAGGATGCATTGACCGCTGTGGAGCAGGAGGATTTCCAGCTCGGCAGCGACATTGCCACACGGTTGGCATTCCTGAGCTAGCCGGCGGCTGTGACAGGATGCGCAATCGCGATGGAACGGGCCTTCCTGCCGCCCAGATTCGAGTCCCAGGTGCCCACGGACCCTGGAGAGGCCATCGAGTTCGTGAACAAACACGAGGCCCGCACTGACGTCCGGGTGGTGGTTGGTGTGTTGCGTGACGGGGCGCGGCACGGCCTGGCCCGTGTCCTCAGCAACCCTGACGATCTGCTCGGCGCCGAGGACCTCGTGCCCGGTCTGGCCGATGCCCTGCTGGCGACGTTCAAGGAGGAGAACGCATGAGCGTAGAAGACCAAGCCGGTGTTGAGAGGCGCCGGAGCCCCTTGCTGATCTCGACTCTGATCTTGGGTCTTCTCGTTCTGCTGGTAGTGCTGGTGGCTCGGTTCTACACGGATTACCTGTGGTTCAGCAGCGTATCCGCCTCGACGGTGTTTACCACTCAGCTGGCCGCCCGGGTGGGGTTGTTCCTGGGGTTCGGGTTGCTCATGGCAGGCGGGGTGTTCGGCTCCCTTGCGCTGGCCTATCGGCTACGCCCCCCGGTGCGGCGTGCGAATTTGGATTCCGAGTTGCTGCTCCAGCTGCGTGACAACCTGGACCGGCGCTCCCGGATTCTCATGTTGCTGCCTTCGACCGTGGCTGGCCTGCTAGGTGGTGGAGTCGCCGCTGGTCAGATGCAGGTCTTCCTGGCATGGGTTCGCTCCACCGACTTCGGTACCTCCGACGCCGTTTTCGGATTGGATGCGTCTTTCTACGTGTTCCAGCTGCCGTGGTGGCGGTTCGTGCTGAACTACGTGAGTTTCATGGTGGTGGTCTGCCTCATTGGAGCTCTTCTGGTGCATTTCCTCACCGGTGCCATGAATTCCAGAGCCTTCCGGAAGTCGGGGAACCTCAAAGGGGCCGGCAAGGCAGCTCAACGGCAGGTATCCATTCTGCTCGGGGTCACGTTGCTGTTGTACGGGATCGCATCTTTCCTCGACCGATACGGTTACCTGACCACTCAGAACAACCTGTTCACGGGCGTCAACTATACGGATGCGACCTCTCGAGTCCCGGCCAGTCTGATTGTCGCCGCGATCGCGGCGATCTGCGCGCTGCTGTGTTTCTATAACGCGTGGCGGGTGAGGTGGAGTGTGCCTGGTATCGCAGTGGGTCTGCTGGTGATCTCCGCGATGATCCTCACCGCTGTCTATCCGTGGGCTGTTCGTAGTTTCGTGGTCAAACCCAACGAACCTGACCTGGAACGTCCCTGGATAGCCAACAACATCGAGGCGACGAGAAAGGCCTTCGGAATCGAATCGGTTCAAATCACGGACTACGAGGCCGTGGACAGTGTGAGCGCGGGGCAGTTGCGTGCCGACGCAACCGCGCTGCCGGCAATCCGGTTGATGGACCCGGCCATCATCGCCCCAACCTTCGAACAGCTTCAGCAAGTACGCGGCTATTACCGGTTCCCTTCCACCCTCGACGTCGATCGCTACAACGTGGAGGGCCGGGAAACGGACTCCGTCGTGGCCGCTCGTGAACTTGACCTGAACGCCGTCGATGCGGGAAACACCTGGAACAACATGCACACGGTCTACACCCACGGCTATGGCTTGGTGGCGGCCTATGGCAACCGTCGTGAATCGAATGGAGAACCAACCTACTTCTCAGGGGGGATCCCGACTGAAGGTCTGATCAAACAGGAGCAGCCCCGCATTTATTTCGGTGAGGAATCCAAGCACTGGGTGATCGCCGGTGCTCCCGAAGGGGCGGAACCAGTGGAGCTCGACACCCCCGGTGGCGGGCAGGAGCACACCGAGACCAAGTACACCTACCAAGGAAGCGGTGGCGTTCCTGTCGGTAATTTCCTGAACAAGGCCGCTTTCGCCGTGCGTTTCGGAGACATCAACCTGCTGCCTTCCGAGAGGGTCAACTCAAATTCGCGTTTGCTGTTCAACCGGGTTCCGGTGGACCGGGTCAAGGAGGTGGCACCGTTCCTGACGGTTGATTCTGATGCCTACCCGACCGTGGTCAATGGACGCATCGTCTGGATCATCGATGCCTACACCACCACCGCCGACTACCCGAACTCGACCCGTGTCGACTGGACCCAGGCCACTAAGGACACCCGTACAAGTGGTGATCGCACGTCTTCTGGTACGCAGGTCAACTACGTCCGCAACTCGGTCAAGGCCACGGTGGATGCCTACGATGGCACCGTCACCCTCTACGGCTGGGACGAATCGGACCCGATCCTCCAGACCTGGTCGAAGGTCTATCCGGGGCTCATTACCCCGAAATCCGAAATCAGCCCTGAACTGATGGCGCACCTGCGTTATCCGCAGGACCTTTTCAAGGTACAGCGTCAGATGCTGGGGCTCTATCACACTACCAACCCGTACACCTTCTTCCAGCAGTCGGACATCTGGGAGGTTCCCTCTGACCCCGTCAAAGGCGGTGAGAGCGGAATCAAGGAACCCCCTTATTTCTTGACCATCAAGTGGCCGGGCGAGGAGCAGGCGCACTACTCCAACACGACGGTCTTCGTCCCGCGGGGGCGCGAGAACCTTTCGGTCTACATGGCGGTGAATGCGGATGCGACCAGCCCGAACTATGGACAGCTGCGGGCGCTCAAGCTCTCGGATGCCAAACAGATTCCGGGACCGGGTCAGACTTTCAACGCGATCTCGACGAACGAGGCCGTGGCGGAACGGCTTCTTCCTTTCAACCGGCAGGGCAACACGAGCGCCATCTACGGGAACCTGCTCACCATCCCGGTGGGCGGCGGCTTGATGTACGTGCAGCCGATCTACACCCAGACCAGTACCACTAGTGGCGGCTATCCTGCGTTGCGCTTCGTCGTGGCGCGCTTCGGCGAACACGTCGGGATCGGCGACACCCTGAAGGTTGCCCTCGACCAGGTGTTCCAGGGCGATGCAGGAGCTGAGACGGGTGAAAAGCCTGTGGAGGGTTCCACGAACGGACAGCAGCCTCCACCGACTTCTGAGGCGGAAGCCAAGGAACAGGCAAAGGCGCTGTTGAAGGAGGGCGTGGCCCTGTTTGCGGAGGCTGATCAGGCTCTGAAAGCCGGTGACCTCGCCACCTATCAGCAGAAGACCAACGAGGCGAAGGTCAAGACGGAACGGGCACTCGCCCTACTCAACGAATGAGCGTGGCCTGGATGCCGGCGGCCTGCAAGCCGGCTTCAAGAAACGTGGCCGGGCCGCCGATCGCGATGGTGACGTCCTCGGGACAGATGTTCGCACACCACGCGGTGTTGACCTGCTCAGCCGTGGTACTCGCCAACGCGGCGTGGTACTGATCAATGAAGCGCGGATCAAGACCCGCCGCTATCAGGGCTGCGGCTTGGGTCGTGACGTCAGCTGCTGTCTCGTATTGCAGTGGAGAGGCCTGCACTAGGTATTGGGCAGCATCCCTGACTTCACCATCAGTGAAGGGGCTGGGGGACAGGAGCGCTTCCAGGATGCGAGCGGTGGCGTCGGCGGCCGAGTTGTTGTTCAGGGATGTTGCCAGCATGAGGGAACCTCCCGTGCGGCGTGCCGACACCCCACCTGAAACGCCGTAGGTGTAGCCGAGACGCTCACGAAGTTCCAGGTTCAGGCGGCTGGCGAATGCTCCACACATGATGTGTCCGCCCAGTTTGAGAGCCGCCCAGTCGGGATCCTGGCGGCCCGGGGTGGGGACGAATGCCTGCACCACGGTCTGGGCTGCTTGTGGGAGATCGACCACAACGATTCCGGGCCGGCCCGGGATTCCTTGGGCAGGCGGCGCTGGGGCTCTCTTACCTCGCCAGTTTTCCAGAGGAGCCATCAGCTTCTCTGTGTCCAGGCCTTTCAGATCGCCTGCAAGGATCAACGTTGAGCCCTCGGGAACCCAGGTGCGTTCATGCCACTCCCGGGCTGCTTCGCGGGTAATCGCCTTCAGGGTCTCGGGGGAGCCGGCGAGGGGACGTCCTTCGCGTTGTTCCAGACCGAACAACGAAGCGTTCAGGGTTTCCCTGGTGACAGCCGTGGGGGAGGCCCTCCTGGTCCTCCAAGCTGCAATCTGGGTCTCGATGTGGTGAGTCAGGTCGGGTTCTTCGAAGGCTGGTTCCCTTACCACGGAAGCAAACAGTTCGAGTGCTTGTGGTAAGCGACGTGCTGGGGCGCTCAGGCCCAGCTGGGTGTAACCCCAAGTGGATTTCCCGAGCATTGCAGCTCCTTGTAGTTCCAGCTGTTCCACGATGTCCGGCAGGGTGATGGTGGCTTCGTCGCAGGAGTGCAGAACGACGGTGGCAACGCCTTCCTTGTCCCGTGGCTCGGCTTCCAGAGGGCTAGGAAGTACCAACTCCACGGAAGCGAGGGCCTGACCTGGAAGGTCGATGAACGCAAGCTCCAGTCCCGAGTCGAGGGAGGAACGCAGCAGCGTGGGGAAGCGCCATGGATGTGGCTTTACTATGGCGGGACGGATCACGATGTGCCTCTCGGCAGATAGTGCAGCTGGCTGGATGATGGGCGGTGGCTGAGTGCCTCGATTACGTCGTTGGAAGTAACGGTCGCGAGATCGGCCAATAGGCTGTTGATCAGCGCCGGGTCACCCAGGGTTGTCCACGTGTCGGCGGTGGCTTCCGCGCGGTCCTCGACGGTGGCGAGCTCGAGGAGCCAGCTACGTTCGTACTGGGCCTTCGCTCGCTCCAGTTCCTGCTCGGATGGTGCCTCCATATCGGCCAGTTCTTTCAGGATCGCCTCGGCCAGATCCCGGGTGTCCACGCCATCTGCTGGCCTTGCGCTCACGGAAGCGATGGAGGGCGAGCGGAGATGACCCAACAACGTACCGTGCACTTCGTGGGCAAGCTTTTGTTCCCTGACCAGTCGGCGATGGAGACGTGATGCGTGCCCCTCGGAGAGCACAGACAATCCCAGTTCCAAGGCAATGAGATCGGGGGCATCCGCCGCCGGGGCCTGCCACGAGCAGTACAGCAAAGAATGAGGAACCTCGCCGGTGACGACGATGTTCCCGCCTGGCAGCGTGGATTCCGTGATGGCATTCCGAGGTGGTGGGGAGAGATCCTCAAGGTCGCCGAAATGTCGTTCGACAAAAGTGATGGCTTCATCCGGGTCACATGCTCCGCAGATCACTAGTTTCGCATGTGAGGGGCGATACCACCTCGAGTGGAAAGCCGTCACTTCGGCCAGGCTTGCCGCCGCCAAGTCCTCCATGGATCCTATTGGCAGGTGCCCGTAGGGATGTTCGGAGCTGAAGTGTTGCCCCACCAGCTTCATCAACAAATCCCCGTAGGGCCGGTTGTCGTAGCGCTGACGCTTCTCCTGGGTGACCACGTCACGCTGGGCATCGAGGTTTTCTTGGGTCACTGCGAGGCTGCGAAGACGATCCGCCTCCAGCCACAACACCATCTCTAGAGCTCCTGCCGGCACGCATTCGTGGTAGACCGTGCGATCGGTGGATGTGAAAGCATTGACATTGCCGCCGGCGGCCTCGATTACCGACATGTGTTCTCCGGGCGCCACTCTGGAGGAGCCTTGGAACATCAGATGCTCGAAAAGGTGGGCGAAGCCTGTGCGTCCTGGGGTTTCGTCAACGGAACCCACCTGGAAACTGAGATTGACCGCCACGGCAGGAGCATGGGGATCGGGCAGCAGCGCGAGTTCAAGCCCATTTCCCAGCCGGTATCTGATAACGGTGAATCCAGACGATGTGGGACATCGGGTATCGGTCACGACTCAGAGATCGCCGCCCCGCTGACGTTTGCGCCAGCGTTCTTCCAACTTGTTCATGAAGTCTGCTCCTGAGGTGGAAGGATGGGGGGACCTGCTGGAAGGACGTGCCGTTTCCGCCTGGTTCTCGACCCTGGACCAGGCGCTGATTCCGGTGATCGCTGCGATGAGCATCATGACGAAACCGATGATGGAGATGATGGGCTGAAATTGGACTCCGAGGACCAGAGCGGCCAGCCCTGCGACGAAGACCACTCCTGCGCATGCCGCGCGACGGCGCTGGATGCGGAACTGCGGGGTGCCCCTCAGGGTGTCCGCGAACTTTGGGTCATCGGCGAGCAGCGATGCCTCAAGCTGGTCCAGGCGCTTCTGCTCCTGCTCAGACAAAGCCATCGTGGTCTCCTGTCCTAGTTCTTCGGGCACCCCGTCCTTGCCATTGTAGGTGCCTTGTCGGATGGGTGAGAAAAGGCTATCGCGAATCGCGGTTGCGGCGGCTGCTGAAGATGTTCTTCGACCGCCACAAGGACCTGGGAAGCAGAAAAGCCAGCAGACGTCTCGGGGTCGGGACGTTGCGTCGGAGCTCGTGAATCAGGAGTTTCGCACGTTCTGAAAGCTGATCCGTCGGTGGAGTTTCGCGGGCGAACTGACTGCGCTGCACGACCTCGGCGACTTCGACTAAATGAGCCGCTGTCGCATTCGGAAGATCTTGTTCCATGGTCTTGGCCACCTCGACGGGGGAACCATGCAGGAACTCCTGGCCGAGGTCCCTATGAGAAGCTGCCAGTTCACGCCAGGCTGCAGCGGCAGCTGCCACCGGGGATTGCCCGCCACGCAGACGCCAAGCACGTAGGGAAAGTCTTGTCACGGCGGGGAAAGCCAGCAACAGGAGCACAGGAAATATCCAGAGCAGCCAAGTCCAGTTCGTGGAACTGCCCTTGGGCGTTTGCGGGGGGGAGGACGAGGGAGATGCTGTTGTTTCAGTGGGCTTGGGCTCGGGGGAGACAGTCTGTGTGCTCGGCGAGGTACTGGGGACGGAGGACGGTGGTGCTGGTGAGGAGTTCTCCCCTGTGACGGAGGAGCCGATGGACTTGGTTGGTTCAAACGGCATCCATCCCAGGCCTTCGAAATATAGCTCGGGCCAAGCGTGCATGTTGTCGGTGGTCACCTTGTATCCGTCCCCTTCTTGGGTTCCGCCTGTGAACCCGACCGCGACGCGTGACGGAATTCCCTCGATCCGGGCGAGTATTGCCATGGCCGTGGCGAAGTGGATGCAATAGCCGGCTTTGTCCCTCAACAGGAAGTCGCTGATGATGTCCGTTCCGGTTGATGTGGGGGCATGAAGGGTGTAAGTGAAGCTGGCGGAGGTCAGGTGTTCTTCGATCGCCTTTGCCTTGGCGCCGTCGGTGTTCGCATTTTTGGTGATCTCGGCTGCCAGGTCCCGGACCTCGTCGGAGAGCCCCTCAGGAATCTTGAGGGTTTCCCCACCTGCCGGGTCCGAACCTGCGCGGGCGGTTGCTAGGGATGATCCTCCGTTTGGGATCACGGAGGTAACCCGGTAGTCGAGGTTCGCTGTTTGATCCGCTCCTTGATCACCCGTGGCTACCACAGAGAGGCTGTTCTGATCGAATCCCCAGTCCCCGGCGGCATCGAAACCATCGACAGCGAAGGGAGCTGGTAGGTATTGGGAAGGAAATCGCATGGAGACGCTGAGGTCGATCTTCTCCCCAGGGGCGTTGTAGGCCTCGCTGATTCCTGAGTTGCGCAGCTTCATGGACTCTAGTTGCGCGCCTCCGGCGGTCAAGTGAGTCAGGGCTGTGGTGCGCAGGTAGTGGGGCTTTCGATCGCTGGAGCGATAGGTGAGAACGTCGACAGGGCTTGGGCGTTGTAGATTGTGGCTCAGCTCGATGGTCGGATCACCCAGCTGGATGGGGGTATTAGGGCCGTTGTTCAGCCACGGGCGTTTGTTTCCCATGGGTAGCAAGGAAGTGACACCCAGGGTCAAGGCAGTGGCCACTGTTGCCGCGAGCAAGCCGATGAACCATCGCCCCAGTCGGAATCCCAATCCGCCACGGGCGAGCCCTGGCCCTCCGGCGGTGAGCAAGACTGCCACATAGCCGCCAGCGACCAGCAGGAAACTCATGAAGTCGAGGTCTGTGGGATGCACCAGCGCGGTGAGGGCGTACGGCAGCACCAGGGGGGTGATCACCCAAGCAGGTTGTTCCAGGGATTCGGCCAATATGTATGAGACCAGCCACAGCATAAACGCTAGGAACAGCAGCAGCCAGCCCAGTGCGGGCTCAACGGGCAGTGGCGGTGTTGATCTCAGCAAGGTCTGGAAACCGCTGGCGAACAGGTTCGGAATTCCGGTCAGCGGGGAGCTGGCTGGTGTGATGCTCGTCCCCAACCAGATCAGCAGAATCAATCCGGACAAGGCTGCCAATATCACGCAGGAACGCTTCAGACGAAGCAGGGCAGCTACGGCGGCGATCAGTCCGGGGAGTCCAACCGTGAGGAGCAGTGATGACGAGAACACGGGGGCAGCGAACAAGGGGCTGAGCGAGAGCATGGACACGGTCACCGCCACCGAAATCACGGGAGGCAGGAGGGCGGAGGATCTGTTATTCATCGTGCTTCCCGCTGGGCGACAAGTCGACTCCAGGCCTGTGGCACGGAGTTGTCGGGGCCGAAGGTCACCATGTTCCACCCTGAGGTGGTAAGTAGCCGACAGGCCTCCTCGTGGGCGCCGACTATCTCCGCTGGGAGAGGAAAGGCGCGTGCGTCGGGGACCAGGGCATCGATGTCTGCGACCCGGGTCGTCGCGGCCACCAGCGCTGCGGCATCACGGGGACGGAGCAGCCCGAGCCCAGCAACTACGGTTCGTGCAGTTCCGAGGGCATCTGGGTCTGCGAGACAGTCCTCCAAGAGGGAACGCCCGGATGGTTCGACGTCTGTGACGGTGGCCAGCAGCCGGGACGCGGCGCCTGTCGATTCGCCGTTGACGGGGCGGAAGATCACACCGTCGGAACCGAGAAGGGCAACTCGGAGACGATCGCGAAGAAGCTCGGTGGCCACGGAGGCGCACAGTGACAATACCCACTCCAGCGTGGACTCAGGCCCGCTGCCGATGTGCGCCGTGGAGCGGGTGTCGACGATGATTGTCATGGCTGGGTCCCATGGCTGTTCTTCCAGGCGAACCATCAATTCACCACGTTTTGCGCTCATTCTCCAGTGCACGCGGCGCATTCCATCGCCATGACGGTGCTCGCGCACCAGAACGTCATCAGCACCCGCGTTTCCAATGCGTTGTGGTGTGGCGTCCCCACTGGCCCCTGAAGCCCGCCCTCCCTTGGGGAGAGGCAGAGGCCACAGCCTCGGCGTCACGCGCAGTGACGTAATGCGTTCAGCTGCCTGCCAGCTGCGCCAGGCAACCCCGAAGGCATCGGAATTACGTACCAGCAGGGGACCGATCCGGAAATGGCCACGTTGTTGGGTAGTGATGTCGTACCCGGCGGCCTGTCGCCAGCGTCCCAGGCCGCGAACGAGGGTGAAAGTGGCATCGCGGCCAAGAGCTTCCGGAAGTCGGTCGCGGAAACCGAGTGCGGAGAAAGAAACCGTTCTGCTACTCGTGATCAGCAGGCGAACCCGAGCTACATCTCCGACGGGTAGGGAGTCGGGGATGACGGAACGCTTGCAGGTGAGACGTGGTGGTAGGACCAACACGATCACGAGCCCCAGGACGGGTAAGGAGACGATGAACACCCCCACCCATGCCAGATCGGGTTCTCCCATGATGGCTGCGACCGCCGCGATGATGCCGCCGAACACCAGCATCGCCAGGCCGCGGCCTGTGAGTCCGAAACGGAACCCCTGCATGTCAGCTCCGGTGTGGTGGCTGAGTGGTGGTGACTATGCGTGTGATGACGGCCTCGTTTGACTGCCGGGCGATTTGTGCGTCAACTGTCAGCAAAACCCTGTGAGCCAGCAAAGGAACGGCCAAGGTCGTCACATCTTCCGGAATGACGTAGTCGCGTCCTTGGAGGGCGGCTTCGACCCTGGCGGCTCGCATCAGGTGGACACAGGCGCGAGGACTCGCACCGAGCCGGAGCTCCGGGTCGGTGCGGGTTGAGCCCACAAGCCTCACGATGTAGTCGTTTATCACGGGAGCGACGTAGATTCCCCGCATCGTCGCGATAGCCCTCTCCACGTGGACGACATCCGTCACGGGACGGATGGTGGCGAGTTTATCTCCTCCTGCCTGGGCCGTGAGCATGGCCATCTCCGCTTGGTGGCTGGGATAGCCCATCTCGATTCTTGCCATGAAACGGTCGCGCTGGGCTTCTGGCAGAGGATAGGTTCCCTCCATCTCGATTGGATTCTGGGTCGCCACCACCATGAAGGGTCGTTTGAGCAGGTAGGTCTGCCCATCCGCGGAGACCTGCCCCTCGGCCATTGCCTCCAACAGCGCAGACTGGGTTTTCGGTGACGCCCGGTTGATTTCGTCTCCCAGCACGATGTTGGCGAAGATGCCGCCAGGCTTGAACTCGAACTCACGACTCTGCTGATTGAAGACCGACACGCCGGTGACATCGCTCGGAAGCAGATCGGGGGTGAACTGGATGCGGCTCACCGCCCCTGAGATGGAACGCCCGAGAGCCTTGGCGAGGACGGTCTTGCCGACTCCGGGAGCGTCCTCGAGCAGGAGATGACCCTGTGCCAACAGAACCAGAATCGCCATGTGTATCTGGTGCGGCTTGCCCTCTATAACGCTGCTGATCGACTGTTTCATCTGGTTGGCCAGCGCGCTCCCCTCGGCCAGCGCCAAGGGGGCAGCAGCAGTCTGGGTCATGGGGCTCCTTGGGACTCGCAACGCTTTCCTGACGTGGATGAAGCCTAGGGCATCGGTCAAACACACCCAATGGAGGAGGACACGCGTCGAGTGGAGTTGGAGTGGAGGAAAGTGGGGTAATGTGGTGGCAAGTGGAGCGAAGTGGGGGCTTTGTGGAGGAGAGGGGGTTTCCGGTTGTTCCTTGGCACGCACACGCCGAAATTGGACGAGAAGGGACGTTTGATCCTTCCCGCGAGGTTTCGGGAGGCACTCGAAGGGGGACTCGTCGTGACGCGTACACAGGAACGGGCGCTTGCCATCTATCCCAAGGACACTTTCGAGGCGCTCATGGCTCCCGTGAGTGCAGCACCCTCCACGTTGAAGCAGGTTCGTGACTATCAGCGCATGCTGACCGCAGGGGCCAGCTTCGAGGTTCCGGACCGGCAGGGGCGGATCACGATCCCACCGATTCTTCGTGCTTACGCAGGTTTGGAACGTGACGTCGTGGTGATCGGTGCCATGAACAGGGCCGAGATCTGGGACGCCGAGCACTGGGCCGAGTACCAGGCGGAACAGGAATCCGGTTTCGCCGAACTCGACGCGGAATTGCTGTCCCAACTGGGGCAGTGAGATCCCCGAGGTGGTGGTCCATCACCGGGGTTGACCCTGGCCTTACTTCCCCGAGGCCAGGTGCGATTCCGGTGAAGGAACCTCCCTCTCGGGGTACACGAACGGATGATTCGACGGGGCAACAGGAAGGAGATGGTCGTGATAGCCAAGGGCAACAACCACGATCCGGTCATGCTCGACCGTGTCGTCGAGTTGTTGGCTCCATCCCTCGCCGTGCCTGACGCGGTCTATGTCGACTGCACTCTTGGCCTCGGAGGTCACGCCCGTGCGGTTCTGGAGGCAGCCCCATCGGCAAGGCTTATCGGCATTGATCGCGATCCTGAAGCTTTGGCGGTGGCACGTGAGCGACTCGGATCGTTCGCTGAACGGATCGTCCTCGTGAAGGCCGTCTACGACGAACTGCTGGAAGTGCTTGCTGATCTTGGTGTTGGTCAGGTGCATGCCGTACTGGCCGATCTCGGAGTCAGTTCCTTGCAGATAGACCGTGAGGAGCGTGGGTTCGCCTATCGCGTCGATGCGCCCCTCGATATGCGCATGAGTGGGGGGGAAGGGCGAAGCGCCGCTGATCTGCTCAATTCGGCCTCCCCGGTGGAACTCGTACGCATTCTCCGCGGCTATGGAGAGGAGAAATACGCGGAACGAATCGTGTCCGCGATCGTGCGGGAACGTGAGATCCAACCTTTCACTTCCTCAAGTCGACTGGTGGATGTCATCTCTGATGCTGTTCCAGCCGCTGCGAGGCGTTCCCCGGGACATCTCGCCAAGCGTACCTTTCAGGCTCTCCGGATCGAGGTCAACGATGAGCTAGGCGTCCTGGAGAGGTTCCTGCCTGCGGCGACTGGATCTCTCGCGCTTGGAGGGCGGATCGTGGTGCTGGCCTACCACTCCCTGGAGGACAGGCCTGTCAAACGTCATCTCGCGACTTTGGCCAGCGACGGGGCGCCACGAGATATGCCGATCGTCCCTGAACATCTGCAACCTCGTTTCGCGCTTCTGACCCGGGGGGCCGAGCGGCCTTCGGAACAGGAAATCCAGTCAAACCCGCGTGCGGCATCCGCCAGGCTACGTGCCGCAGCCCGAGTTAAGGAGGCATAGTTTGAGTGCCCTTGCCGCCGACATCGAGCAAACAACCCGGCAGATCCCGCGTCCCCGGCTGCGGCTCGTACCTCCGGTCAAGGCCCGTGTCTCCACGTTTGGGTTCCTACTGATACTGGCCGCCCTGGTGGTGGTGGGTATGGTTTTCGTCATGGTCGTGACCACCCAGGTCGGTGCCCAGTCCCGTGATCTTTCAAATCTTCGAAGGGAAGCCACACAGCTGTCCTACGAAGTAGCGGCTCGTCGAACGGAGCTTCAAGGTGTCTCCAGCAGCGGGTCGCTTGCCCTTCGGGCTTCGGAGTTGGGCATGGTGCCGAACCCCTTTCCCGCTTTTGTCGACCTTTCAAACGGAGCCATTGTGGGGCAGCCTCAGCAGGTGAAGGGAGACGAAGTGCCTTATCTGACGGGGCTACCGGGAGCCCGACAGACGCCGGCCCCTGCTGCGCCGGAGCCAGAGGCCTCCCAGGCGCCATCTGCGTCGACCGAGGATGAGGCAGCGCAAACAGGGGAGAGTGAGCGGTGAGCCGTCGTTCGGTTCGCCGCGGGAGACGTCACACCTGGAAGTTGCCCCTCGGACGCTCCAGCATGCGGATCCGTGCGTTCATGATGACTCTGCTTCTGCTGGTAATGGTCTGCGTCGGACGTGCTGTTCAACTGCAGGCCCTGGAGGCCCAGAGCTTTGCTGCCCAGGCCGCGGAGAAGATGCAGAACACCAGAGACCTGTTGCCCGAACGTGGCTCCATTATGGATCGCAACGGGGTGGTGCTCGCGGCCACTCAGCCGGCCATGCACATCACGGCTGATCCGGACATGGTTCAGAGCAACGGAGCGGACAAGCGCTATCCGATGAGTGCGAAAAAACAAGAGGAGGCGGAGGCAGCACCGAAAGCCGTGGCAAAGATCCTGGCCACGCATCTGGGGGGAAATGAGTCAAAATACCTGGAGATCCTGACTGCGCAGGGGACTCGGTATGCGGAAATTGCCCGGCATGTTCCAGCTGCCACCTGGACCGAGATCGAAAATGACATGCGCAAAGGTATCGATGGGGACGGCAAACGTCGCTGGTACGGCCTGTTCGCCGAAAGCGACCCCTTGCGTACCTACCCCAACCGGACACTCGCGAGCAACGTCGTCGGTTTCGTCAACGGGGAGGGCAAGGGAGCCGCGGGACTCGAGGGGATGCTTGACTCCCAGCTGGCAGGGATCCCCGGACAGGAGGTCTACGAACGCTCGACCTACGGACGCATCCCGTTGGGTACCAGCGTCCTCACCCCGCCCGTGAACGGAGCCAGCTACTCGCTGACTTTGGATGCTGACTTGCAGTGGTCCGCGGAGCAGGCGCTGGCTGACGGCATCGCGACAGCTGGCGCGAAAACCGGCTCGATTCTCGTGATGAACCCGAATAACGGTGAGATCCTGGCACTGGCGACGGCGCCATCCTTTGACTCGGCCAATCCTGGCGCCACGGATGCTGGAAACCTCGGAAACCGCACAGTGACCGAGGCCTATGAACCGGGTTCCACGGAGAAGGTGTTGACCATGGCTGCCCTGACGGACTCGGGGCTGGTGACTCCGGACACGAAGGTCGATGTGCCTGCCAGCATCGCTTCTGGAAGTGGAACCGTCACGGACTCCTTCGAGCACGGGAGAATCAAACTGACTGCTCGGGGGGTGGTGGCGCAGTCATCTAACATCGGCACCATCAAACTTGCTCGCCAGCTGGACAAGGGGAAACTTCACGAATACCTGACGTCCTTCGGGCTCGGCTCGGCTCCGGGATCAGGACTACCTGCAGAAACCGCGGGGTCCCTCCCCGGGGCGGACATGGCCGACTACACACGTGACCAGATTTCCTTCGGGCAAGGGCTGTCAGTCTCGGTCGTGCAGATGGGGGCTGCTCTCTCTGCGGTCGTCAACGGTGGCACCTACCATCAGCCGCAGATCATCCGATCCGCCACGAACCCTGACGGCACCCCGATCTCGTTGGCAACCCCGGCATCACGTCGCGTGATCTCTGAGGAAGCATCTGGCATGGTGGTCAACATGATGGAATCCGTCATCACGAGTGTCAGCTCAGAGCGGGCGATTCCCGGGTATCGCACCGCGGGTAAATCCGGTACCGCGCAGCGCTACGACGCCAGCTGCAAATGCTATAACGGCTACACCTCATCCTTTGTCGGGATTGCGCCAGCCGAGAACCCCCAGCTGCTGGTCTACGTTGTGCTCGATCAACCGACGAACGGCAATCTTGGGAGCCAACTGGCTTTGCCCGTGGTCAACAACGTGCTCCAGATGGCCCTTCCCAGGTACAACGTGGCTCCTTCGAGTACTCCTGCGCCAAAGGAGCCACTGGAGTGGGAGTGAGCACGCTCAGGCCGGATTTCGTCTCCCCCGTCGCTATTCGGGAAGTGGTGGCCGGGCTCGGTATTTCTGGGGATGCCGGAAATGTTGTGACGACGGGGGTCTGCCTCGATTCGCGTCTGGTGCGACCGAGGGATCTCTATGTTGCCCTGCCGGGATTTCATTCCCATGGAGCGGCATTCAGCAGGCAAGCCGTGGAACGGGGAGCTATTGCTATCCTGACCGACCCGGCAGGAGCCCGGGCTGCCGGGGAAGCCGGTGTGCCTGTGCTGGTCAGCGAGCGCTTGCGCCCCGTGATGGCCGAGGTAAGCGCCCGTATCTACGGCGAACCCGCGAGCGGGTTGGAACTTTTTGGAGTTACGGGCACCAATGGCAAGACCACCACGGTCGCTCTGTTGGAAGCCACGCTGGCTGCCACAGGGCGGCGCGTCGGGACCATTGGGACGCTTGGTTTCCGTCTCGATTGTGTGGCACTGCCATCGGGTCGTTCCACGGTGACCACCCCCGACTCGCCGGATCTTCAGGCGCTGCTGGCCTTGATGCGGGAGCGCGGTGCGCAAGCCGTGGCGATCGAGGTGTCCAGCCATGCCATGGCCATGTCCAGGGCTGATGCGTTGAGGTTCGACGTGGTGGCCTTCCTCAACCTGGGGCGGGACCATCTTGACTTTCATCGCGACATGGAGGAGTACTTCGAGGCCAAGGCATCGTTGTTCACCCCCGAACATGCTCGAGCCGCTGTGGTTTGGATCGATGATGAAAATGGCTGCAGGGTTGCGGATAGGGCGCGGAAAGCTGGTCTTCCAGTTACCACGGTCGGTACATGTGAGGAAGCGGACTACCGTCTCATGGGCTACGAACCTGTTCTTCCGCTGGGTGGACGTGCTCGGTTGCGTACTGCATCGGGGGAGACGCCGGTGGAACTGGCGCTTCCTGGATGGCACAACATGGTGGATGCCGCTATCGCCCTGGCGATGCTCGAACGTGTGGGGATCTCGGTCGAGGACGTGCTCCCGGGCTTAGCGCGTGCACAGGTGCCCGGACGGATGCAGGTGCTGCCACTGCCCGAGATGGCCCCGACCGTGGTCGTGGACTTCGCTCACACCCCGCAGGCAGTGGCCGCCACCCTGGATGCTCTCCAGGGATTCAGCGAGGTGATAACCGTCGTGGGCTGCGGTGGGGACCGAGATCCTGACAAACGTCCCCTGATGGGGCGCGCCGCTGCTGAGCGCAGTGACGTTCTGATCATCACGGATGACAATCCTCGCACTGAGGACCCTGCCAGTATTCGGGCCGCCATGCTTGCTGGAACCGCCGATTCACGGGCCCGGATCATCGAGGCCGGGGGAAGAGGCGGTGCGATTGAACTGGCGCTCGCAACGGCTGGGCGCGATAGTGTTGTGGCGATTCTCGGGAAGGGACACGAACAGGGTCAGCAGATCGGTGACCGGATCGTGGCCTTCGACGATGCCTTGGTCGCTCTCGAGACCTGGCGACGGATGGAAGGAAGTGGTCGATGAGGGCGAGGCGGCTCAGCGAGCTGGTGGAGCTGATGCAGCCAGCGGCCGTCGAAGTGGTGGGTGATGACACGGTGGTTGGTGCCGACGTGGTGCTTGACAATCGCAAGGCCACACCCGGCAGTCTTTTCATCGCCATCCCCGGCTCCCGGGTCGATGGTCACTCCTTCGCCCCGCAGGCCGTGGCCGCGGGGGCGGTCGCGGTGCTCGGGAATTTCGTCACCGAGGCCGATGTCCCCCACATCCTGGTCGAGGACACTGTGCAAGGACTCTCGTGGCTGGCGCGAGGACTGGTCCGGGAGGAACGCGCCCGGGGAATGGTGAGCCTCGGTGTCACGGGGTCCTCCGGAAAGACTTCCACTAAGGATCTCCTGGCGCAGGTGCTGGAGGCGAAGGGGACCACCGTCGCTCCGACAGGAAGCCAGAACAACGAGATCGGTGTGCCACTGACGGCATGTCGGATCGATGGATCGACGCAGTTCCTCGTTAGTGAGATGGGTTCCAGAGGGGTCGGACACATCGAGTGGCTCACCTCACTGGTGGGCCTCGACGTCGGGATCGTGCTGAACATCGGGCGCGCCCATGTAGGCGAGTTCGGCGGGCTCGAGCGGACCGCCCGCGCTAAATCAGAGATCATCACGGGACTGGGAGCCGAGGGGTGGGCGGTGCTGAACGCCGACGACCCCTCCTGCCGGGCGATGCGGGATGAAACTGCGGCCCAGGTGGCGTGGTTCGGGGAGGGTGACCTGCCCGAGGGAGACCTGCAGGTCGCTGCCCGGGATGTCGTGTGTGGCGAATCCGCGCGGGCCGCCTTCACGTTGGTGGTCACCCGGGAATCGGAAACCATCTCGGCTCCGGTCTCGCTCCGGGTGATCGGCAGACACCAAGTTTCCAACGCTTTGGCTGCGGCTGCCGCCGGGCTGGCGGTCGGCATGACCATTGCGGAGGTGGCCGGGGCCCTGTCGGCTGCCGAGTCTCGTTCGGACTGGCGGATGGAGGTGGTGCGCTGCAGCGAGGACCGGATCGTTTTGAATGACGCTTACAACGCCAACCCTGATTCGATGGCCGCCGCTCTGCGCACTGCGGCCAACCTGATCGCCGGACAGCGCAGGAGCCATCCTGGGGCCCGTGCCGTGGCGGTGCTGGTGGACATGCATGAACTTGGCCCCGAATCGGCAGAACTGCATGCCGAGGCCGGAACGCTGGCAGCCGATCTCGGGATCGATGAGCTTCTCTCGGTCGGGGAGCATGCCGGGATCGTGGCGGAAGCGGCACGTACACGGGGGATTGAAGCTCGGGTGGTCACCCGTGAGGAGGCCGCGCAGGTGGAGCTCGCACCGGGGGATCTTCTCCTGGTCAAGGGCTCGCGCAGCGTGGGCCTGGAACTGGTGGCCGACGCTGTGGCGAAACGAATCGGAGGCGTCCCCAAGTGAGAACGATCCTGGCGGCTGGGGGGCTGTCCCTCCTGCTGACACTGCTGGTCACCCCACAGTTCATCAAGTTCCTGACGCGGCGGCAGTACGGTCAGTTCATCCGTGACGACGGTCCCAAGGAACACTTGACCAAGCGAGGCACCCCGACCATGGGGGGCGTCGTCATCGTTGCTTCCGTGGTGCTGTCCTACTTCATCGCCCACTTGATCCTGTGGGAGTCAGTGACGGTCTCCGGGGTGTTGCTGCTTGGGGTCATGACCGCTCTCGGATTCCTCGGGTTCCTGGATGACTGGGCGAAGATCTCCAAGGAGCGTTCCCTGGGGCTCACCCCCAGGGGGAAACTGATCGGGCAGTTTACGATCGGTGGCGTCTTCGCGGTGCTGGCGCTCAATTTCCCAGACGAACGTGGTCTTCGTCCCGCATCGGAGTTCGTCTCCTTCCTGCGTGACCTGCCTTGGTTACATCTCCCGTTCTTCCTGGCGGTTATCTGGATTGTCTTCTTGCTGATGGCCTGGCCCAACGCCACCAACCTCACAGACGGTCTTGACGGTCTGCTTGCGGGCAGTGCAACGCTGGTGTTCGCGGCCTTCTCGCTGGTCAACATCTGGCAGTTCAACCAATGGTGCGGCAGGGTTTCCAGCGTCGGCCCTCTCTGTTACGAGGTGCGCGACCCCTACGACCTGGCGGTGGTCTCAACGGCACTCGCCGGCTCCTGCTTCGGTTTCCTGTGGTGGAACGCCAAACCCGCTCGGATCTTCATGGGCGATACCGGCTCCATGGCCATCGGTGCGGCTCTCGCGGGATTGTCGATCATGACCCGCACGGAACTGCTGCTGGTAATCATGGGTTTCCTGTTCGTCATGGAGGCCGGTTCCGTGGCGCTCCAAGTGGGGTATTTCAAGGCTACGAAGGGTAAACGCATCTTCAAGATGTCGCCCATCCACCACCATTTCGAACTTCTTGGGTGGCAGGAGGTCACTGTGGTGATCCGGTTCTGGATCATCTGTGGACTGTGCGTCGCCATTGGTGTCGGTATCTTCTACGCGGAATGGGTGGTCGGTCAGTGAAAGAATTTCTCCGCACGGCGAATCGGCTGAGCGACTGGAGCCGGGTGCACGCCGTCGTGGCGGGCCTCGGCGTCTCAGGTTATTCGGCAGCCGATGGGCTGCTCTCGCTCGGGGCGAGAGTCACGGTTCTAGACGAATCGAACGTCCACGCCGACAAAGCAGCCATTCTGGAGGCCCTCGACGCCACGGTGCGACTCGGCAAGGGCGCGACCGCCGAGCTGCCGGGGGATACGGATCTGGTGGTCACATCCCCGGGGTGGCGTCCCGACGCCCCGTTGCTCACTCGGGCGTTGGAACGTGGGATCCCTGTGTGGGGGGATATCGAGCTCGCTTGGCGGATGCAGCAGCCTGACCGAGCCATTCCGTGGCTCGGGGTCACCGGCACTAACGGGAAGACCACCACCACCCAGATGGTCGAATCCATGCTACGGGCCGCCGGGATGCGGGCAGCGGCGGTCGGGAACATCGGTCGCCCCATCATCGAGGCCATCCTCGACGACGAACCCTATGATGCATTGGTAGTCGAGCTATCGAGCTTCCAGTTGCACTGGGTGCACACCCTCGCCCTTCATTCTGCTGCGGTACTGAACCTGCACGAGGACCACCTCGAGTTCTACGACGGGCCCGGCGGATACGAACGCTACGTAGCCGACAAGGCCAGGATCTTCGAGCGGGTCATGAATGCCTGTGTGTACAACGTGGCTGAACCCGAGACCGAACGTCTCGTGGAGGAAGCCGAGGTCACGGAAGGTGCCCGCGCCATCGGCTTCACCACTGGCATTCCCGCGATTTCTATGGTCGGCGTGGTGGATGATCTGATCGTCGACCGCGCTTTCGTTGCCCAGCGGCACAGCTCTGCGCTGGAACTCGCCAAGGTTGCGGATGTTCAGCCCTATGCTCCGCACAACGTTGCCAATGCCTGCGCCGCGGCCGCCTTGGCGCGCAGCCTAGGGGTGCCTGCAAAGGCCGTGGCCCAGGGCCTTCGGGACCTGCGCCTTGCTGGGCATCGCATAGCAGAGGTGGCTGAGATTAACGGCGTGCGCTGGATCGACGACTCGAAGGCCACGAATCCGCACGCAGCGGACTCGGCGATGCAGGCATTCTCGTCGTTCGTGTGGGTGGCGGGGGGACAGCCCAAGGGAACCAGCTTCGATGATCTGATCATCGCCCACCGCGATCGGATCCGGGCGGCGATCCTCATCGGTATCGACAGGCTTGTTATAGCGGAAGCATTGTCCCGACACGCGCCCGATGTTCCTGTGATCATCCTGGACAGCAGCGACCATGGTGTGATGGACGAGGTGGTCTCCCACGCGGCGCGTCTTGCCCGTGAGGGTGACGCGGTGCTCCTGAGCCCCGGAAGCGCCTCGCTCGACATGTTCACGGGCTACGACGACCGCGGAGAATGCTTTGCCGCCGCGGTTCGGAGTCTTCAGGCACCGAGCAGTTAGGCACGCCAATGGCCAAAGCGCCCTCCGCCGGACGGTCGTCCGGCAACGTGGTGCGTGCGCTGACCCGGTCTCCGATGGCGGATCACCATCTCATCATCTTCGCCACGGTCATCCTCACGGCAATCGGAGAGATGATGGTGCTGTCGTCGTCATCGGTGATAGCGCTCTTCCAAGGAGAATCCCCGTACTACTACATGATTCGCCAGCTTATTTTCCTGATCGTCGGGTTGCTCCTGATGATTCCCATCAGTCGCATGAAACCGGAGACGTTGCGGAAACTGGCGGCTCCCGCCTGGGCAGCCGCCGTGATCGGGTTGATCCTCGTTCAGACCCCACTGGGATACGAAACCAACGGCAACCGCAACTGGATCCGGATCGGAGGTTTGCTGACCATCCAGCCATCGGAGTTCGCGAAGCTGGCCCTGGTGCTGTGGGCGGCCGCTCTGTTCCACAACAAACGCCGTCGCTTGAAAGAACCCGCTCAGTTGCTGCTGCCCTTCATCCCGGGGGCCTTGGCGATGTTGGCTCTGATCCTGGCCGGACGTGACCTCGGCACCGGGTTGATCTTCGGCGCCATGATCTTCTCCCTGTTGTTCTTCGTCGGGACTTCGCTACGAATCCTGGTGCCGTCGCTGTTGGCGGCGATCGGTGTCGTGTTGGTGCTGGTGCTGGGATCGGAGAACCGGATGGCGCGTTTCATGGCTTTCTTCGATCCGCAGGCCAACCCTGACCTGGCCTCCCAGCCCCTTTCGGCGTTGTACGCGCTGGCCAGTGGTGGTTGGTGGGGGCTCGGGCTCGGAGCGGGTAAACAGAAATGGGGAGGTTTGAAAGATGGCGCGCACACAGATTTCGTGTTCGCGGTGCTGGGCGAGGAGCTCGGGTTGTTCGGGGTGCTGCTCGTGATCGGGTTGTTCGCCCTTCTGATGCGCAGTGGATTCCAGGTGGCACTCAAGTCTGACCAACTGTTCAACCGCATCGCTGCTTCTGGGGTGACCGCCTGGTTCCTGCTCCAGGCAATCGTCAACATAATGGTGGTCATGAACCTGCTGCCCGTGCTCGGTGTCCCATTGCCCTTCATCTCCTCAGGGGGGTCCGCCCTGATGGCTAACCTGCTGGCCGTGGCCGTATTGCTGGCCTGCGCCCGGGACACGCCTGATGCCCGTGCCTATCTCGAGAACCGGCGGCGTGGGGCAGGGCCACGTATGACCAGCGTGCTCGCTGCGGGAGGGAACTCGTGACCCGCATTGTGCTGGCCGGTGGCGGCACTGCCGGCCACACCTCTCCGTTGATCGCGACGGCCCAGGCGCTGGCCGAGCTGGACCCAGAGGTGGAGATCACCTGTATCGGAACGAGTAAGGGACTCGAGACCAGAGTGATACCACAAGCCGGTCTCAGACTGGAGCTGATTCGCCCCGTTCCCATGCCGCGGAAACCGAACTTCGACCTGGTCAAGCTGCCCTGGAATCTGAGGCAGTCTGTGCGGGAGGCGCGTGCCATCCTGCGCCAGGCGAAGGCTCAGGCGCTGATCGGCTTCGGCGGGTATGTCGCCATTCCTGCCTACCTGGCGGCCCGCGCCATGAAGGTCCCCGTTCTCGTGCACGAGGCGAACCGGGTGGTTGGTATCGCGAACAAGGTGGCTGCCAGGTTTGCAGCTTTCACCGGGTACACCTTCCCAGATACCCAGATCCGGGGAGGAAGACGGATTGGGATGCCGATGAACCGCAGCATCACTCGTCCTGGGATCACCCGCACCGAGGCCAGGGAACGTTTTGGACTGGACCCCGAAAGGCCCACGCTGCTGGTCAGTGGCGGTTCCCAAGGGGCGCGGGCCATCAACCAAGCCCTCTCCGCTGCGGTTCCTGCCATTCTGGATGCCGGAATCCAGGTACTGCACGTGCTGGGGGCCAAGAACTTCACGGACATGGATGTTGTGGTCGAGTCCGAGAACGGGGCACGTTACGTCCCTGTGGCCTATGTCGACGCCATGGTTGAAGCCTACGTGGCTGCGGACCTGATGATTGGCAGAGCCGGGGCGGGTACCGTGATGGAGACGGCGGTTTTGGGACTGCCTGTGATCTTCATTCCCTTGCCCTGGGGCAACGGCGAGCAGGCCCGGAACGCCGCAGGACTGGTGGCGGACGGGGCGGGGATCCTGCTTCCTGAGGCCGACCTCAGCGCCGATAAACTGTCGGACATGGTGATCCCCACCATCACGGACACGGAGAAGTTGGCTCGCATGGCCGAACTGGCCCGGCCCCATTCGCCCGCGGATGCCGCCGATGTCCTGGCGAGGGCCGCCGTGAACGTTGTTCGAGGAGAAGAGGCATCGTGAGCTTGCTCACCCCTATCGAGGTCCAGCCCGCCACAGAGGTCGGTCCCGTTCATTTCATAGCCATCGGTGGTTCCGGGATGAACGGCATCGCCCGGCTTTATGCGGAACTGGGCATCCCCACCAGCGGGTCCGATCGGTCCGAATCCGCCACACTGGACTCCCTGCGGGAGGTCGGAATCACCTGCTACGCCGGTCATGACGCGTCTCAGCTTGGTGACGCCAGAACCGTGGTGATCTCCTCCGCGATCCGCGAAGACAATCCGGAGCTTGCCGAGGCGCGCCGCCGAGGCCTACGGGTCTGGCATCGCTCAGCAGCGCTGGCGGCCCTCATGCTGGGCAAGCAGGGGGTCTCGATCGCGGGAACCCACGGTAAGACCACCACCACGGCCATGACTGCCGTTATGCTGCAGCAGGCCGGGGCTGATCCCAGCTACGTCATCGGTGGAAAGATTGCCACCACCAAGGTCAGTTCCGCTATCGGCACAGGGGATGCTTTTGTCATTGAGGCGGATGAGTCGGATGCATCTTTCCTCCAGTACCCGACCCGGGTTGCGATCATCACCAGTGTTGAGCCCGACCATCTGGCCAACTGGGGCACCCCGGAGGCCTACACCGAGGGCTATCACACTTTTGCGACCCTTCCCGCTGTCGAGTGGGTGATTGTGAACGTGGATGATCCCGGTGCTCGTGCCTTGGCCAACAGACTTCGTGTCGAGGGCAGACAGGTGATCCGTTATGGATTCGCCGAGGACGCCGAGGTGCGGGTTTCGGATGCTCGTCCAGTCAGGGAGGGAATCACCGGTACCCTCCGGTACGGGAAAGAGACGGGTGTGCTCCGGCTCAAGGTTCCGGGCAACCACAACTTGTCCAACGCTTCAGCCGCCTACGCGGCAGGTCGTGTCCTCGGCCTCGGACACGAGGAGGCTCTGGCGGCGCTCGGGCAGTTCACGGGAACGCTGCGCCGGTTCGAACTCATCACCGATACCGCTGGGATCCGGGTCTACGATGACTACGCCCACCACCCGACGGAGATCAGGGCGGCCCTGAACGCCGCGCGGCACGCTACTGATGTCGGTAACGAGGACACGGGACTGGACGGGCGCCTGATTGCCTGCTTCCAGCCACATCTGTATTCCCGGACCGCAGATTTCTACGAGGAGTTCGGCGAGGTGCTGACTCTTGCGGACATCGCGGTGATCAATGATGTCTGTGGCGATCGCGAGGATCCGATTCCCGGGGTGACGGGGCAGCTCGTGGTGGATGCCGCCCAGCGGCACGGGGTCCGTAAGGTGGTCTACGTGGTGGACAAATATGATCTCCCTGCCGCCCTCAACGAGATCTCCCGTCCGGGAGACCTCATCATCACCTTGGGCTGCGGTGACGTCACGATCGTGGGTCCGCTGCTGGCGCCGCTGCTGGCCCGGCGTCCGGAGGCACAGAACCGTTGACGAGCACCCCGAGCGATTTCGCGAAGGTGTTGCAGGCCAAGCGCCGCAAACGCCGTCGGGGGCTGTGGGTGATTCTGGCTTCCGGAATCCTTGCGGTCTTGCTGGCGGGAATCGCCACCTGGTTGGTCTGGTTCTCGTCGGCCTTCGCGGCGACCGAGGTTCGGAGCAACGGTGTGTCGCTGCTCACCGAGCAGCAGGTCACTGACGCCGCTGATGTCACGCTGGGAGGGCCGCTCGCCACGCAGGATGTGGACGCGATCCGCAATCGCATTGCTGCGTTGGCACCAGTGGCTGAAGTGCGTGTGGAAAGGCATTTTCCGCACACTATTGAGATAACCATCACTGAACGCACCCTCGCCTACGTGTGGATGGACGAGGGCGTGGCCCGCTGGGTTGATGCGGACGGCGTGGTGTTCCATGAAGGGGGAGAGGCGGGGCAGGGGACCGTGAAGGCGAGCATCGCCGCCCCTGAACAACGCATCTTGAAGGACGTGGCCACTGTGGTTTCCGCAGTGGCCCCGGTGTTGGGGGAACGGATCACACTGCTGCAGGCTTCGGCCGTGGATCGAATTGAGATCCAGCTGTCCGATGGAGACACCATCGTGTGGGGCAGTGCGGAACAATCCCAAGTGAAGGCCCAGGTGCTTTCGGTGCTGCTGAGTCAGGAGGCCAGCGTCTACGACGTCTCGGCTCCGCACGCTCCGACGACACGCTGACAAGCCATGAAACCCTCAACCTCTGGTTGAGGTGATTTCTGGAAGTTGCGGCATGGTCGTTGGATAGTGCGCCCATCTGCCCCTAGCCTTCTTTTCGACTACGAGGACAGGAATGGCGGTCATGGCAAGCGCATCTCAGAACTACCTGGCGGTTATAAAGGTCGTTGGCGTCGGCGGCGGTGGGGTGAACGCCGTCAACCGAATGATTGAGGCCGGGTTGCGCGGCGTCGAGTTCATCGCGGTCAATACCGATGCTCAGGCACTGCTTATGAGTGATGCTGACGTCAAACTCGACGTTGGTCGTGAGCTGACCCGTGGTCTGGGAGCTGGAGCGGATCCGTCCAAGGGGCGTCAGGCCGCCGAGGATCATGCCGAGGACATCGAGGAGGCCCTCAAAGGGGCCGACATGGTTTTCGTCACGGCAGGTGAGGGAGGCGGCACCGGTACGGGAGCCGCACCCATCGTTGCCAAGATCGCTCGTTCCCTCGGCGCTCTGACCATCGGGGTGGTGACCCGCCCCTTTTCCTTTGAAGGGCGCCGTCGCGCCACCCAGGCCGACTCGGGCATAGAGGCACTGCGGGAGGAGGTCGACACCCTGATCGTCATCCCCAACGACAAGCTGTTGCAGATGACCGATCATCAGGTGGCCATTCTCGACGCCTTCAAACAGGCAGACCAGGTTTTGATGCAGGGTGTCTCCGGTATCACGGACCTGATCACCACCCCCGGCCTGATCAACCTTGACTTCGCGGACGTCAAATCGATCATGAGCCAGGCGGGCTCGGCCCTGATGGGTATCGGGTCGGCTCGCGGTGAGGACCGGGCCCGGGCCGCGGCAGAAATGGCCATCTCCTCCCCATTGCTCGAAGCGAGCATCGATGGCGCCCACGGAGTACTTCTCTCGATTGCGGGTGGCTCGGACCTTGGGCTGTTTGAGGTCTCTGCGGCTGCCCAGCTCATCGAGGAAGCCGCGCATGACGAGGCAAATATCATCTTTGGCACGGTCATTGACGACGCCTTGGGGGACGAGGTTCGAATCACGGTCATCGCTGCTGGCTTTGATGGCGGACATCCACTGCCCCGACCGCCGCGCCTCGAGACCACCCGAGGCAGCAACTTGCAGCAGTCGTCGCCATCCCGTGCTGGTGGTTTTGGCGGCCCCAGCGGTCCCAGCCCACTTGCGGGAGGGACGCCTCTCACGGGTTCCCGTGCGTCCCAAGCGCCGTCCCCTCACGTCGCGCCCATGCAACCGAGCCGTCCGGAACCGCGACCGCGGCGGGCAGACGATGACGACGACCTGGATGTGCCCGACTTCATGAAATGACGGCGTGTCGGCAGTCATTGCACCCAGTTGTGGGCGCCCTGTCTGTAGTCTCAAGCGAAAGTGTTTTAGGGAGGCGTGTCGTGGGTGTACGGAAGCTGGCTGAGTGGATGGGTCTCGTCGAGGATGGGCGCTACAGCGACCCCAAGGACGAGCTGTCCGAAGAGTACTCGGTGGATGAGTACGTGGAGCCAGAACCCGAGCCCAGGCCCGTGGCCAAACTCCACCGTCATCCTCACGCCGCTAGGCCCGAGACCGCATCACCCGCTCCGGCGCCGAACCAGAGCCCCACTCCGGCTCCAGCGGCGGCTTCTCGTCCAACCCCCCCGACCCCGGAGCCGCGTCAGGTGACAGATCTCAGCCGAATCATCTATGTCCGACCGCGCAGCTACAACGAAGCGCGTTCCATCGGTGAGAATTACCGTGACGGGATTCCCGTCATCATGAACCTCTCCGACATGGAACGCGGGGAGGACAAGAGGCTCGTGGATTTCGCTGCTGGCCTGATCTTCGGGCTGCGCGGCAACATCGAGCGCATTTCCAGTCAGGTCTTCCTGTTGTGCCCGCACAACCTCGTCGTCGGCCCTGAAGACAAGCAGAAGCTGGCTACCGGCGGTTTCTTCAACCAGAGCTGACCCCATGGTTGCGCTGACACTGTTCTGGCTCCTCCAGGTCTACATGCTGATCCTCCTGGTGAGGGTCCTTCTCTCGTGGGTACCTGTGGTGAGCCGAGGGTGGACTCCTCGTGGGATTGTTCTGGTCCTGGTGGAGTCCGTTTATTTCGTCACTGATCCGCCCCTGAAGCTGCTGCGCTCGTTCATCAAACCGATGCGGATGGGTGCGGTTTCGCTGGATCTGGGCGTGCTAGTGCTGTTCCTGATCATCTACCTGCTCAGGAGCGTCGTTCTCTGGATCCCGTTCTGATCCGTGCGTGTCGTGCTGGCTTCCCCGTTGGATCTGATGAAGTATTAGAGTAACCTTAACGTTGTGCCCGGGGTTTCTCAGGATCGGGCACAAAGATTTTTCGACCGTGTGGGAGTAAAGATGAGCCTGACCCTGGAAGAGGTTCGCCGAGTCCGGTTCCGGATGGCACGCCGTGGCGCCACCGGCTACGAGGTCGGTGACGTCGACACTTTCATAGACAAGGTGGAGGAGTCGTTCGCGCAGTTCGAGAACGAGCGGGATTTGCTTCGCCGGGAGGTTGAGGCTGCCCGCACAACCGGAGATCCGGCGCCTGCCGGCAATGATGAGGCGATGATCGCCAAGGATCATGAGATCAACTCGCTTCGAGGTGAGATTGAGCGTCTGCGTAGTCAGATGGCGCAGCAGGCCAAGCAGCAGGTTCCGGTTGCAGCGCCTGGGCAGTTGGATGACAAGCGTGTTGCGCAGCTCACCCAGGACAACGAGCGACTCCGAAGCGAACTCGACCGGGCCCGTCGTGAGCTTGATGAGGCACGTAGCAGCAGTTCCCGTGTCAGCCATGTGACGGGCAACACGGAGACTCTGCAGGTCGTCACACGTGAAGAGGCAACTCCCGCCGTTGTTCGGTTGGTGTCGTTGGCCACGGAGCAGGCCGAACGTCTCGTGGATGAGGCAAACAACGAGGCCCAGCGTAAGATTAACGAGGCCAAGCAGCAGGCTTATGAGATCACCAGCGACGCGCGCACCCGTGCCGAGCGCATCGAGTCCGAGGCTCGTGTCAACGCGGATCAGATCAACCGCGAAGCCCAGAGTCGTGCGGATCGCATGAATGACGAGATCGATCGTCGTCGCACGGAATTGTTTGCAGAGCTGGAGCGAGAACAAGGTATTCTCACCCAGAAGGTTGCGGCGTTGCGCGGCTTTGAGTCCAGCTACCGCGAAAACATGCGTGGCTACCTGTCGCGGCAGCTCGAATCCCTTGAACAGAACCTGCCGGAACCTTTGGATGTTCCGGAACTGGCCGCGCGTTCCAGGACTCCCCGTCTTGATGCGCTCGCCGCTCAGGACCGCCTGGCCTGAGTGGAAGGCAGAAGACTGGTTGATGGTCCGGTGGGGGTGTACTCTCGCCGGACCATCAACTCACAAACCCCCGAGGACGGTAATGTCACCCAGCAACCCCCCAGAGCCTGTGATCCTTCCAGTTCGTGACGGTGAAGAACCATGGACACCGGAGGAGATTCAGGAGCAACGCGAGGTTCTCGTGGAGGAGCTGGAAAGGCTCGACAAAAAGGTGGCCACCACCGACAGTGAGTTGAGCGATCTTCTGCTCCAAGGCAACGATGGCGCAGTGCGGGATCCGGCAGATGTGGGCTCGTCCAATTTTGAGCGTGATCAGGAGCTTTCTTTGGCGCAAAACGCCCGCGAGATGGCGGATCAGGCGAGGCTTGCCCTGCACCTGTTCGACGAGGGCCAGTACGGGCTTTGTGAGGTATGTGGAAAACCAATCGGCAAGGGCAGGCTTCAGGTTTTCCCGCGGGCGACGATGTGCGTCACCTGCAAACAGCGCGAGGAACGCCGCTGAGCCGCAGGACCCCGGCCCTGTTCGCGGCGGGCGTCGCTTTGGGGGGGTTGGGGGTGGACCAAGCATCCAAGAGGGCCGTGCTGGAGACGCTGTCCCCAGGGCAGCCCGTCGAGATCGTTGGAAGCCTTGTGCGGTTCAACCTGATCTTCAACCCGGGAGCGGCCTTCAGTCTCGGGACGTCAATGACGCTAGCGCTCAGCATTTTTGCGATTGTTGCTCTGTTGGCCTGTGTATTCATTGCCCTAAGCAAAGTGCGAACTCTTTCGCAGGCACTCGCGGTTGGCTTGATGATGGCAGGTATTTCGGGGAATCTTCATGACAGGATATTCCGGGCACCCGGGCCGCTGCTCGGGCATGTTGTCGACTTTATTCAGCTCCCTCACTTCGCGATTTTCAATGTGGCGGACATGTGCATCACCAGCGCGGCTTTTCTGATCATCCTGCTGAGCCTGCGCAATCCTTCCGAGGAGAAGAAGAGGGCAGAACTGGGATGAGCGTTTTTCTGGTGCCGGATACCTTGGCGGGGGAGCGGATCGATCTCGTGGCATCCCGGGTGACGGGATACAGCCGTTCCAGAATGGCGGAGCTGATTGCGTCCGGGTCCGTGCTGCTGGATGGTGAGATCGTGGCACGGGCCTCCCGACTCGTCGCCGCTGGGGCGATGTTGGAACTGGTCGCCGATCCCCGTCCCACTCACGCTGTAGCGACGCCACGATTAGCCGACGGTCTGAGCGTGGTGCACGAGGATCGGGACATCGTCGTAGTGGACAAACCGGCAGGTGTGGCAGCCCACCCGAGCCTGGGCTGGGAAGGTCCCTCCGTTACTGAGCACCTGGCAGCCGCAGGGATTGCAATCGCTACATCGGGAGCCCCCGAACGGCAGGGGGTGGTGTCGAGGCTCGACGTCGGAACCTCCGGGCTTATGGTGCTTGCCCGTTCCGACCGTGCTTATTCAGTGTTGAAACAGGCTTTCCGAAACAAGACAGTGGACAAAACCTATCAAGCGCTCGTACAGGGACATCCTGACCCGTTCACCGGAACCATAGACGCTCCGATCGGTCGTCATCCAGGACATGAGTGGAAGATGGCGATCGTGGAGGGGGGGCGTGAATCGATCACGCACTACGAGACCCTCGAGGCACACCGCACGGCCACTCTCGTCGAGGTCAGGTTGGAGACTGGCCGTACCCACCAGATCCGGGTGCATTTCGCCGCGATCGGACATCCTTGTTGCGGCGATCCGCTTTACGGCTCAGACCCGGCGCTTGCGAGACGCTTGGGAATCGATAGACAGTGGCTTCACGCCACTCGGCTGGCTTTCGAGCACCCGGTTGAGGGAAGTCATGTCGAGTTTGAATCGGAGTTGCCGCGGGACCTTGAACACGCCTTGAACGAGCTGAGGTCAGACTGAGGCCGTGAGGTAGGGTTGCGGCGTGCGTAGAGCAAAGATCGTTTGTACTCTGGGTCCGTCCGCCAATACGACTGACCGTCTCGTTCAACTCATCAACGCCGGAATGAATGTCGCTCGCCTCAACATGAGCCACGGGGACTACACCGAGCACGAAAACCGTCTCAACGCCGTCCGAGAAGCCGCAAGGGTAACTGGTCGTACCGTGGGCGTCTTGGCCGATCTCCAAGGGCCAAAGATCCGTCTTGGAAAGTTCGCCGACAACCAGAAACACTTCTTGGAGCCAGGAGACCGTTTCACCATCACCATCGAGGATGTTCTCGGCACCAAGGAGCGCTGCTCCACCACCTTCAAGGGCCTCCCCGGGGACGTGAAGCCAGGGGACCAGGTCCTGATCGATGATGGAAAGGTGGGTCTGCGGGCTTTGGAGGTCTCGCCCACTGACGTGCTTTGCGAAGTGGTCGTAGGCGGCCATGTGTCCAACAACAAGGGAATCAACCTTCCCGGGGTCGCCGTCTCCGTTCCTGCGATGAGTGAGAAGGACGAGAGGGATCTGCGTTGGGCGCTCTCGAAGGACATCGACATGATCGCGCTTTCCTTCGTTCGTAGTGGTGACGACGTCAAACGGGTTCACGAGATCATGGATGAGGAAGGGCGCCGCATTCCCGTCATCGCAAAGCTGGAGAAACCGCAGGCGATCGCGAACCTCCAGGAGATCGTCGACGCCTTCGACGCTTTCATGGTCGCTCGCGGTGATCTGGGTGTTGAACTCCCGCTCGAGGACGTGCCGCTGGTCCAGAAACAGATCATTCGCGCGGCACGCAAGTGGGCCAAGCCTGTGATTGTCGCGACCCAGATGTTGGAGTCCATGATCTCCTCCCCGAGGCCCACCCGCGCCGAGGCCTCCGACGTGGCGAACGCGATTCTCGACGGTGCGGACGGCGTGATGCTCTCCGGCGAGACCTCGGTCGGCGACTACCCGGTGGAGACGGTCCAGACCATGGCCCGGATCGTCGAGGCCACGGAGCACGACGGTCACGCCGAGATCCATGCCATCGACTGGGATCCCCACACCACCGGCGGGGTTCTCGCGCATGCCGCGGTGGAGGTCACTCGGCGGGTCGGTGCCCGCTACCTGGTCGCCTTCACCAAGTCCGGCGACACGGCCGGGCGCTTGTCACGCCTGCGTCCCTCCATCCCGCTGCTGGTGTTCACCCCTGAGGTGACCACCCGGCAGGCCATGACCCTCACCTGGGGTGTCGAGGCCCACATCACTCCGGACTTCACGGTTCAGGAGCAGATGGTGGAGACCGTCGATGCTTTCCTCCGGGAGCGGGGCATGATCGAGGTCGGTGAGCGCATCGTGATTTTGTCCGGGTCGCCCATGGGCGCTCCCGGGAAGACGAATAACCTGCGTGTCCACAAGGTCAAGGCCAAGAACGATATCGACGCCTGAGCTTCGAGCACGAAGAGGGTGGGAGCCGATGAATCGGCTCCCACCCTCCTTTTCGTACCCGGCAGGGGACTCGAACCCCTACGGCCTTGTGGGCCAACTGATTTTGAGTCAGTCGCGTCTACCATTCCGCCACCCGGGCAGCAAGGACCATTGTGCCACAAATGATCGTTTCTTCGCCCAAACCCCTAGTGGCGCGCTAGAATGCCTGCTGAATCCATGTCTTGGAGACCTAGTCGGTCCACTCGAAGGGGAATGGAGCAGGAAGCATGGGCCAGAAGCGGCCGAAGAAGGTGCTCATTGCCGAGGACGAGGCGCTCATCCGTCTCGACTTGGTGGAGTTGCTGACCGAAGAAGGGTTTGAAGTGGTGGGGCAGGCAGCGGATGGCGAGGAGGCCGTCAAGCTTGCCCGGGAGTTGGAGCCCGACCTGATAATCATGGACGTGAAGATGCCCGGCATGGATGGCATCACCGCGGCTGAGATCATCGGTGAGGAACGTATTGCCCCTATACTCATGCTTACCGCATTCAGCCAGAGCGAACTGGTTGAGCGTGCGCGGGATGCCGGGGTGATGGGATATCTCGTCAAACCATTCGGAGCCAATGAAGTGGTGCCCGCCATCGAGGTTGCCATCGGGCGTTTCGCTGAGCTGCGGGCGATCGAGGAGGAGCTGGCGAACCTCGAGGATCGTTTCGAATCCCGGAAGATCATCGATCAGGCCAAGGGAATGCTGCAGGAAGGCCTGGGACTGACCGAGCCTGAGGCGTTCCGGTGGATCCAGAAGACCGCCATGGACCTGCGCAAGTCGATGCGCGAGGTTGCCGAGGGCGTCATCTCACACAAACGGAAGAAGTGATCACTTCTTCGGGGCCACGAGCTGGGAGGTCAGGCGACCGGTGGCGGTGAGCCGTCCTTCGTCGTCGTGGACATCTACCGTGTGAACGACGGTTCCGTTCCCCAGGCGAACGGGAACTGCCCTGCCCGTGACCTTGCCAGAGGTGACAGGTCGCAGATGGGTGACGTTGAGGTCGACGCCCACCGCGACCCGCTCCGGATGGGCATGCAGCCAGGCGGCCAGGGAGGCCAGGCCTTCTATCAGCGCTGCAGTTGCTCCTCCGTGAAGCAGCCCGGCGGGTTGGGTGTTTCCCGTCACCGGCATGGAGCCGACCACCTCCGTTGCACTGACCCGGGTGATCTCGATACCCAGTTTTTCGTGCAACGAAGAGAGGGGTAGCGCGGTGGTGTCGATCATGGCCGTCAGTCTCGCACAGTAGATTTGATGGTGTGAATCGCCTGCTCCTCATCGACGGACACTCCATGGCCTACCGGGCTTTTTACGCCCTGCCGGCCGAAAATTTCCAGACCTCGACGGGACAGCACACGAATGCGGTACACGGCTTCGTCGCCATGATCATTGGATTGTTGACCGCCGAGGAACCAACGCATGTGGCCGTCGCCTTCGATGTGGGTCGGGAGTCCTTTCGTAACGAGACCTATCCGGAGTACAAGGCCACTCGAGGTGCGTCTCCGCAGGAATTCAAAGGACAGGTGGAGTTGATCAAGGAGGTCCTCGACGGGTTGCGGATAGCCCATGTCGAACTTCCTGGTTACGAAGCCGACGACATCATCGCCACCATGGCAACCCGAGCGGAGGCTGCGGGATACGAGGTGCTGATCTCAACGGGTGATCGTGACGCCCTCCAGCTGGTGACCGACCGCACCACTGTGCTGTATCCGCGCAAAGGAGTGAGCGATCTGCTGCGGATGACCCCCGCCGTGGTGGAGGAGAAGTACCTTGTGCCGCCGCAACGCTATCCGGAGCTGGCGGCGTTGGTGGGGGAGACCAGCGACAATCTGCCAGGGGTTCCTGGCGTCGGCCCCAAGACCGCGGCCAAGTGGATCAACACCTACGATGGTCTCGCGAACATCATAGAACGTGCCGAACAGGTCCCGGGCAAGGCGGGACAGTCGCTGCGGGACCACCTCGATGACGTGCGGCGTAACCGGCGTTTGAATCGTTTGCTGCGGGACCTGGAACTCCCTCTGGGGCTTGAGCAGACCGAGCGTCGTGAGTGGGACCAGGAAGCCACAACCCAGTTGTTCGCTGCCCTCGAGTTCCGCTCTTTGCGGGAGCGACTCACCCAGCTGTATGGGGCCACCGGCAACGAACAGAATGGCGCCCAAGAAGCATTTACTGTCACCGGAAGGACTCTGGCACCCGGCGAGGCCGCTGCCTGGCTTGAGGAGAACGCTGTAGGAGAGGTGGCGCTTTCGTTCATCGGCAGTTGGGGGGCCGGGACGGGTGATCTGTGGGGCATTGGCCTTGCGGTTGCCGAAGGGCCGGAGGCGTTCATCGATCCGGCTGTCCTGACCCCCGCCGACGATGAAGCGGTAGCGAGCTGGCTGGCGGATGCGCAACGTCCCAAGCTCGTCCACGACGGCAAAGGACCGTTGCTCGCGATCTGGGCCAGAGGGTGGACGCTGGACGGAGTGGTCCTTGACGTGGCACTGGCGGCTTATCTGCTACGGCCTGACGTCAGGGGACAGGACCTTGCTTCCTTGGTGCAGCGGTATCTGCGCCGCGATCTGGTGGCGGATGCAACTATCGATACCCAGGAATCCTTGTTCGAGGTTGACGAGGGAGCCACGGCTGCAACGGCCATGCTGAATGCTCGAGCGATCGTGGAACTGGCCCGGGAGTTGCGGCCTGAGCTCAAGGCCCAGCCGGCAGCAGAGATCCTGAAAGACGTGGAACTGCCGCTGCAGCGGACCTTGGCGAAGTGTGAACGTGTTGGCATCGCCGTGGATCGGGATGTTCTAGACGGGCTTCGGACCGAGTTTGACTCCGCGGTCGTGGCTGCTCAGCGGGCGGCATGGGACGTGCTGGGGCACGAGGTGAACCTGGGGTCTCCGAAACAGCTGCAGGCAGTGCTGTTCGAGGAACTCGACATGCCGAAGACTCGACGCACGAAATCTGGTTATACCACCGATGCAGAGGCCCTCGAGGGACTTTTCGAACGCACCGGCCATCCGTTCCTGGAACATCTCCTGGCACACCGGGACCGCATCCGGCTGCGACAGACCGTTGACGGACTGCTGGCGGCCATTCAGCCGGACGGTCGCATCCACACCACATACATGCAGACCATTGCTGCGACGGGGAGGCTGTCCTCCACCGACCCGAACCTGCAGAACATTCCTATTCGCACCGAACTGGGGCGGCGGATCCGCAACGCCTTTGTGGCCGGCGACGGCTTCGAGGCGCTGATGAGCGCCGACTATTCGCAGATCGAGATGCGTCTCATGGCCCACGTCTCGGGTGACGAGGGGTTGATTGCCGCATTCAGATCCGGCAGGGACTTCCATGCGGAGATGGCGGCCATCGTCTTTGGGGTCACTCCGGAAGAGGTCACGGGGCAGATGCGGGCCCGGGTCAAGGCCATGAACTATGGGCTCGCCTACGGGCTTGGTGCCTACGGGTTGAGCACCAGGCTCGGGATTTCTGTTGCCGAGGCAAAGGAACTGATGGAGGTTTACAACTCCCGGGTCGGTGGGGTGCAGCAGTACTTGGCAGATGTGGTGGCTGAGGCTCGGAGGGTTGGCTACACCTCGAC
>JABCNW020000044.1 GCA_013333945.2 Propionibacterium sp.
ACCAACGGCTCTGCGCAACCGGATAGTGCATGGGTATTGGAGCATTGACCTCGAAATAATTCACACCACCGCCGTAGAAGATCTGCCAGGTCTCGCCTCTCAGCTACGGATAATCCGTACTGCTCTTGAGGCCCGAATGGACACGCCCTAGATGTTTCACGAACAAAGTGCGTGAGGGGCCGTCATCAAAACTTCTTGGTGTGTCGTGGTTGGAGATGATGATCCGGGTGCTCAACAGCTGGACCCTCATCCGTACCCTACGGGGGAGGTCAGCCGACGTGAAGGGAGACAACCGTGCCCACGGGAACCGTGATCCGGGAGATGCGGGAGGCGGAGTACCCGCTGCTCGAGGAGTTCCTGTACGAGGCGATCTTCATCCCCGAGGACTTCGACGGCGAGATCCCGCGTTCGATCATCCGTGAACCCGAGCTCGCCGCGTGCATCGAGGGTTTCGGCACCCTCCCTGACGATCACTGCCTGGTGGCGGAGGTCGAGGGGACGGCGGTCGGGGCGGCGTGGGTGCGCATCGTCAGGACGTACGGCCACATCGACGACACCACCCCGCTGCTGTCGATCTCGCTGCTGCCCGAACACCGGGGCCAGGGCATTGGCACGGTCCTGATGGACCGGCTGCTCGACCACCTGCGAACCCTCGGTCATCGGCGGGCATCCTTGTCCGTGCAGAAGGCGAACCCCGCTTTGCGTCTGTACCGGCGTGCCGGCTTCGTCGATTATCGCGAGGAGGGCGACGAGCTCATCATGATCAAGAATCTGGCCGAAGGGACTCGGAGTAGGTGAAGAAGGCCAGTGATCACAGGCAGCTGGCTCCCGGGACTTTCTCGGGCTTGGCATTCGCCATACTCGCAATTGATCTGATTGCTGTCGGGAATGGAGTGGTGGATGTAATTTTCCTGACGCCATTCGGCCTCGAAGCGATTGCCGCGATGGGTCTTGGTGACTCGGTGGTTCTTCTCTTCTTCGCTTTTTTCGCTGGAGTGGTGGATGTTTACGCATCACGACTGGCGCGCGCGGAAGGAAAAGGGCACACCGCCCACGCCATGGTGCGGCTGCTGACGAGCGCTGTCCGGGTCGTGGCCTGCTGGTCCGCGCTGGCATGCGCGGTAGTTCTCCTGCTCCCTCTCGGTTTCTCCATCATGGGAGCTGACGCGACCCTGCGTGTTTACGCGGAGCACTATGCGGCGGCCAGGTTGCTTGGGCTGGCCTTGTCATTGGCGTTGAGTCTTGCGTCGGTTTCTCTTCGTATTTTCGGCTACAAGAAGCTGTCCGTTTGGCTCGTCGTGATCATGTTCATGGCGAACGCGGGGCTGAACTGGGTGTTCCTCCACGGCTCTGCACATGTACTCTTTGCGACCCCGGTGCTGGCTGTTGGCGTTGCGACGATCGTCGCACAGGCGTTCGCCGGGTTGATTGGTTGGTCAGTACTGGCGCGGCAGCTGAGGAGAACACGGAGTGCCGAGGAGAAGGAAACCGGTGTAGGTGCAGAGCCTTCGGAATTCGACTACGGCGCATCGATGTTCAGAACCAGCTCCGGTGTCGGTATGCGTCAGATGAACAACTACGTCGCTGCCGTTCTGCCCTTCCTGATGATCTCGAGTCTCGATGTCGGCGTGGTGGCGGCAACCACTGTTGCCACGAAGCTGTGGACCATCTATTGCCGTGTTCCCCAGGCAGCACTGGGCGCGGCAGGCATCTTCCTCGGCTACGCCCGAGGGGAGTCCACGGACAGGGCACACAGCTCGGCGCGGAGGATCTTCTATCCGTATGTTGTCGCTCCCAGCATTCTGGCAGGAGGCGTGATCCTGGTGCTCGCCCCGTGGCTCATCCGGTTGTTCGGGGGCGAAGAGGTGCGGACGGACACGGTGTTCCTTCTGTTCGTGACCTTCATGCTTGGAGTGCCTTTCTACCTCGCGGAGCAGTACTCCGCCGAGATCCTCACCCTTGAACAGGAGGGGACGGTGATGGCCAGCATGTCGACAGCCGTCACATGCGTAGTCGCCGCTCCGATCGCTGTCACAGGCGTTCTGGTCTGGCAGTCGGCGTTCATTTCCCTCCTCAGTGCAGCTGCTGCATCTGCGGTTCTGGCCTTGGGTTCACGCGTCGCACGATGAGCATGGGTTATCGCTACGGAGTATTGAGGGAGACGACCAGGTGAGCTGTACATGCATGCGACTGACCGGACTCACCGGGGCGGCGGCTAAGAACCTCCCGAAGGATTTTCCCTACGACGCCTTCCCCGATGCGGTGCGACGATGCTGCCTGACAGGGGCGACCATTCCCGGGGCGAATGAGCAGGGAGCGAGTCCGTCGACCGCGGTTCCGCGTCTCCTCGAACGGCTCGGGCTGCTCACGTGCGATCCAGTGCATGGTTGAGGCTGGTTTGTAACCTGACGATGGGGAGCGGGCCAAGGGGAAACGTCCCTGGAAGGTCATCGAGGCCATCGAAACCCGGGAATGTAGGGGACTGTGCGACGTGGGGTGTTGCCCGAACCGACTGTTGGGGTGAGGATGGTCCCCATGGATCTTTTCTCCCCCTGTGACTTCGGCCCCTACCGTGTGCGCAACCGGCTCGTCATGGCGCCGATGACCCGGCTCCGCTGCGGTCGGGACGGTGTCCCCAGCGACATGGTCGCCGAGTACTACGCGCAGCGTGCATCGATGGGGCTGATCGTGACAGAGGGAGCGTTTCCTGACCTGGCGGCGCGCACCTGGCTGGGGCAACCGGGCATTGAGACAGCCGGTCAGGTGACGGGGTGGCAGAAGGTGACCGACGCAGTGCACGCACGCGGCGGCACCATCGTCATGCAGATCATGCATGCCGGACGGCTCAGCCACCCGACGATCAACGGAACCGGTCGGGTGGTCTCGGCCAGTGCAACGACGGCCCCCGGATACACGCACAATCAGTCGGGACGCGTCGACTACGTCCAGGCCGAAGCCCTCACCGGACCCGAGATCGAACGAATCATCGAATCCTGGGTGCGGGCAGCCCGCAACGCCGTCGATGCCGGAATGGACGGCGTTCAGATCCACGGCGCCAACGGCTACCTGATCCATCAGTTCCTCGCGCCCAACACCAACATGCGCGACGATGAATGGGGCGGCGATCCGCATCGGCGAGCACGCCTAGCCCTCGAGGTGACGCGGGCGGTCGCCGCCGAGATCGGCGGGCAGCGCACATCCATCCGGTTGTCACCCGAGCACAACATCCAGGGCATCGAAGAAACCGATCCCGTCGACGTCGAGGCCACCTACCAGCACCTTGCCCGGGAACTTGCCTCGCTGGGATTGGGATTCATCGACATCCTCCACACCGCCCCCGACAGCGATCTGGTGCAGGGGATCCGACGTACCGTCGGCGTCCCGCTGGTGGCGAATCGGGGTTTCGAGACCGTGACGGACCGGGAGGAAGCAGCCGCCCTCGTCGCCGACGGCGTGGCCGAGGCGGTGGGGGTGGGCAGGCCTGCGCTGGCCAACCCGGACCTGGTGGAGCGCTGGCGCACCGGCGCACCGGAAAACACCCCGATCCAGGAGACGGTCTACGGCGGTGGGGCTAGCGGATACACCGACTACCCGGTGCTCCACGGGGAGACTTCTTCCTGAGGGTTGACTCCGGGCTGCGGACGTCAGCGAGCGGGTCGTGCCGAAACCACGGCGGGGGTGTGCCCGCGGCAGCGGTCCTCAGCGGTGACGCATGAAGGTGTTGAACAGCTGATTTGCGAGGTCTTTTCCCTCCAAATCCCGCAGGAGATCGGCATGCGGGAAGTCGATGTCCTTGGGTTGACCCCGGTAATGGGTGATGGTGTCCTCCGAGTCGAAGTAGGAGCGTTCGCGGATGATTCCCTCGTAGAGGAACGACAACCAATCCTGCTGGATTGTGGTGATGCCGAAGTTGTTCTCGTCGTTGATCGGGACGTTCAGCCTGTCCAGGTTGTCGAAGAACATCGCGACCTCCGCGCCGTGGAAGGCACCGCGCAACCCGTGGTAGAGCTGCGGAATGTACTCGAAGCGGTACCCGTAGATGTCGGTGAGCCGTGAGAACCTGTCCATCAGGTTGAGGGCGGGGCCGTGGAACATCACCAGCTCCATCATCTTGATCTGGAGGTCGGCGACGTCATCCGCCTCCGGGCGCAACGCTTCCGCGATTTCTCCTGCCCGGGGACCGAACATTTTCTCGACGGCGGACGGGAACTTGGATTTGCTGGTTGCGATTCCCAAGCGCTTGTACTGCATGGGAACTTTGAGCATGGACAGCTCGTCGGAGGCCGAGCCGATGATGACGGGGATGCGTGGGAAATACCCCTCCTCCAGTGATTCGAGGGGATCTCCCAGGAAAAATGTTTCATCCACGGTGGTGGACAAGAAGGTCTGCGGAGGCTTGAGTTTGAGAATCTTCTCCGGGGGTAAGGAAAGAAGTGCGGAATAGCCGGATAGGCGATTGTTGGAGAGGAAATCCTGAAATGCTTCGCGTTCCTTTTCCGGGATCAAGGGATTGGGCGTGATGCCCTGTCCACTGCACAGGATCAGGCGATGGAAGAGGTCTCGGTTGTAGGGGTTGAGGATTTGGTGCAGGGCGTAGAAAGCGCCGCTGCAGTGTCCCATCAGGGTGATGTTGTCCGGGTCTCCGCCGAGTTCTGCGATGTGGGTTCGGATCCAGCGCAGGGCCAGCTGTTGGTCAAGGAGGGCGCGGTCACAGCTGATCCGGTCCCCGTCGACCACGTGGAGGTGCCCAAACAGCCCGATCCGGTAGGTGATCGTGACCACGACGATGTCCTGTTCGGCGAGGTGGGCGCCGTCGTAGATGGGGGTTGTGCCGGATCCGCAGTCGCCGCCGTGGAGGAAGACGAGCACCGGTTTCTGGGTCTCCAGATCGGAGGTCCAGACGTTGATGCGCAGGGAGTCCTCGCCCTGGATGTCCTCCCGCGGTTGCCATTCCCGTCGAGGCTGGATGTTCTTCAGGAAGAAACTCATGAATGTGGAAGGCATGTGCTGGGGGAAGCAGTGTCCTTTTCCTGAATTGACGTCCTGTCCCTTGATGGGGGCGATGGGTTCGGGATCCTGGAACCGCTCGGCCCGGGCGTAGGGGATTCCCAGGAAACGCTGGATGGGTTTCCCACTTCTGGATACCCCAACCCCCTCCGAGGTCACCCTGCCGAACGTCGTCTCGAATATCATTGTGCCCTCCGGGGCGGTGCGTGGTTGCTCGTGTTTCGTGTTTCAGGCGGCGGCCAGAGCGCTCCAGCCGTTCAGGCGGAACTCTCGGGTTTTATTCATGTATTTGTGGGCCTCTTCGCGGGAAAGGCCGTGCTCAACCGCTTTGCGCAACGCCTCGATGTCCGAGGCTGCGACGGTGCGGAGGAAGAGCTCGTCCGCAGGGGAATTGCCGAGCCCGGGGAGAAGACGGTAGATCACCTCCTCGACGGCGATCAGCCGTTCGGGATAGTCCTCGTACTTCGTCCCGGCTGCGTGGCAGAAAACCAACCGGAACGCGTCGATGTGGTCGTAGACGAAGGCGAGGACTGCGGCGGTGCAGTCGGCGGAACGGTCGTGGGCCTCGACGGCGTTGGTTCCCGGTGACTCGTGGAGGGTGACCCACAGCTCGAACAGCTGCTCGGTGGGTTCGTGCACGAGTGCGTCGAAGAGCAACTCCTTGCTGGGAAAGTAGTGGTAGATCGCACCCGTTGTGGCTTCCGCGACGTGCGCGATGAGCCGCATGCTGGCCTCCTGGAAGCCGTGGGCCTGGAACTCCTCCGAGGCTGCCTCCAGGATGCGTTGTCTCGTCAGTTCCGAGCTGCGACTCACGACCCCTCCGCGCAGTTGCGACGACATGTTGGGTAACGACGTTATCTCCTGTGGGTCGTGGGGTCAATCAGCGGCGGAGATTCGGGTTTCGTGTTCCTCACGCAATCGGATCAGCTCCTTTTGGCCGTCCTCGGAGAGTTCTTTGAACCAGGCCATGAGATGGCGGTCGTTGCGGGGAATTCCGGCCTTGATCGCTCTGCGGTACCAGGCGGGCAGCAGGAAACGTGGGAACCAGAAAAGCATCCCCAGCAGCGCGATGGCCCCGGTGGGGAAGAGGATCAGGCCGATCAGTCCTTTTGCCCACACGGGAAGTGAATCCGCGACGCCCAGACAGATCAGACAGATCCCCGTGTAGGGCAGGGCCAGGGTTCCTGAGGATCTTCCGTTGTAGGTCGTGACGAAATCTGGGATCCGCGCATTCCGCATGCGCATCCCTCCCCAGAACGCCAGGACTCCGAGGAAGCTCAGGAGAAGGCCCAAGAGTGCGGGGGAGGTGGTGCCGTGCTGTGTGGAATCAAGCAGGATCATGAGTCGGATCCCTGCCGGACGAGTCGCATTGAGGCATCCAGGAGGAGCTCCCAGAAGGGCCGTCGTGGGTTGCTGGTCACGGTGATCTCGTCCTCATCCGCCCGTTTCCTCAGGATCGCGGCCCCGCGGTGTGGGGTCATCACCCAGGTGAGCGCCGGTTCCCCGTCCGGACCGAGCAGTGACATCGGAACCCAGGGCTGCGCGGAGAATGCGACGGCATCCCTCCGGGTCGCGGTGCTGGGTGGGATGTCGGCCAGCAGCTTTGCCAGCAGCGCGTGTCGCGTCACGGTGTAGCGGAAACGCATGTCCCAGGAGGGATGGAATCCGATCAGCTCCAGCAGGATCCGGGGAATCCGCTCCGTGGGGCAGAAACCGAGGGCGCTCCTGTCGGAAGTGGTGTATGGGCAGATGAAGGACAAGACAGCCAGGGCGCTCGGGCCGTCGATCCAGAAGGTCAGCAGCCTCGGTGAAGAGCCCTTCACCTGCAATGTCAGGTGCCGTCCGTTTCGTAGGTGCCGAGCCACCCGCGCCCCCAGCTCCGTGACCACACCGTCCCAGCCCGTCAACCCTGCCCGCACCAGCTTCCAGCCGGTGTAGGTCAGCATTGTTTTCTTCGCAGAGCGGTCGAGTAATGCCAGGTCGTTGAAGGCCTTGAAGGCTTTCTCGGGGAGTTCGACGACCTCGGTGGAAAGGCAGGGAATGACAGGGGCGGTGTCGACGGGTTCGGCTCGCCACGGGGAATGAGGTATGACCGGCTGAAGCTCGGGTGGTTCGAGGATCTCCAGGTTTTCCCGGGGCGCATCGTCGCGCCGCTCCGCCCACTCGTCGCAGAGGAGCGCGTCGGCGGTCAGTTCCTCGCGAGGAATCCCGCGTTCCTTGCGAGGTAGGGGGCGGAGGCTGTTCAGGATCGTCTCGTGCATGTCGCCGCGATGCCAGGTACACCAGGGTGCGGTCACGGTCAGCTCCGCCAGCGCTTTTCCGCTTATCAGCAGGTCGCGGATCGTCAACAAACCAGGCGATTCGGCGTCCCCTCCGGCGACGTCCGGAGCGGAGAACGCCCACAACCGGCGGCGCTCCCGGATGTCTCCGTTGGCCTTTCGAT
>JABCNW020000045.1 GCA_013333945.2 Propionibacterium sp.
CGGTCGGGCTGTCACCGACCGTTTAGTGGCCCCTGTGACCCGGACCGTCTACCGGATGGAACCCGATCGGATGCCGCTGGCGCAGTTCGCGCCCAGCCTGAGGGGACCTGGCTCTCTGTATGCGAAGGTCGCGGCGGCCCGCGGTAGCCGCTCCGCCGTCGCCCAACCCGTTGGAGGGCTGATCCGTCTCGTCGAGGCCCTGGCCTCTGACATCCGGGGTAACGGCGGGGAGATCCGACTCGGTGCCCGCGTCACCGGGATCGGACGCGACGCGACGGTCACCGTCGGCGAAGACCGGCTAGAGGCAGACTGCGTGATCCTGGCCTGCCCCGCCCGTCCCGCCGCGGAGCTGCTCGGCGGGCTGGGAATCACCGCATCGCCACCCGCGACGGGGACCTCGCTCAACGCGGTCCTGGCGCTGGAACCCGAGCCGCTGGCTGGAGCGCCGGTTGGTTCCGGGGTGATGCTCGGCCAGCCGATCCCAGGGCTTGCAGCCCGGGCGCTGACCCACTACTCGGCGAAATGGCCCTGGAGCCGCGGCGAGGTGGAGCTGATCCGCCTCAACTACGCGCCCGACGCCAACCCCACCCGGGAGCAGGCCCTGGCCGATGCCCGCCTGCTGCTCGGGTGCGAGAACCTGGTACTCCGTGACCACGCCCTGGTGCGCTGGCCCGCCGTGCCCAGGGCGCTCCCGGCTGCGGAACGGGCAAGGTTGCTGGATTCCCTCCCCACCAACGTCAAGGTGGCGGGAGCCTGGGTGGCTGGCAATGGGATAGAAGCCGCAATCGCATCTGGACTGGAGGCGGCAGTATGAAACTGGGAACGCGCGCATCCACTCTGGCGGTGACCCAATCCACCTGGGTGGCCGGCCGGCTCCGCGACCTTGGGCACGAAGTGGAGATTGTTACCATTCGCACCCGTGGCGATCACGAACGCGGGTCGCTGACCCGGCTCTCTGGACTCGGGGTGTTTGCCGCGGAGCTGCGTTCCGCACTGCTCAGAGGAGAAGTGGACCTGGCCGTCCACTCCCTGAAGGACCTCCCGGTCGATCCCGTCCCCGGGCTGGTGATCGCCGCCACCCCGGAACGGGAATCCCCCCGCGACGCGCTGTGCTCCCGCGACGGCCTGAGCCTGGCCGAACTGCCCGGAGGGGCCCGAGTGGGCACCGGGTCGCCGCGGCGGGTGGCGCAGCTGCGCGCCCTGCGTCCCGACCTGGTCTTCATCGACATCCGCGGCAACATCGACACCCGGCTGTCCCGGGTGACCTCCGGCGACCTGGATGCGGTGGTGCTGGCCGCAGCGGGACTGCGCCGCCTCGGGCTCGCGCGACGGATCACCGAGGAACTGCCCATCCTGCCCGCACCCGGGCAGGGGGCGCTCGGCATTGAGTGCCGCGCCGATGACGTCACCCTGATCGCCGCCCTCAAAGCCCTGGAAGACGCGGACACGCGACTCGCGGTCACCGAGGAACGGGCCGTCCTGGCAGCCCTGGGCGGTGGCTGCGCGGCCCCGATAGCGGCCCTCGGGACCGGCGACGGGCTGGCAGCGGGGGTGTACTCCGCCGACGGCACCCGCCAGACCAGAACCGAGGTGCCGCTGATTTCCGGTGCGGGAAGAACCGCAGCCACCCGGCTGCTCGCCGCCGGCGCCGCCGACGTGACCCAGCTGGACGCCACCCGAGCCTCCCGGCTGGCCGAGTTCCATGATGACGCCGACCTGTGGCCCCAGGCCGGGGGACGCAGGGTGTTTCTTCCCCGCGAGGCGGGCGCGCTCTCCAAGGCACTGAGCGCCGCCGGACTGGAGGTTACGACCTTCCCAGTGCAGGTCCCGGTGGTGCTGCTCGACAGGCTCGACCTTGGGCAGGCCGACTGGTCGGTGGTCACCTCCGCCCGCACGGTCGAGGCTCTTCAAAGGCTGGGGGCCCGGCTGCCCGGACGGATTGCCGCCGTCGGTAAGGCGACCGCAGCGGCCCTGGAAGCGGTTGGGTATGCGGTGGACCTCGTCCCGCGGAAGGCCAGCGCGGCAGGTATCCTCGAGGAGTTCCCGGCCGGCACGGGACGAGTGGTTATTCCGGGATCGGCGCTGTCCAAACCAGATCTTCCCGAGGGTTTGCGGGAGCTGGGTTGGCGGGTCGAGGTGTTTCCTGTCTACACGATGGAGGCGACTCAGGAACCGGCTGAGCTGGCAGCCCGCTGGAGGGCGGGGGAATTTGCTGCAGTGGTCGTGACCGCAGGTTCGGCGGCGCGGGTGATTGACGAACGGTTGGGATGGCCGAAGGAAACCCGGGTACTGGCCATCGGACAACCCACCGCGAAGGTGTTGAATGAACTCGGGGTGGCGGCCAGCGTCTCGCCGTCCCCCGAAGCGGAGGCGGTCGCAAGGGCCGCCGCCGAACTGGTTGGGAAGGGAAACGCATGATCGAGCGCCCACGCAGGCTACGCACCACCGCCGCCATGAGAAGACTGGTCCGCGAAACCCGGCCGCGTCCGGCGCAGCTCGTTCTGCCTGTCTTCGTCGGCGAGTCCCCCGCCGAGATCAGCGCCATGCCGGGGGTGCGTCGGCACACCGTCGAACAGATCGGTGGCGTCGCACGATCGGCGGTAGAGGCGGGACTGGGCGGGATCATGCTGTTCGGGGTGCCCGATGATGCGGACAAGGACCCGCGGGGTACGCAGGCCTGGGCGCCCGACGGCATCGAACAGCGGGCCATCACCGCCTGCCGGGAAGCGGTGGGTGATGATCTGGTGATCATGTCGGACGTGTGCCTGGATGAGTTCACCAGCCACGGGCACTGCGGCTTCCTCGCCGAGGACGGTCGTGTGATCAACGACGAGACCTGCGATGCCTACGCGCAACAGGCGGTGGCGCAGGCCCGAGCCGGCACGCACGTCGTGGCGCCGTCAGGGATGATGGACGGCCAGATCCAGGTGATCCGCACCGGACTGGACGCGGCCGGTTTCGAGGACGTCGGGATCCTGGCCTATTCGGCGAAGTACGCCTCCGCGTTCTACGGGCCTTTCCGGGAGGCGGTCGGCTCATCTCTCCAGGGGGATCGCCGCACCTACCAGCAGGATCCAGCGAACCGTCGTGAGGGCCTTAGAGAGGCGCTGCTGGACCTAGCGGAGGGCACCGACATGGTGATGGTCAAGCCCGCCAGCCACTACCTCGACGTGCTCGCCGACGTAGCCGCCATCTCGAAGGTTCCGGTGGCGGCCTATCAGGTGTCAGGGGAGTACGCCATGATCGAGGCAGCAGCGGAACGCGGGTGGATCGACCGGCGCGCCGCCATCGAGGAGTCGATCACGAGTATCGTTCGCTCGGGCGCCGATGTGGTGCTCACCTACTGGGCGTTGGAGGTTGCCGAATGGCTGGACTGAACCAGGAATGGATGACACGGGCCTGCGAGGCGATCCCTGGCGGGGTCAACTCGCCCGTGCGGGCATTCGCGTCGGTGGGTGGCACGCCGCGTTTCATTAAACAGGCATCCGGGTGCCGCGTGACCGATGTCGACGGCACCAGCTACGTCGATCTCGTGTGTTCCTGGGGACCGGCGCTGCTCGGGCACGCCCATCCCGAGGTCATCGCCGCCGTGCAGAATGCGGCTGCCAAAGGTCTCAGCTTCGGAGCGCCGACGGGCGCCGAGGTGGAGCTCGCCGAACGGATCCGCGCCCGGGTTCCCGTCGCGGAACATGTGAGGCTGGTCTCCACCGGTACAGAGGCCACCATGACCGCGGTGCGGATCGCCCGCGGCGCCACGGGCCGCGACAAGATCGTCAAGTTCGCGGGCTGCTATCACGGCCACTCCGACGCGCTGCTGGCCGCTGCCGGATCGGGTGTGGCCACCCAGGGGCTACCGGGAAGCGCCGGGGTGACGGTGGCTGCCGCGGCCGACACCATCGTGCTTGCCTACAACAACTTCGACGAGCTGCGTTTGCTGTTCGAACGGATCGGCGGGCAGATCGCGGCGGTCATCACGGAGGCCGCACCCGCGAACATGGGGGTCGTCACCCCGGCAGAGGGATTCAACGCCGAGATCCGCCGACTGACCGCCGAGCACGGGGCACTCATGATCCTCGACGAAGTGCTCACCGGTTTCCGCGTCGGAGCCTCCGGCTGGTGGGGACTCGAAGCGGGGGTCGAGGCCCCGGACTGGACGCCCGACCTGATCACCTTCGGGAAAGTGGTCGGCGGTGGCATGCCCCTCGCGGCGGTTGGGGGTCGCAGGGAGGTCATGGACCTGCTGGCCCCGCTCGGACCCGTCTACCAGGCGGGCACGCTCTCCGGGAATCCCCTCGCCACCGCGGCCGGGATCACCACCCTCGACCTGGCGAAACCGGAGGTCTACGACAGGGTCGACGCTCGCTCCGCAGAGCTGCAGCGGCTGGTCGGCGACGCGCTGACCGGGGCCGGGGTGCCCCACGTCATCCAGACCGCCGGGAACTTGTTCTCCGTGTTCTTCCGGGAAAAGCCTGTCATCGACTACGCAGACGCCCAGAACCAGGACACCGCGGCCTACGGGCGGTTCTTCCATGCGATGCTGGACGGGGGAGTGGCGCTGCCACCGTCGGCCTTCGAAGCGTGGTTCCTCTCCGCAGCCCACGACGATGCTGCCATGGAAACCATCGCGACGGCCTTGAAGCATGCTGCCAGGGCCGCTTTGCCAACAGGGGAGAGCATCCGATAGGCTGGAGCAGCTCTCGGGGCTATGGCGCAGTTGGTAGCGCGCTTCCATGGCATGGAAGAGGTCAGGGGTTCGAATCCCCTTAGCTCCACCGCAAGCGAATTTTCTCCCTTGTCCGAATTAAGGTGGGCAGGGGAGATTTTTTTGGTAAAGACGATTGAAACAATACCGGCTTGGGTTTCTATCATTCTTGAGGGGGAAGGCCCAAGTCTTTCTGTTCTGACTTAGCCTCAGGATTTTTCGCTTCGGGTGAAAGGGGAGCCCCAGAAGCGGGTGCCTGGGTGAGTGATCTGAGCTCGGGCCAGCCCGAAAAGAATACTGAAGTTGAAAGACCAGATGGCGCCCATGAATATATCAAAATGCCCTATGGCTAGCAGTACCAGCTGCGCGGCCAGGCAGGTCGAGAAGGCCAGTGTAAAGAGGCTTATTCACAGCCTTCCTCAAGTGTGCCCTGACTAGGGATTTTACTGGCCGCCACGCTGTCTGTGAATAAGCCTCCTTCTATAGAAAAATTCTTTTTGATAGTGAAGTGAAAGTTCTGCAGTACGCCGTTGAGCTGTGAGTTGGCAGTATGCCGGGGTGATGATGCTTGGTTTCGAGCGATCCCACTTGGCGTGTGCGGAGCATGTCGCGCCCAAATAACTCTCTCGGTAGATCGTCAGGTCATTAGGATTCGCGCCATCACCAACTGCTCGAATACCTCAGACCTGCCCGTAGCAGTATCGAAGCCAAGCTCCTGATACGCCCATGAAATCGCATCCATGAGATACCCAGCACGTGTCCCGGTCGCCAGTGTAGGAGCTTTAAGATCAGAGCAACCACAGCAATGATGGTGGCCGATCACAGACGTCGTACGAGCATCATGCACTTCAAAATCTTGGGCAGGGAAGATGGCCTGTCAAGTGGCCTCAACCTGCCAGCGCGACCCCGGCGTAAGCGATCACCGCCACGAGCAGTGTCGATGCGGTCGCCAAGACGAAGGGCCGCAGGCCGACCTTCAAGAGATTCCTGACCTTCACCCCGCACCCCAATCCGAACATGGCAGCCGCAAGCAGCAAGGTCTGCAACATCTCACCGGTACCCAGAACCGCTCCCGGCAACGTAACGAAGGAACGCAGCAGCACCATCGCCAGGAACCCGAGGATGAAAGGCGGCACGATCGGGGGAAGCTTCGTGCGCGACGCCTGCCGCCCGGGTACGTCCGATCGTTGAAGTCGCCGCCGCCGGAAACTCAGGACTGCGATCACGGGCGCCAGCAGCAACACACGGGCGAGTTTGACGACGACCGCGACAGCCAGCGCCCCACCGCCGATCACACCCCCGATCGCCACCACCTGGGCGATCTCGTGGGTGGAGCCGCCCGCCCATTTCCCGGCAGTCACGACATCCAGGCCGAGCAGGCTCGCCACGAGCGGCACGAGGGGAATCATCAGGGTTCCGAAGATCACCACCAGCGCCACCGCCGTGATGGTGTCCTCCTCGGCCTTATCGTCCGGATCGGTGCCCCCGGCGGCCCCCGCTACAGCGGCGGCTCCGCAGATGGAGAATCCGCAGGCGATCAGCAAGGAGAGATTCGGGGAAACCCGCAGCAGCCTTCCCAGCAGAACCGTTCCCAGCATTCCGCCCATGACTATGCACGCGACCACCAGCAGCATCGGCACACCCAGGTCGACGATACTGGTCAGCGACAACTTGAGCCCGAGAAGGATGATCCCCGCGCGCAGCAGCTTCTTCGCCGAGAAATCAATACCGGGGGAGAGGGCCTCCGGCAGGCGGACGACATTGGTCAGGAGCACCCCCAGCGCGATCGCGATGATCAACGCGCTGACACCGGGCAGGAACAGGTTGACTCCGTAGCCGATTCCGGCAGCGGCCAGGCACAACACACACCCGGGGAGCACGCGCCCAACCCAGGAGGGAACCGGGTCCTTCGTCGCGGAAGAGCCGGATCGTACACGCGTCATGAGCCCTATCATCCACCCAGGACCACATTTTCGCCCTCCCGACCGCTAGACATGGCCCGGAGGATGCGTTTCAGCACTCCACGACGTTGACGGCCAACCCGCCCTCCGAAGTCTCCTTGTACTTCGAGAGCATGTCCTTGCCGGTCTGGCGCATCGTCTCGATCACGACGTCCAGGCTCACGGTGTGGCGTCCATCCCCCCACATAGCCATGCGGGCGGCGTTGATGGCCTTGCTGGCGGCGATGGCGTTTCGTTCGATACATGGAACCTGTACTAGTCCAGCGACCGGGTCGCAGGTGAGTCCCAGCGAATGTTCCATGGCGATCTCCGCCGCATTTTCCACCTGGCGGGGCGTGCCCCCCAAGGCTTGCGCGAGACCCGCGGCTGCCATGGCTGAGGCTGAACCCACCTCGCCTTGGCAGCCGACCTCCGCTCCTGCGATGGATGCGTTCGTCTTGATGAGGGAACCGACGGCGGCGGCAGCCAACAGGAAACGATGCACTGCCCTGCGCCGCTTCGCGCTGTTCCCCTCCCGGTCCGCAGGGGAAAGGCGGAAAGGAAAACGGCCATCCTGGTCGAGGGGGGTGAACATTCCGAAAGGCACACCGGCCTCCGGGCAGTAGCAGGTCAGGAACCCGATGACGGCAGGGATCACGCCGGCTGCACCGTTCGTTGGGGCGGTGACCACGCGATGACCGGCCGCGTTCTCCTCGTTGACCGCCAAGGCGTAGAGATTCACCCAGTCCATTGACCGCATCGGATCCGCGTAGGTGGCGGCCCACTCCATGGAATCCGGAAGTTCACGGGGCTGGCAGGCTTCACGTTCTCGCAGCCGCTTCGCCAGGGTTCCGGCGCGGCGCAACACGTTGAGGCCGCCGGGAAGGATGCCATACTCCTGAAGTCCGGCATCGATGCAGTCAAACATCGTGTTCGCGACGAGATCGAGGTAGGCATCCACCTCTTCCTCGGGCCGCATGGCACTCTCGTTCTCGTAGACCAGCTGGGCAATCGACAGACCGGACCTGTCGCAGGCGTTCAACAATTCCATGGCCTTGCTGAAAGGGTGGGGAAGATCGAGCTGCGGAGAATCCTCATCCGAGACCGCCCGATCCAAGGGACGCACCAGTGGGGCCTGAGGGTCGTCATTGGTCTGCTCCATAACGAATCCGCCACCTATCGAGTAGTAGGTGCGGCGCAGCAGCACTTTGCCGACTGTGTTGCAGGCGGTGATCGTCAAGGCGTTGACGTGGTAGGGCAGCACCGTTCTGGGGACGAAACGCATGTCCTTGGTGATGTCGAACGGTACCTGTGCGATCCCGGCCAGGGGCAGCCGGCCTGAGTTAGCCAAGGCCGGCAGCAGGGATTCGACCTCGGGAATCGACACGGTCTCGGGGGCGTGACCTGCGAGACCCAGCAGGACAGCCCGGTCGGTGCTGTGACCGCGACCCGTCGCCCCCAAAGAACCGAACAAGTCGATAGTGATGCGTCTGACCTCATTGGCTCGCGGCGAACCTGCCAACTCCGAGACGAAAGCCAGGCCGGCGCGCATCGGGCCAACCGTGTGGGAGGAAGAGGGGCCGATGCCCACGCGGAACAGATCGACCACGGAGAGCGGGCGTGGGGAAACCAAGGAGGTCGGTCTCGTCGTTGATGCCGGGAGCGTGTGCATCACTCAATTGTTCCACCTGGAGACGCACAAGGCCAGAGAACCGATGACACCATGCACCGTCGAAGCTTGGCGTCTCAGAAAATGAGACGGGAGCGGTGGGCGTCCGGAGCGAAGCTGTGCCGTTAAACAGGTGGTTCCAGGGGTGGGGTTGGCGAGATGACGTAAAAGGTGCAGAGTGATCTCTGACAAAAGACGTGACGAAAGGCCCAGGATGTCCTCTCAGCCTCCATATCAGACGCCTCCTCCGGGATACGGCCCGAGCCAGCCCCAGGGCGGGTGGGGCCAGCAACAGGTGCCCGGATTCCAGAGTTCGGTCTATGGGGTTCTGGGAAGCCCCCAGCCTCCTGGAGCCGGTTTTCCGCTGTTCGCGGTCCTGACGATGGGGGCAGGTGTGCTGTCGCTCATCGGTTCGGTCGGCCCGTGGCTGACGGCCAAGGTTTTCGGGACCGAGGTTGCTGCGGCTGGTTTGGAGACGAAAGTGTGGGGGGGTCTCGGCGTGATGGCTCTCCTGTTCAGCATCGCCATCGTGGTCCTGGCGGGTCTGTCTGGGTTCCTGCCCGCCATGAAACGGATGCTCTGGTCGATGACCCCCGCGGCGGTTCTGGGGCTGATCAACCTGATCATGGTGTTCGTCGCCATGGCAAACATCAACAAGGGAGCCGGGCAGTACTCCGGGTTGGTCCAGGCGAACATGGGATGGGGTCTGATTTTGCTGCTGATCAGCTCCATCGCCGCCATCGTGCTGGCCACCATTCATGTGATCCAGACAATGAACGCCAACCGTGGAGCCAATGCCCATCCCGGTTTCGGGGCTCCCGGCGGGCCGTACCAATATCAGGGGTACCAAGGGCAGGGGATGCCGGGCCAGCAGGTCCCGAACGGATATGGAACACCTCAGGGTGGTCCTGTCGCCCAGGGCGGATACGGTCAAGGAGGTTACGGCCCCCAGAGTGGCTACGGGGGACAACAAGGAGGTTATGGGCAGAACGGCTACTGACGGCACCTGCAGTCGGGAAGGCTCACCTGGTCGAAGACGACGCTCTCTCCAAGCTGCTTCTTGCAGCTGGATTTCGGTGTGCTGGGGCAAATCGGCCTTTCAGCCACGCAGCAAATCACGGCGGTCGAGCGCGTACCCTCCGATCAGGACCGCGACCGCGGCGCTCGTGGCGAGCAGCAGCACCGCGGCGCCGTCGGCCGTCTCTCCCGGGAGGTTCCCAACCCAATCGAGGGGGGAGAACCGTCTTGCCCAACCGGGCAGCTGCAAAATCTCCGCGAGCATTCCGACGACCAATGTCCAGATGGGAAACCCCCAGGACAGGAAACCCGATTGCGGAGCCGCCCCGACGAGCAGGGAACCGAACCCCACCATGGCGAGTGCAGGGGCCAGGAAAGCGGAACCCGCGGCCAGGTCGTCACTCAACGCCGCCGAATCTCCCGTAGCCCACCACTGACACAGCCCGAGCGTGGCGGCTGAGAGCATTAGCACCACGGCGGTGACGAACAACGCCAGAGCATGCCACCCGAGCCACCAACCCCACCGACTGATCCTGCCGGACAGCAACAACCCGAAACGGGCCCGGGACTCCTCCGCGGCGAACCTCAAAGTCACAGTAAGCCCGGCGGCGGCAGCCAAGACCGAGGCGAGCAGCAGACCGATCTGCGGGGCCAGGTCGTCTGCTTTCCCACCGAAGGCCGCGAGCAGACCGGGATTCGCCGCGATCGTGCTGGCGAAGTCTTCGGTCATCAATCCCAGAATTGCGACCCAGATCACCGATCCCAGCAGCCAGCCCAGCACCGCCCCACGTGTGGAACGCCAGGCGAGCCCTGCAGGCCGGGAAAGCAGATGCCCCGCCCCGGGGCGGCCGAGCCGAGCGGGAAGCAGCCCGGAGCCGAGGTCGCGATTGGCCGCTCCCAGCGCGGCGGCGACCGCACCTCCTGCGGCCAGCAACAACAGCGAAAGCAGAGGCGGCCAGTGCAGGTCCTTCCAGGGGCGGACCTCGACCACCCAGCTCATCGGGGAGACCCAGACACCGGGCCAGTTCTGCGAGTCCACGATCATCCTGACCAAGTAGCCGGCAAGGGCCAGCAGAAGACCCAGGCCATTCGCGGCTCGCGGTGTACTGGCCACCTGGGCAGTCAGTAAACCCACCCCGGACCAGGCCAGGCCGAACCCGGTCATGGCCAGCGAATAACTGGCGCTTCCCGTCGCCGGGTATTCCAACATCGCCAAGCCGGACCAGCACCCCAGACCGAAAACCGCCCACGAAATGATCAGAGACATGAACGCCGCGGCCGGCACCGCGGTCCTGTGGATGCGGGTGGAGGTCAGCAACTCCAGCACGCCGGTGAACTCAGGGGTACGGGTGAGGTGGACGGCCAGTAGCACACCGGTCAGGGGAAGGAGCAACTGCCCCATGAAACCGACCTCATAAGCGGCGATACCGCCCAGAACGTCAAGGTCGTACCCGCGGCCATTCATGGTGATCTGAGCGGGAGAGGCCCCCATGGTCGCCGCATAGATCGTCCGCTCGGTCTCCTCGCCGTACAGATCCTTCACCCCGGAAGCAATGGCGACGACCAGGGTCGCCAGCAGTGTGGGGGACAGGAGCAACCAGAGCCATGCGCTGCGCCACTGCATCCTGAGCAGGGCCCACATCCCTGATCCGGCCCTCATCGGAGGTTCCCCTCGTAGCGCTGCCAGAACAGGTCGTCCAGGTTCGCGGGGGTTACGGTCAACCCATGGGGAGCCGATGACACGAGCGCGGAGACGACCGGCATCACGTCATCGGGCGGCACCGAGAGATCCAGCCGCAGCGGGTCGTCGTTCGTCGCATGCACCGTTCCCTCCGGGAGGATTCCGTCGGGCAATGGGTGATCGAGCTGCGCTCCGATGCGCACGTAGGCATGGTCCCTGAGGCTGTCGAGGGAGTCGGTGACGATGGCGCGCCCGGCCCGGATGATCGTCACCTCGTGACAGAGCAATTCCACCTCGCTCATGATGTGGCTGCTCAACAGGATCGTGCGGCCCTCGGCGGCGATCTCCCGGATCGTTTCCACGAAACGGCGTTCCATCACCGGGTCCAGGCCGGAGGTCGGCTCGTCCAGCAGCAGCAGGGAGGCCCGGGTCGCCAGAGCCGAGATCAGGGCCACCTTCTGCCTGTTGCCCTTGGAATAACCGCCGACCCGGCGCCGGGGATCGAGCTCGAAGCGTTCGATCAGCTGGTCGCGTCGGATCCGGTCCTGGCTGCCCTGGAGGCGCCCCATCAGGTCGATGCACTCGCCGCCCGTGAGCCCGGGCCACAGGACGGTGTCGCCGGGAACGTAGGCGATGTGCTCGTGGATCAGCGGGGCGGCGCGCCAGGGGTCGGCCCCGAACACTGCGGCCCTGCCGCCGTTCAGGCGGATCTGACCCAGAAGGGCTCGGATCGTGGTCGACTTTCCCGCGCCGTTCGGCCCGAGGAAACCGTGCACGGTGCCTCGCTGGACCCTCAGGTCGAGGCCTGCGAGCGCCTGGACGCTGCCGAAACGCTTGGTCGCATCCTCCAACACAATAGGAAAGTCAATCTCAATTGAAAGCGACTGTCGCATATGGTGATGATACACCTCCTCGGCTGCGGTGCCGACCTGTGGCAGGATCGTGGACCAGAACGGGGAAGGGGCCGCGGTGGCAGGACTCAGACAGCGCAAGAAACAGGCCGCCATGCGGCACATCCAGCACACGGCTTTCGCCTTGTTCGAGGAGAAGGGCTTCGACAACGTCACGGTCGAACAGGTGGCCGAAGCGGCCGATGTGTCGCAGTCAAGCATCTACCGCTACTTCGGAACCAAGGAAGGGCTCGTGTTCCGGGACGAGTACGACGACACGGTCTTCGGGACGATACTGGCAGAGCTCGAATCCGGGGCGACGATCCTGGATGCTCTCAACAAGGGCATTGGTGGCGTTATCGAGGAACACTTCCACCACGACCGCGACATCACCCTGGCCAGGACGAAGCTGTGGGCGTCGCACGAGGCTATCCGGGTAGCTGTCGGGTTGTACATGACGAAACTCTCGGAGCGGGTGGTTGAGGCCGTCGTGACGGGAGGGCGTTACGACGAGATGGAGGCGCGATTCATAGTGGCGGCGCTGGTGAACGGGATGCTGTCCGCCATCTTGAGTTGGCAGCAGGATGGGGCGTCGAGTTCTTTGGAGGAATACATGGACCGTGGGTTGTCCGCCCTGGGGCGGGTGTTCCGTGAGAACTGAGGGGTGTGGCCGCCCCGGGTCTTGAGGAAGAGGCATAGGGTCGCATCATGACCTTTTACAGAGGTGCTGACGGGACCGAGCTGTGGTTCGATGAGATCGGCCCGGTCGATGCTGAGCCGGTGATCGTGCTGGCTGGTGGGCCCGCCCGCCATCCCGCCTACCTGGGCGACCTGGCTGGGCTCGGTGGGAGCAACCGGCTGGTTCTGCCGCACCTGCGGGGAGTGGGGAAATCTCCCGTCACGCAGGAGCCTGGACGCGCCACCTGGGTGGGGCAAGCTGAGGACATCGCCCTCCTCGATCAGGCGCTCGGGGGTGGTCCCAAACTGGTGCTGGCCCACTCGGCGGGGGCTCGGGTTGCCATTCGGTACCTTCAGCAGAATCCCTCGCGGGTCAAGGGCCTCGTGCTGATCACCCCGGCCGTCGACTGGCTGGTCCGCGCCGTCACCGACAGGCTGGAGATCGCGGAGCGGCGCATGAAAGAAGAGGCCTTCCGCGACGCGTGGCGGGCCGTCACCGGCCCCAGGACCTACCGTGACGAACCGACGTTCAATCAGTGGCAACGGGCGATCGCCCCGGCGGGGTACGCCCACTGGGGGGAGACGGAGCAGGCCCACTCGAAGGTAGGGGAATGCCGGCTGGATGTGGCCCTGGCCTATCTGGGGACCGAGCCCCCTGGCGATCTGCTCGACCGGCTCGGCCAGATCGAGGTTCCCGTCCTGAGCATCGCAGGGACCGAGGACGCCTTGGTCGGCTGCTCACCGGTGCGTGCGTTGTCCGATGTTTGTGTCCGAGGTGAATTCGTGGCGATCGATGACTGTGGACACTATCCGTGGGTCGAACAGCCCGCGGCGTTCATCTCGGTGATCTCGGGTTTCACTGATTCGCTCCTGTTCTGGTCTCCCGATGAGACACCGGGGGACGAACAGGACCAAGCGCTCTTCTGACCGGAGGTCACTTCTCCTTCTTGCCGCCCTTCTCGTTGGGGTCAAGCATCAGCAGCAGCATCTTGCTGGGTTCCAGGGCGAGGACGGCGTGGGGGAGGCGGGTGCCGAAGTGCAGGATGTCCCCGGGGACGAGCTCGACGCTCTGCCCATCGGCGTCAATGCGTAGCCGGCCCTCGAGGACCTGGACCACGGCGGGCATCGCGGCGGTGTGTTCGCTCAGGGCCTGGTCCTTGTCGAAGGAGAACAGTACCACGCGGCAGGTCTCCGCTTTCATGATGGTGCGGGAAACGGTGGCGTCCTCGTTGATCTCGATCATGGGGGCCATGCCGTGGACGTAGCTCAGGGTGGGATTGGCGGTCATGTTTTCCTTTCAGGTTTAGGAGGGTTTGCGGGCCACCAGCGCGACCCCGCGCATTGATGATTCATATGTGGTGAAGGTCCGCCGCATGGACATGACCCTGCGACGTAGGTCGGGCTGGACGATTAGGTTTTTCGCCATACGCAACACCCCGGTGACTCCCTCGTCCGCGAAGTTGCGGCCCAGTTTCAACAGGGACATTGGGGCGGTGCTGGTCCATTCGACGACCAATCCGTGGACGGTCAGCAACTCGCTCCACTGCGCCAGGGTCATGGGCCTGGCGTTGACGTGGATGGATCTGGCAAGCGCCTTTGAGATCTCCGATCCGATGTCCGGGTCGATGTCGTCCGGTGTCAATCCCAGCTCGTGGATTGCATAAATGCCGCCGGGCCGCAGGAGCCGGGCCGCCTCGGTGACGATCTCCGCCTTTCCGCGCGGGCTCTGCATTGTGAGCATGGCTTCGCCGATCACTGCGTCCGCGCAGGCGTCGTCGAGTCCAGTTTTCGCGGCATCTCCCTGGAGACAGGAACCGCCCGATGACTTCACCACCTCGTTGACGCGCGCCGCTGCCGTTGCGTCGCCGTCAACTCCTGTGTAGGAGCTAGGAGCCGCCGAGAGGATTTCCTTCGCGGTGCGTCCGAGGCCGGGGGCCAACTCGATCACGTCCTTGTCACCAAGGGAGCAGCGTCCGAGCATGGCGCGGGTCAGCCCCAATCCCCCGGGCCGTAGTACTCGTTTGCCCGCGCGAGCCAGCACCCAGTGTCCCGGAGCCGTTTCGGTTGGCCGATGTGCGAAGGGAAGTGATTCAGGAACTGTACTCACTTGCGCAAGGTTAGCATTGCCAAAAGTGACCCCTCGGGTGGCCTGGAGCGGGCCAGTGGCCAGGAGGTAACGGTCGCTGCGGCAGCTATGACAGCTAGCAGGAGCGAGGTTGCGGGTAGGGACAACCATGTGCCCAGCCAGCCTGCCGTCGGATAGGCAACCAGATAGCAGGCGTGACTCAGGGAGAACTGCGCCGCAAACACGGCTGGCTGGTCCTTCGCTTCGGCCGAACGGCGGAGCAGGCGTGATGAAGGTGTCGCAATCAGTGACGTGGCGGCCCCCAGGAGGAGCCAGATGAGCCCCAGGGCCAGCCAGTGGACTGACCCCGACGGCATGTAGATGGTTGCGGCAGCTAGTGCCAGGGCTGTGGGAAGCAGAACGGCCCCGCTCCTCCTCGCGGAAAGGTCCGGAAGCCTTGTCAGGACCCGGGGAAGGACAAGTGCCACCAGCATCGACCCGGCGCCGTAGGCGGCCAGCAACCACGCCACCCCGGAGTCGTCACCACCCAGCCGGGTCTTCACCAGCACGGCGGTGTTGACCAGGACCATCGCCGTGCCGCAGGCAACCACCAGGTTGAGCACCAGCAGGGCCCGCAGATCCGGTGTGCGCAGGAAGATGCGAACCCCGCGGGTCAGTCGGTCCCGGAAGGGGGACTGGGCATCGGGCACCGGGGCGGGCGGGCGTGCCCAGAGCACCAGCGCGATCGAGGCCAGAAAACCGAACACGGTGCCCGCGAACAGGTTGTGGTAGCTCATCACGGTCAGCAGGACGGCCGCCAGGGCGGGGGAGAGCAGCGACTCCAGATCGTAGGCCAGCCGCGACAACGACAACGCCGCCGTGTACTCGTCCTCATCTGGCAGGACCTGCGGGATGACGGCCTGGAAGGTGGGCGTGAAGGTGGCGGAGGCGGCCTGCAGGCCGAAGATCAGCAGATAGATTTGCCAGGGTTCTGTGACGAACGGCAGGACCAGCGCCATGGTCGCGCGCACCGCATCGGAGCCGACCAGCACCGTGGTCCGGGGCAACCGGTTCACCAGGGCGGACATCACCGGCGAGATCGTCACGAATGCGATGATGCGGATCGTCAGGGCGGTGCCCATGACGATTCCGGCCTCGTTCCCCGCGACATCGACGGCCAGCAGGCCGAGGGCCACCGTCAGCAGTCCCGTCCCGACCAGGGCCAGTACCTGCGCGGCGAACAACCGGGCATAGGCGCGGTTGCGCAGCGCGGCCAGCATCATGCCCTCCCGTGGTGCGCCGGATGCTCGTCGACGGCGTGTTCGGCCTGGAACAGGGCGTCGGCCACCAACTGGCGGGCATGCTCGTTGGTGAGGCTGTAGAAGATACGCTGCCCCTCCTGGCGGCTGGCGACCATGCGGGTCAGCCGCAGCTTGGCGAGATGCTGGGAAACGGCGGTGGGCGTCTTGTCGACGGCCTCGGCGATTTGCCCGACGGAGAGCTCACGGTCCTGCAGTGCCAGGATGATGCGCACCCTCGTCGGCTCGGCCAGCATCGAGAAGACCGCCACGGCGAGGTCAATGTGCTCCGGGGTGGGCGAATCGATGACAGGCTTATCTGCATGCATGCGCAGATAATTGCATACGTGGATATCTGGGTCAAGAGTGCGACCAGGCTTCAAGAGCGCCCAACGGTGGCGGCTGATATACCTGAGATGCGACGAAGGGAGAACCGATGAGGTTCATCGCAACCGCTGACTGGCAACTGGGAATGACCGCCCATTTCCTGGATGACGAAGCTCGCGCACGTTTTCACCAGGCTCGGCTTGATACCGTGGCCGAGATCGGTCGGATCGCCGCGCAGCGTGATGCTGGTTTCGTGGTGGTCGGTGGTGACGTGTTCGAATCGAACCAACTTGACCGTTCGATTCTCCTCCGGGCTTTCGAAGCTCTACGCGCCTGTCCGGTACCGGTGCTATTGGTCCCGGGCAACCACGACCCCCTGGACGCGTCCTCCATCTATCGGTCGCGGGCTTTCGAGGACCGGTGCCCCCCGCATGTCGTCGTTGCGAGGAGCTCGGAGCCCTTCGAACTGGTGCCCGGAGTCGAGGTGGTGGCAGCCCCCTGGTTTTCGAAACGCCCAGAGGTTGATCTCGTGGCGGCGGCCTGCGCCGGCCTTGAACCTCCTGCCGAGGGCATGACCCGGATCCTGGTGGGGCACGGCGCGGGGGCCAGCCTGAACCCTGACCGAGAATCGCTGGCCACCATCGACGACGCTGCCTTGGCGACGAGGATCCGTGAGGGCCTGATTCATTTCGCCGTTCTGGGGGACAGGCATTCCCTCGCCGAAGTGGCTCCAGGTATCTGGTACCCGGGAACTCCAGAGGTGACTGCCCGCCGCGAGACCAACCCCGGCAACATTCTGCTCGTGGAGATCTCCGGCGCATCCTCGCAAGTGGAGGCGATTCGGACCGGGCGCTGGAGCTTCATCGTGCTGGAGGAGGCCCTCTCCTCCTGGAGCGACGTGGACCGGCTGGTCGCCCGCGTGCAGGAACTGCCCAACAAGGAATGCACCGCGGTCTGGCTGAAACTGCGAGGCACCCTGTCGGTCACGGAATCCGCGCGACTCGATGCGGAATTCACCGAACTGGGGCCCCTGTTCGCCAGGCTCGACACGTGGAAACGCCACACCGATCTCGCGGTTCTACCCGATGATCACGACTTCGCGGATCTGGGACTGACCGGCTTCGCCTCCGATGCCCTGCAGGAGCTGGTCCAGCTGGGCGCCGAGAACGCCACCGCGAGGGACGCTCTGTCCCTGCTCTACCGGCTTTCAGGAGGCCTGGCATGAGGATTCACCGGATCACCCTACGCAACTACCGCGGCACCACAGAACGCACCCTGGAGTTCTGCGACGGGGTCACCGTGATCGAGGGTCGAAACGAGGTGGGAAAATCCACCCTGGTCGAAGCGCTGCGACACCTTCGCATCCACAAGGCCACCACGCTCCGGAAGGAGGTGCGTGACACCCAGCCGGTGGGGCGGGATGTCGGCCCCGAGGTGGAGGTGGAGCTCAGCACCGGTGAATACCGCCTCACCTACTACAAGCAGTGGCTCAGGGGGAAGAGGACCGAGCTGAACATCACGGCCCCGACCCCCGAGAGGCTGAGCGGGGATGATGCGCACGAGCGCTTCCTCCAGGTCGTCGCGGAGACCACGGATGAGGGGCTTTTCGAGGCTTTGGAGGTGCTGCAGGGCAACTCCTTGGGACAGGCCAGCCTGGCCCGGCTGCCCGCTCTCCGCAAGGCACTGGACGGCGCCGGCCCCTCGCCCGGGGAACACGATGCCCTCCTGGAGGCCGTCGAGAAGGAATACCTGCGGTACTTCACACAGACGGGAAAACCGACCGGGGATCTGGCCCGTGGGCAGAAGGATTTGGAGGCCCTGATCGAGGAGGTGTGCGCCCTTGAGAAGGTGAGTCGGGAGATCGACTCCTTGACCGAGAGGCACGGAGAGGCCATTGCCGCCCGTGACGCCAAGGGAAAACGCCTTGAACAGGCGCGGGAACAGGAGGCGGAACTTGTCGAGTCGAGCAGGGCCCTCGACGAATTTCGCCAGCGCGCGGACCGAGCAGCCAAACAGATTGCGGAGGCCACCGCGGCCAGGGAAACCGCGGAGCGACTGGCCCGTGACCGGGAGGACGCCAAGGCGCTGATGGGAGAACTCGACGCCACTTTGGTGGAGACCCTGACCGGGGTCGAGCAGACACGACAACGCGCGAGTCACGCCCAGGACACCCTGGCGGCCCGTGCCGAGGAGGCCCTGAATGCGGAGGAGGAGGAAGGAGCCCTCCGGGCCCAACTGCGTGAGATCGACAACCGTATCCGGCAGGCCCGTGACATGGCGGAGCTCGAGGCCCTGAAGGAGCGACTGGAACGCCTTGCAGAAGCAGAACGGCGGCTGCATGATGCGGTGACTGTGCTGAACGTCAACACCGTCGACGACGCTGCCTGCCGCATGTTGGAGAAACTTGAGGTCACCGCGCAGGTCACCCGGGAGACCTGGGAAACCAGGGCCGCCCGGGTCGCCATCGAGGTGGCGGACAAGACCCTCCTAGACGGAGAAACCCTCGAACCCGGAACCCACGGCCCGATCCCGGTCAAGGCCCCGGTTGTCGTCGAGATCCCTGGCCACGTGAGGATCACGGTTTCCCCCGGCGACGGGACCGACGACGTGGAACGCAGGGCCCGCGAGGCTGAGGACGCCCTGACCGAGGCGCTTGCCAGCCACGGCATCCCGGATGTCGCCGCGGCCCGGGCAATGGCGAAGGAACACAACCAGGCCCGGAGGGAACGGGAAGCCGCCAACGAGACCATTCGGTTGATCGGCGGGGACGAGAACGAAGCCGAGCTGCGGGCCCACGCCGAGGCGCTGGACAGATCCGTGGGGGACCTGGCCGCCGGGGAACTAGCTGGCGTGGAGGAGGAACGCTCCGGGAGCGCCGCGGCCGTCGATGCGGCAGCGGTCCGGACCGCGGTCGCGCGCGTGGCACTGGAATCCGCCCGGGTCGCCCAGCAGCAGGCACGGGAGGACCTAATCCGCGAGGAGGCCGAGCTGCGCAACCTCGAGGCTCGCAGGGATGACGCCTCGACCAGACTCGAGGCAGCTCGGGCCGATACCCCGGACGAAAAGATAGGGGAGGCCGTGGCCGAGGCCACCGCCGCCTTCAACAAGTGCGTCACCGAAAAGGGCACCGTGGACAAGGAACTGGAGCTCGCTGATGCAGCCGGCCTGGAAGCCCACCTCGGGAATGCCCGTGCGGTGGTGACCCGGTTGGTGCAGGAGCGTGGGGACCTGGATGAAGAACTGGCCAGACTCTCCGCGCTGCTTGATGACCGGCTGGCTGGAGATACCTACGACAGGTTGTTCGAGGCCCGCGCCCGGCTGGAACAGGTGGAGACGCATCAGGCCTCCCGGCGGCATGCGGCTGATGCGGTGAGCCTGCTCAGAAAGACGCTGAATCAGCATCGTGCCGAGGCCCAGTTGCGCTACGTTGCGCCATTTCGGGAGCGCATTGAATCCCTTGGGCGACTCGTTTTTGGCCCGGATTTGGCGGTCGAGGTCACCCCGGAGCTCGACATTGCATCCCGCACCCTGGCGGGTGAGACGGTGCCTTTCCAGTCGTTGTCTAGCGGAGCTCGTGAGCAGCTCTCTCTGCTTGGACGGCTAGCCTGTGCACAGCTCGTCCAACCCGGTGAGGGCGTACCCTTGATCATCGATGACGCCCTCGGGTTCGCCGATCCCGACCGCCTGACGCGTCTGGGAGCGGTCCTCAACCGTGTCGGGGGCAGCGTCCAGACGATCATCCTCACCTGCCAGCCAGAACGTTTTGACAAGATCGGAGATGCACACGTGATACGCCTCAGATAGGAAGGCAAGCGGCGATACAGTCCGGATGTGAGTGTGTGGGACTGGTTGCGGTTCGGCGGTGGGATTCTGGCACTCGTCGCCACGTCGATTCTTCTGCTGCGGCTGCACGGGGTGGCGTTGCGATGGTTGCCTTTCACGGCGGTTCTACGAGCGGCGATGCAGTTGGCAGCAATTTCCGTGCTGCTGAGCGGTGTCAATCAATGGCCCTGGCTGGTGCTGGGGTTCATCGCCTTGATGCTCTCCACCGCATCCTGGACGGGAGCCTCCAGAGCAGAGGTGCTGCCCGGTGGCAGGCGCAATGCCGTGATCTCTGTCGTCGTGGGAGGAACGTCCTCCTTGTTCCTGACTCTCCTGGTCGGGTTGATCTCGCCTACGCCCCAACATGTGGTGGCCATTGCCGGCAGCGTCATTGGCAACTCCATGAGCATAGTCACCCTGACTTCGCGCAGGATTTGGGCTGCTCTCGATGCCCACCGTGGAGAGGTGGAAGGTTGGCTGGCTCTGGGGGCGACCCCGTCCCAGGCAACCACCTGGCTCCGGCGTAATGCGGTGAGGGAATCCCTGCTTCCGAACCTCGACCAGACTCGCAACACAGGCCTGGTTACCCTGCCCGGGGCTTTCATCGGCGCGCTGTTCGGAGGCGCCAACCCCGTCGGGGCCGCTATGTTTCAGCTGACCATGCTCTCCGCAATCCTCGTCAGTGCCGCGGTGACGGGGACGTTGTTCTCCACTCTGAGCGGACGCAGCCCTGTGCTGCCCGCTCCTCAGGAATCCTGATAACAGAAATGAGTTTCATATATGGTGGAAGACTGTCTGATCCAAGTGGATGATCTCGCAGTGTCGGTAACCTGGAAACGGATGAAGAATATCCGTCTGCGGATCATTCCGCCTGGGGGAAATGTGGTGGTTTCGGCCCCGCTCGGCGTTCCGTCGGGACGGATAAGTCGGTTCATCCGGGAGCAGCGGCCCTGGGTAGATCGGAAGCGCGAGCAGCTGCGAGAAACAGCCCGTGAGGCCGACCGGCTCGAGGATGGGGGGAGGGTCAGGTTGTGGGGTAGATGGTACGACGTGGAGCACGGGCGAGGAGGCCGGGCTCGTGCCTGGGTTGCCGGCCATCGGCTCATAATTACGGGGGCGGGTGAAGTGGCCAGGGAACGAGCCATCGCCATGTTCCGACGCAGTGAAATAGAACGCGTTTCCCGGCCACTGCTCGACTCGTGGGTGCCGGTCATGGGGGTGCCGCAACCAGCCCTGATCCGATATCGCGCTATGCGTACCAGATGGGGTTCGTGCAATCACCGAACCAGGGCGATCACTCTCAACATGGCCTTGGTGAGGTTTCCCGTAGCCGCTCTCGAGTATGTGGTCGTGCATGAGCTGGCTCACCTGAAACATGCCGGCCACGGCAAGGAATTCTGGTCTTTGGTTGCGGCAGCCATCCCAGATCATCTTGAACGGAGAAGGCATCTCAACACCTACACGATGTGAGTCTCATGCTGTACGATGATTTCCGTTAGCAAAGGTAGAACGTGAGTCCAAAGTCAAACAGGAGCCCGGTGGTGAAACGTTTTGCAGTCGTCCCTGTGATTTCGCTTCTATTTCTCTCAGGATGTACTCAGGAAGTTCCTGCAAGCACTAGCCCGAGCGACTCCCCGGGTGAAGTTGCAAGTAGCCCTGTCATTCCCAGTTCGGCGGAGCCGACTTCCGCATCGGTCGAGCCCAGTGAATCTCCCAGTTCCACGCCGCAGCCGACGCCATCCACAACGGCATCCGTAGCAGCCCTGCTCTCTCCAGGGGACAGCGGTGACAAGGTTCGGGAACTTCAGCACCGGCTCCTCCAGATTGGGTGGTTCGAGGGGCAAATTTCTGGAAACTTCGATGACAAGACCAAGCTTGCTGTAGAAGGTTTTCAGGCCAAGCGTGGTCTTCCGGTTCTCGGTTTCGTGGATCAGGTGTCGATGGACAACCTGACCTCGATGACCCGGAAACCCACCGAGGATGAGATGAATAACGCTCTGAAGCCCGGCCCAGCCTTGATGGCGAAAGGTGACAAGGGGGACAATGTCAAGGATCTCCAGGCCCGGCTGAAACAGATCGGCTGGTACGCTCCGGACGTCAACGGTGAATATGACGATGCCACGGTCGAGTCCGTGAAGGGTTATCAGGGCAAACGACAGCTTCCTGTAACGGGCGAAGTGGATCAGCGCACGCTGGATCGGCTCAATTCCATGACCCGCAAACCTAGCTCAAACGAGCTGGACAACATCAAACCCACTCAGAAACCTGAGGAAAACGGGATGACGCTTGATGACCGCTGCCTCCAAGGGCGGGTGCTGTGCATCTCCAAGGCGCAGCGAAAGCTTGCTTGGGTGATCGATGGCCAGGTCCAGATGACGCTCGCTGTGCGGTTCGGGTCGGACGAGACCCCCACTCGTAACGGGGTCTTCTCTGTCGGTTGGAAGTCTCGTGACCACGTCTCGACGATTTACCACACACCCATGCCCTATGCCATGTTCTTCTCGGGAGGGCAGGCAGTTCACTACTCCGCTGACTTCGCCCAGAACGGCTACAACGGTGCATCCCACGGTTGTGTCAACGTGCGTGACAAGGGTGCCATCGCTTCTCTGTTCGATCAGGTGAGTGCCGGGGATAAGGTCGTGGTTTACGCGGACTGAGATTCCCGGGGGATACCAGCCCCAGGTCTGATGGTTCGGGAGGAATCACCCACTAGGGTGTCCCTTGCAGTTCTTGTCAACTAGTGAAAGGTGACGCGCGTGGGCATTCCCCTTGCCATCACGTTGCAGGTGATCTCCTCCTTCCTGTTCGCCAGTGGAGCTACCCTGCAGCACCTCGGTGTGAAGTCCACGTTCGACCCAAACGCCACGGCATCCTCCAACCGTCTCACCCTGATGGGGATGCTGAAACTGCTCCTCATTCCCAAGTGGCTGCTCGGCCTGCTCTGTGTTTTTGCTGGAGCCGGTCTGCACCTGTGGGCGTTGACCATGGCCCCTGTTGCGGTCGTTCAGCCGGTCGGAATTCTGGCGGTTCCGTGGTCAGTGATCCTTGCCTCCCGTATCCATGGCCATCGGATCTCCTATCAGGTATGGCGGGCTGTCCTGGTGACCGTGGTCGGAGTGGTCGGGTTCACTGTGTTCTCATCGCTGTTTGCGAATGGGAAGAAGCAGTTTGGTTTCATGCCGATCACGTGGTCCTTCGTGGCGGTTTGCGTGATCTGCGCAACGCTCTCTTTCTTCGCAGCCAAGAAGACCGCTCCCTGGGCCAAAGCCGTGATGTGGTCATCGGTCGGAGCAATTTTCTACGGTTTGGCATCCGGCATGATGAAGGCCGCCATGAACATGGTTCAGTCCGGGGAATTCCACCTGCTCCACCCCACGACCCTCGCAGTCATTGGATACATGCTCGCCTGCTACGGTCTCGGGGCCTGGATGATCCAGCAGGGTTACGCATCTGGTCCCGCGGAGATCACGGTGGGGACCATGACTACGGTGGATCCTTTTGTCGCTGTCCTGTTCGGGTTGCTCGTCCTTGGTGAAGGAGCTGGAATGGGGATAGGTCCTGTAGCCGGCATGGTCATCTCTGGCGCAGTGGCGGTATACGGGGTGGTGATGCTCTCCAAGGACCACCCCGAGGCGGTGGAGGAACGCGAGAAGGCGGCCAAGGCGTCCGACATGATTGTCAAGGAGTGACCTTCAACGCAGCCAGACCCCGACCGTTCCCGTTCTCAGGTGAGAGAACGATGGTGCTCGTCTCTTTCGGTGCAGCGAACTCGAGGGCGATTTCCGTGGGCTGTCCGGATCGGACCCGCATGGATGGGGAGTTTGTCGGTTGGTAACTTTTCATGGTCTTGCTTGACAGCAGATAGATGTCGAAGGACGCCGAGCCCTCGTTCAAGGTGATGCGAACCTGCACCTTGACGGTGTTGTCGCTGGTCCAGGCGGAGGAGAGGAGTTCAAAAGTTCCCCCGCCATTTGCTTCGAAGGGTGCTTTGCTCTCTCCGGCGCCCAGCGAGGACATGCCCGCGGATGGCGCTACGTTGCTGGGGACTCCAGCGGTCTCACCTCGGTTTGATCCGAGGGACTGCAGGCCCAACAGAACGGCAGCGACCACGGCGAGGGCCAGGACCCCGATCAGTATGCTGCGCGCTGCCCCGCCCCGCGGCTGCTGGTAGGCCTCGATCTGTGTGGGCGTGTTCAGGGTGTTGGATGTGGGGGTGCCAAAGGGCACCCGTGGATCCCGTCCCTGTCGGGCGGGAGGAATCTGCTGAGGAGCGTTCTGCCACTGTGGAAGGTTCATGGTGGCTCACACCATACCGGCCCTGCTTGTCAACAATCGTGACGGTTCGAGTGAAAATGGAGAATCCGGAGCGCAACACCCCATGACGGTGGTGTGAACACTTTTGGAACCACCCTGCGCAGCTCCACCGACGAGGATCTCCTCTGCGTTCCCGGGATTTGTCTCGGTTTCCACCCGACGGAGTCTTGCGTGGTGCTGGGGATATCTGAGAATCATGTGGAATTCTGTGCGCGCGCGGACCTGGGCTGGCTTGACGAGGGCGGAGCCGTTCTGGTCGAGCAGGTTGAGGCCGTGGTGCGGACCTTAGAGTCCAGCAGTTTTGTGGTCTGTGGGTACACGGAGAACCCGGGCGAACACAGTGAGCGATTGGTGCGTTTTGCCTCCGAGATCAAGGGCACAGTGACTGATGTGCTCGTGGCCGCATCGGATCGTTACTGGATTGCCACGCCTTCGGGGTTGACGCCTCCCGAGGGTTTCGCATGGGATCCTGCCGCGACGGCTCTCTCTGCTGAGGCTGTCTATCTGGGGATCCAAGTAGCCCGGAACCGGGCGGAAGTGATTGCCGAGGTGCGTCCCTCTGGGGATCCCGCAGAGGTGGAGTTCCTTACGGAATCAGCCCTTGAGTATGTTGCTGAGCTTAGTCAAGGACAGCGCAGAGAACTTATGGAGAGATTGCTGATTGGTGGGGAGCCACTACTCCCTGTCGAGGGGGCGCAGCTGGCGGTTCTGGTGGGTGATCCCGGGCTAGCTGGGGATGTGGTGGCTCGTCTTGATCGGGACAGTGCGGCCAAACTACGTCCCAGGATCGCTTACGCCAGACGCATGTGCAGCGAAGCGCAGGCTTCTGAGGTGCTCGCGATGCTGTCTCTGATCTGCTGGTACGACAATCAAGGAGCCCAGCAGACGGAGTGCTTGGAGCAGTTGGAGAAGCTTGCCCCGCAGCACCGGCTCCTGCCACTGTTGCAGGGATTGAGGGCTCTGGCCATCAAACCCTCAGCTCCCTTCCCGCCGTTCTGAAGGACTACTAGAGTAAGGTACATGCGTTTCGTTGTGTGCGGAGAGGCTCTCATCGACCTGCTGCCGGGAGAGCAAGTGTCCTCGGCCGAGACACGCTGGTCGGCACTGTGTGGTGGCGGCCCGATGAACACGGCTCTTGGGCTTGCGAGGCTCGGGGAGGACAGCCACTTTCTGGGGCGGCTGGGAGGTGATGCTTTCGGTCGTCAGCTTGAACGCTATCTCCAGGACAACGGTGTCGCGACTGATGTGGCGATCAAGACGGAGGAACCCACATCTGTGGCGGTCGTTTCACTCGACGTTGAGGGCAGGGCAACATACACCTTCCACTTCCAGGAAACCTCGAATTTCGGCTGGCGGGCAGGCGAGTTCCCCGAGCTGAGGGAGAATGACTGGCTGCACTTTGGATCTATCGGAACCATCTCCGGGCCAGGCGCGCGGGCCGTCTTGAACTTTGTGCGCTCTACCCCTGCGTCGCTGAGTTACGACATCAACGTACGCCCGAGCGTGCTGTCTGATCGCGTGGAGTATTTCCAGCGTGTTGAACAGCTGATTGCTGCTGTAGGGGCCAGCGGCGGAATCGTCAAAGCCAGTGACGAAGACATCTGCTGGCTCGTGGACGATCCAGACCCGCTGCCCTACGCCGAGGCATGGTGCATTGAGTACGGCCTTGCGCTGTGCATCGTCACGCTCGGTCCCGATGGGGCTGTGGCCATCAAACCTGATGGACGGCAGTTCCGTGTTCCTGGCCATGCCGTTGAGCTGGTCGACACTGTGGGGGCCGGGGACACTTTCATGGCGGGTTTCCTCGCTTCGTACGCGAAGCGACCGGATGATGTGGAAAGAGCGCTCCGTTGGGGAGCGGGGGCATCTGCGTTGGTCTGTTCCAGGCAGGGGGCGAATCCCCCGACGCGGGCTGAGCTGGAGAGGTTCCTGTCCGCACCCAAGAAAAAGATTGGTTAGGGAAACCTAAATTTTGCCTCTCGGGTGTGTCTGAGGGAATTAGTCTCTTCCGTATGGCAACGATGCTTTCTTCCGAAGCGATAGATCGTCTCGCTATGGCGCACGACGCCTCTCATTACGCCTTCACTCCGATGCAGGTATCAAGGCCGCAGAGCGTCAACGACATCCTGGATCTGTTCGCTCATGCTCGTCGTGAGGGTTCTCCGCTGACCTTCCGTGCCGGCGGTTCCAGCCTGTCTGGTCAATCCGCCGGTGATGGAATCCTCGTCGATTCGCGACGAGGGTTCCGCGGGATCCAGATCTTTGACGAGGGACGTCGAGTGAAAGTCTCCCCTGGGGAGACCATTCGTGCTGTCAATGCACGCCTGGTCCGGTACGGATACAAACTCGGCCCCGATCCGGCAAGCGAGATCGCCTGCACCATCGGCGGCATGGTGGCCAACAACTCCTCTGGTATGCAGTGCGGCACCACCGAGAACTCCTACGCAACCTTGGATTCACTGGAATTTGTCCTGGCTTCCGGAACCCGGATCGACACCGCTGATCCGGACGCCGCCCGGAAATTCGCTGAGGCCGAACCCGAACTTGCGTCGGGGCTGATGAAGCTGCGTCAACGGATCCTGGACAACCCGGACTCAGTGAACATCATTCGTCGCCAATTCGCGATGAAGAACACCATGGGTTACGGGATTAACTCCTTCCTGGACTTCGAAACCCCCCTTGAAATAGCAAGGCACCTGATGATCGGCTCCGAGGGAACCCTTGGGTTCGTGGCCTCCGCCACCTTCCGAACCATTCCGGTGGCACCCCACGCGGCCTCAGCCTTGGCGATCTTCCCGACCCTCCGGGAAGCCACGGCTGCGCTTCCTGATCTGGTGGCCGCCGGTTTCGCGGCCATCGAACTGTTGGATGCGCAGTCGCTCAGGGTGGCGCAGACACTTCCTGAAGCCACTCCAGAAATCCTGGAACTGGACGTGACCGGCCAGGCCGCGTTGCTCCTGGAACTCCAAGACGCCACCGCAGAGGGGGTCGAGGGCAAGATCGAAGCCGTGGCGCCCTTGCTGGCCTCTTTGCCGTTGACGAGCCCCACCCAGGCCACCAACCATGGACCCACACGCGCCCAACTGTGGCATATCCGCAAGGGCCTGTACACCACGGTCGCCGGACACCGCAATCCCGGTGCGACCGCCCTGCTCGAAGACATCGTGGTGCCCGTGCCGACACTGCTGGACACCTGCACCGAGCTCATCAAACTGTTCGGACAGCACCAGTACGAAAACTCTGTCATCTTCGGTCACGCCAAGGACGGCAACGTCCATTTCATGCTCAACGAGAATTTCACGGATCCGGCGTGTATGGAGCGCTACATCCGCTTCACCGAGGACATGGTCGATTTGGTGATCGGACACGGTGGGAACCTCAAGGCCGAGCATGGCACCGGGCGCATCATGGCCCCGTTCGTAGCTCGCCAGTACGGGGATGAACTCCACCAGGTGATGCGTGAAATCAAGCGCCTGTTTGATCCAGCGGGAATCCTGAACCCGGGTGTGGTGCTGACTAACGATCCGCAGGGCTACCTAAAGAACCTCAAGTTGGTGCCCAGCGTCGAGGATGAGGTGAATCGCTGCGTGGAGTGTGGTTTCTGTGAACCTGTCTGCCCCTCTCGCGAACTCACCCTCACTCCGCGGCAGCGGATAGCGCTGCGCCGGGAACTGGCCTCCCAGCAGCTTGATGAGCAGCTCCTGAAGGATCTCGACAAGGACTACGACTACTACGCCATCCAGCCCTGCGCCGTCGACGGCATGTGCGGGGAAGTCTGCCCCCTCCACATCAACACCGGCGACCTGGTACGTAGATTGCGCGCCGAGCAGGCCAATCGCGTGCTCGGCGGGGTGTGGGGGGCTGCCGCCAAGGCGTGGGGACCGTTCACGAAAGGCGCCAGCGTCGCGATGACCACGGCGCACGCCGTCGCCCCGGTCGCCTCGGGTATCACCAAGGTGGCGCGCAAGATCATCAGCCCGGACGTTATGCCTCAGTATTCGAAGGACCTTCCCAAGGGAGGCAAGCGTCTCAAGGCCCGGGACGTGGAGGCCCCGGTGGCTTTCTACCTCCCGGCCTGCATCCAGACCATGTTTGCTAGCGGTGTTCCCAAGGCGTTCACCATTTTGTGTGAACGCGCCGGAGTGCCGGTGACCACGCTGAACACCGGAAGTCTGTGCTGCGGTACCCCGTGGAAGTCGAAGGGTTTCCTCAAGGGATACGAAACCCAGCTCAAACGGGCCGAGGAGCGTCTTGGCGGCAGTGCGGTTCCCATTGTGGTGGATGCTGCCAGCTGCACCGAGGGTTTCCACGTCATGCAGTCGAGATCCTCCAGTGAGGAGTTCAAGGCCGTTCAGTTCGTCGATGTGGTCAAGTTCGCCCACGAATGGCTTCTGCCGCACCTGAAGGTGACCCGTCGCCTGGGTTCCATCGCCCTGCACCCCACCTGCTCGTCCACCCACCTCGGGTTGAACGACGCGCTCAAGGGTTTGGCGGAGGCCATAGCCGACGAGGCCTACGTACCGCTGGACTGGGGTTGTTGTGCCTTCGCCGGTGACCGCGGAATGCTTCACCCGGAGTTGAATGCATCGGCTGCGAAGCGGGAGGCCGCGGAGATCAACTCCCGCCACTTCGATGCCTACGCCTCACTCAACCGCACCTGTGAGATCGGCATCGGCAGGGCGACCGGCAAACCCTATGTTCATATCCTCGAACTTGTGGAGCAGGCCACGCGTCCCTGACTCCGGTGCGGGGGCCGGTTCTCAAACCAGCCCCCGCTCCCCGGCCTCCCGCACCGCGGCCGCCCGGTCCAGCACCTCCAGTTTGGTATAGACATGGGCCAGATGGGTCTTCACTGTGGCCTCGCTGATTCCGAGCCTCCTCGCGACCGCCCGATTGGTCAGGCCGTCTGCAACCAGCTCCAATACCTCGATCTCCCGGTCGGTGAGCGACAGCTGGGAGCTGTGGGAGATAGCGACATGTGCTCGGGGGGAACCGCTCATTAACTCCCGGACGGCTGCCACGAGCTGGTCACGGGGTAGGTCCTTCAACAGGTATCCGTCGGCACCCGCCGCCATTGCCCTGCGGATGTCGCGTTCCGTGTCGTAGGTGGTGAGCACAAGAACACGGGGGCGCCCGCCCCGTTCCCGCAGCTGCCTGATGGCCGCGAATCCGTCGCCGCCGGGCATCCGGAGGTCCATCAGCCCCAGGTCGGGATCGTGTTCAGCCACCACGGCAAGTGCTTCGGGGCCGCTCCCGGCCTGCCCGACCACGTCGATGTCTTCCTCCAGGGCGAATATCCCGGCGAGGCCGTCCCTGACGATTGGGTGGTCGTCCGCCACCACTAGACGGAGGGTCATGAGGGAACTACCGCTGTCACTGTGCATCCCTTCCCCGGCGCGCTGTCCACTCTCAGAGTGCCGCCGATCTCTGTGAGGCGATCACGCATGCCGGAAAGCCCGTGCCCGGCTACAAAGACGGGCGTGAAGCCGACACCATCATCGGTGATACGGATCCGTGGCCCGGTCGGCGTGCCGTCGAGGCGCACCCACACCCGACCGGCGTCACTGTGCCGGGCGATGTTGGCCAGGGACTCCTGGGCGACGCGGACTAGCACCCCGTCGTGCGGCGAGGAGGGGGGGGAATTGTCGGCATCGAGTTCAGTGACGATACGGTTCATCCGTCCCCAGCCCCTGATGATTTCGTGCAGGGCATCAGGAAGGGGTTCGCCATCCAACTGGCGTGGTGCCAGGGCCTGTACTGCCCGCCGGGCCTCCGTGAGGCAGTCCCGCGCCACCTGTTCGGCTCGCCGGACCCTTTCTCGGGTGAGGTCATCCAAGGAGGAGGGGAGTGCTTCCAGTTGGCGGATTACACCGATTAATCCCTGCGCCACGGTGTCGTGGATCTCGCGCGACAATCGCGCTCTTTCCTGGTCGATACCCATCTGGCGGGCCTGCGCCATCAATTCCTCGTGTAGGACCAGGTTGGCCGCGTTGGCCTTCGCTAGCCGCTCGGCTGTCTCCTCCCGGATCCGCACCTGACGTTCGCGTTCCCGGCTCAGGGTTAGCATGAGGAAGGCTATCCCGATGTTCACCAGGGCCAGCAACGGGAAAAGCCAAGGAGTAGCCGAGGTCCCGGGGATTCCACCGGCCTGCCCGACCGCGATCACCAGCCCTGTGGCGATGGTGGCGGGCACCCGAAAGGAGCCTGTGACCAAGCGTTCGACATCCGGATAGCTCGAGAACACGTAGATGCACATGAACGGGTTGAACAGGGAGGCCGCCAGGGCAAGCATCAGATTACCCGCCACGAAAGCGAGTGCAGCACGGCTTTCCCTGGAAGGTGTGCGGACTATCACGAGCACACGACCGAGCAGGATCAGGACGGTGGGGCACAAAGAGACGAGCATCCCCCCAGGGTCGATAAGCTGGCCCGTCAGGGCCCAGCCGATGATCACCGACACGGTGAGCAGCACGAAGGGCCCCCAGCGTGTCGCCCGGATCATGATCGGGCTCTCGTAGCGTTCCACCGGACCATTGTCCCGGGAATGTGGAGGAAACCGCCATCCACCGATCGGACGATGGTGGAGGTGAATCCGGAATCGTAACTTCGAACCATGACCACCGAAAACTGCCTTCACGAACCCGGCGCCGCTCGTTGCGATACCGTCCCGCAACGTCTCCACGGCCTCGATGCCGTCCGTTCCGGCGTCCTGCTGCTCGGCATAGTCCTGCACTCGCTGCTACCCTTCACTGACATCGTCTGGATGATCAACGACTCTGAGCGCAGCATCGTCGCCCTGTGGGTATCCGGCACGATCCACCTGTTCCGGATGGCGTTGTTCATGCTGTTGGCGGGCTATTTTGGGCGGATGGTCACCCTACGGCGTGGGTCCGGCAGCTATTTTCGGATCGCGCGAAGCGGATCCTGCTGCCTGCCGTCGTCTTCTGGCCCTTCACGGTCATTCCGCTTGGTCTCCTCGCGATGTACGGGGCCTCGGTTCGAGGCCTGCCGGCACCGATGGCCTCGGAGCCGACCTCACCTCTGATGATGTTCACCCCGGGGCAGCTCTGGTTCCTGCTGGTGCTGTTCGAGATCGCCACCCTGGTGCTTCTCGCCCGGGCCGTGTTGCTCCGGTTTCTGGGTGCGGCGCGCGCCGGGCGGGCCGCTGCTCGGATTGGTGAGATCTTGTCTCACCCGGCCGGTGTTCTCCTCCCGGCCCTGGTTTTCGTTGCAGCGTTGCTGCTCCAGGGTGGGGAACCGGCGGGTGGGATCATCGCCCCGACCACCATAGTCCCGGAAGCGGCGTCGACTCTCGGTTACCTTGGGGCGTTCCTGACCGGCTGGTTCCTGCACGCATCCCCGGGATCCATGCGACGGATCGCCGGGCTCTGGCTCCCGATGCTCGTGCTGGGCCTCATCGCGACGGTTGTCGTGTGGCTCCCGGGCGTGCCGCGGGAAGCGCTGATGGTCGCCGTCGCTCTGGCGGGCTGGCTGCTCGGTTTCGGTCTGCTGGGTGCTGCGGTGCGGTTCCTGGACCGGGAACACACCTGGATCCGCTACCTAGCGGATGCCTCCTACTGGATGTACCTGGTTCACCTGCCGCTGCTGGTGCTGTTCGAGATCCCGCTGGCCGACCTGGGATGGCCGGTCCCGGTGAAGCTCCTGGTCACGTGGGTCATCACCACTGCGGTCCTGCTGATCACCTATGAACTACTGGTTCGGCACACCTGGCTGGGCGCCTGGCTCAACGGCAGGCGCTACCCGCGCCGTGCGCGCTGATCGGGCGGCGAGGGTGAGGGTACGGGATTCCTCCCGTCCCCTCCGCTTCGTCACGAACCGGTCCTGGGGAGCCCGGGTCTGACAGGGGCCGGTGACGGAGTCCCCGTCGGATCCGGTTTCGGCGGGGCCGGGGTGCACGATGAATCGTCCCCGGTGATGTTCACCTGTCGGTGGGCGAGGGTTCCCGAGGGGGTGAACTTGAAGGTCAGCGGCTGGGTGCCGGTCGGTGCGGAGCAGTCGCCGGGCAGCGTGACATCGACCTTCGCCCTGCTATCGGCCACGGCACCGCCGCCCACCCTGGCATCGCCCAGGAAAACCTCGACGCCGGTGTTCACGAGCGCCGGGCTGACCTTGGCCGGGTCCTTCGGGGATGCGCCGGCAGCCTCACCCAGCAGGAAGTCGATGCCCTCTCGTGCCTTCGCGTCGCCACCCGGCACATCGAAGTTGAAGGTGGCGGTTCCACCGTTCCGATTGATCTCGGTGGGGGCGTCGACCAACGACAGGCCGCGCTTGACGTAGCTGGGGGAGAGCGTCTGCCGGGTCTTCACCCAATCGGTCCAGGCCTCCAGATCGACGCGCCCCGTGTCCCGGGTCCCGGTGCCCTTCGCGAACTCCCGGAAATTGTCCCCGCCCGCAATCAGGAAGGAAGTGGAGCCGACGGTGTAGAGCCTTTCCGGATCGACCGGGGAGCCCCCCGCGAAGACCGAGGTGATCCGATCCCCCTCCGGGCGGGACTCGTCATAGGTGTAGGAGATGTTGCTGGACAGGCCCAGGCGCAGGAACGGGCGTGAGGGGATCTCGCCCTTGTCGTTGCGCTGCCACTGCTGCTCCAGGACCATCTTGAATTGGGCCCCGGTGAGTCGGGTGGTCATCAGGGTGTTCGCGAACGGCAGCGCGAGCGCGGCTTCCTTGTAGGTGATCTTCCCGGAATCGAAGCTGTCACGTGTGCCGCCCGGGTTCTGGACACCGATGAAGTACGGATCATCACCGCCCAGCACCTCTCGGAACATCTGGGCCACCATGTTGCTCATGGGGGACTCCACATCCCGGACGTCGGAGTTGCCGGTTGGTGTCGAGATGGCCTCGGTTGCCCGGCCGATCACCTGGGCGCCGATCTCATCGGCCTTGGCGGTGGCGGCGGAGACGATGTCGGTGATTTCCCGGACACGTGGCAGGCTCGTGTCGAATGCCTTGGGGTCGATCCTGATGGTGGTGTTGGAGATCCCACACAGGGCGCCGTCGCCGGTGACCCCGGCCTTGAGTTCGTTCAAAGCTGCTGCGTATGAACCGGCCTGGGTGAACAGCTGTCCCTTGTCGTTGGTCCACGAATAGGTCTGGTGGGTGTGCCCGCCCCCTACAACGCGAATTCTCGGGTCGATTTCCGTCCACATCTTCCGGAAATTCGGGCTGGCGGCGGCTTGCTCGTCGCCGGTTCCTTTTCCGTTCGGTGCTCCTTCGTGGATGGATGCGATTATCAGGTCAATTCCCTCGGGAAGCTGGGAAACGGTTTCGTTCACGGCCTCCACGGGGTCACCGATGGTCAGATCAGAGAGGCCGGCAGGGGAGACGAGGGAGGGCAGGTCCCCGGTGACGGCGCCGATCACGGCGACGTCGAGTTCCCCGACCTTGAAGGTCGTATACGCCTTGAGTGGGGAGGCCACCTGCTTGGTTCCCTTGACGTAGACATTCGCCCCGAGTTGATCCACCCCGAGCACAGCGGAGTTCACGCGCCCCGCGAGGTCGGCCCAGCCCTTGTCGAACTCGTGGTTGCCCACGGTTCGTGTGGTGAGTTTGGCAGCGGCCATCACTTTCAGGGTGGGGTTGTCGTCGTCGGCCATGGACTCGAACGTGGAACCTCCGATGTCGTCCCCGCTGCTGATGAGTGCGACGCTTTCGTCCCCCTGGGATGCGCGGGCCTTCTCCACGGGGGTAAACAGGGCCGCGGCGTTCGCCAACCGACCGTGGAAGTCGTTGTAGGTGAATACCGAGACGGTGCTGGTGGGTGTGCAGCTGACCGGTTCGGCCACTGCCCGGGGCTGCGCCATGAGATGCGTTCCAAGTCCCAGACACAGGGCTGCCAGCCCAGCGGTGAAGCGTTTCCTGAATGGAATCATGAGCAACTCCAGGTGTTTTGTGGTCGACGCTGTTGTCGATCTCTCCGAGGTCACCTTCCGGCCAGGACCTAGGCTCAGTCAATAAGTTAATCATTTGTTAACTCAGAGTTAATATTCAGGTAATTTTTTGGGTTTCCAACAGGTTCGAGAACAGGTGGAGGACCCGATTCTGAAACGCCCAGAGTGTTGGCATGGGGAGTCTTACGGAGCAGCAGCAGATCGAGCGGGCACGGTTGGCGCTCGTCGCATCGGGGCAGGCCCCGCTCGGTGCGGCGCGTCGAGCGGATGACGTGCCGCCTGGGAATGATGGACTCGAGAAGGAAGGGTCTCCTGGGTCCCCCGGACAGGAGACTTCCACGGGGTGGCGGCGGATGGTGATGCTCGGTCGCGAGCACATCATCGTTGTGGTGGCCCTACTGGTCGGTGTGGTGTTAGTGACCATCTACGCTCTGGGACAAAGCTCCGCGACGGAACTGCCAGCTGCGTCGCCAGGCGTGGTGCCAGTCCCGACTACGACCGCATCACCGGGCCCCGAGGCCTCTGCGAGCCGCGGCTTGGTGCGGGTTCACGTTCTCGGGGCGGTAGTCAAACCGGGGGTGGTATCGGTTCCGGAAGGAGCCATCGTGCAGGACGTGATCGAGGCCGCCGGGGGACTGGTGTCGGGGGCTGACCCCGGGGAGCTGAATCTTGCGGCCCCGGTTGGAGACGGACAACAGATCATAGTGGGGACCTCGGAATCGCCTCGCGGAGAGGTCGTGGATCCTGGTGGTGGCAGCCCTGCGACAGGAGCGGCAACAGGTTCCGGGACGAGGCTCATGAACCTCAACCGAGCCACATCGCAACAGCTTCAGGAGCTCCCGGGAGTTGGCCCCGTCTTAGCCGAGGCCATTATCAAGTGGCGTACCGACAATGGTTCTTTCACCAACATCTCGCAGCTACGGCAGGTCTCAGGGATCGGGCCGAAGCTGTTCGAGAAACTGTCGCCGCTGGTGACCCTGTGAGCGGGCACGACTGGCGGCTTGCTCCGCTGGCGGTTGCTGCTTGGGCGGGCTGTTGGCTGGGAACGTCAGGTTGGCGTCCTGAACTGGGGGTGCTTCTCGGGTGTGCGGGGTTCCTGGCGGTATGTGTCCTGCTTGTGCGGCGCGTCTGGGTGGGGCTTGCTGCCTGTACCCTAGTGGTGGCCATTCTCACATCCGGGCTTCGCTCCTTTGGGCTTCACGACGGTGTGCCAGCCACGTGGGCTTCGGAAGAATCTCTAGCCTCTGCGTTGGTTCGCCTGGAAGGCGAGCCAACCTTGGTGAAACACTCTGGCCGCAGCCTTACGATTCTCCGGGCCACGCTGCTGCAGCTGGAGGTGAAGAAAAAGAGCCTCACCACCTCGCAGCCGGTTCTGCTGCTGGCCGGGGACCAACTGGCCACCGAACTGGCCGGTATAGCGCCCGGTGCGGTCCACCGGGTTCTGGGACGGCTCGGTGCCTCGGAACCAGAATCCCAAGAGGCTTTCGTCGTGCGGGTGAGCAGGATCTCCGGCCAGGTGCGGGCCCCAGATGTGTTCAACGCCTTCGTCAGTACGATTCATGCGGGGCTGCGTGAAGCCGCCTCCCACTCGCCGCCTGAACAGGCTGCCCTGGTGCCTTCCTTGGTGGTCGGTGATCGCAGTGGGATCACTAAGGAGCTCACTGAGATCTTCCGAGCCACATCACTGAGCCATCTGCTCGCCGTCAGTGGCTCGAATCTAACACTGGTGTTGGGTGTGCTGCTGCTCGTTGTGAGGTCCTTGGGGGTTCGCGGCTGGGCGATTCGAGGTGTCGCTGCCGGGGGAGTGGCGTTGTTCGTACTGGTGTGCAGGGCCGAACCCTCCGTATTGCGGGCGGCCGCCATGGGACTCGTTGTTCTGCCAGCTACAGGAATCGGGCGTGGCAAGAGCAGTGTTCGAAACCTGAGCATCGCGA